>NZFX01000015.1 GCA_002689385.1 Phycisphaerae bacterium
ACACAGAAGAGAATACCTTAAAAGCCGTCGACAAACCACCGTTTACCACGTCTCACTATCTTCTGCCCTTCTTTGCGCAGCCGCTTCACTTGTTGCGTCTTGTTCATTGATGAGTCTTTCTTGTATCTGTGCAATAGTCATCACTTTCCCTTTACGCACTTTTTTCATTTTTGCGTCAACTTGAATGGACGCAGGCACAAGCATGCGATCACCGTATTGCTCTGCAACCTTCCCCTTAGGCGTTATGATTTTGGATAGTTCTTTCGAATCTGCTCATTTTTCACGTCAATTTTTTTCGGTTTTGCCATCCGGCAAGAATACCAGCGTTACCCAGCTTTGGAAAAGTGTGCGGTATCTGAAGAAATAGTAGTAATAGTCGTGTCTGCAACACCGTCAGATGCGTCGAGGGCTGCTTTTCGTACATTGAACTTTGAAAGCGCTGAAACAAGCTCTTCCGGCTTGTTTGTGATTCTGGATGCTGTCTCTGCAATACGTTCTGCTGTCGACCAGAGGTCGTTTCGCATAGTTTGCTCGAGCGCTTGGGCCAAATCGATGCATGTCCAATAATCAACAGTTGTTTCTAGCATGTGTGAATCCTTTTCTTCTTATGTACCGCCAAATGCTATCGGCACGAGTTAGTCCAACCCTTGAGGTTCCCCGATACTACACGCTCTAACAACGTCTAATAACTAATACTCCAATCACTTTTAATTTTTCAAAGTGACAGTCACATATCCAACCACCTACGAGCAATGTAATTATCGGACCAAGAAGAGAAATGCTGCGAAGTACGACGGAGTGGGTTGCAAAATCACTGTTTTTCTGGTCTAATTCGCCGTTCCTCACCCGTTTTGGTGATGCGCTCGATGGTCGATCGCTCCCCTTGGGTGCCTTTTTTCAGAATCGGTAATTTTGTATGGCTCGTTATCTTGGACCTAAAGTCAAACTCTCTCGTCGCGTCGGTGTTCCAATTGCGGATATTCCAAAGCACACTGCAAAACGACAACTCACTCCTCCCGGACCTCACGGCTTTCGTGGTCGTCGTCTAAAGGATTACGGTGTTCGTCTTGTTGAGAAACAAAAACTCCGTTACCACTACAACATTCTTGAAAAACAATTTCGTCGATACATTGCTCAAGCGAGTCGCCTTCGTGGAAACACGGGTGAAGTTCTTCTTCAACTTTTGGAAAAACGATTAGACAATGTGCTTCGACGCGCAGGTTTTGTTCGAACCATCTGGGCCGCACGGCAAATGGTTGTGCACGGGCACGTTCTTGTGAACGGCAAAAAAGTTGACCGACCAAGCTTCGCAGTTTCTGCAGGCGATGTCATCACACTTAAGCCAACGATTCACAACCTCGCTCGCACAAACATGGAAACTCTTGCTGGGCACATCGTCTCCGATTGGCTCAACATGAATCCTTCAGAATTGACATGTACGGTTGTTACTCAACCAACGCCTGATCAAATTCCGTTTGATGTAAACACAAACCTCATCGTTGAATTTTACCGTTAATCAATAACCGCCCATGCGGTGGTCGCGTGCCATCAATGGGCAAGGGATCACCTTCATATGTTTAAGTTCCTCCGCAAGTACAGCGTCTGGATTCTAGGCTTTGGCGGCACATTGCTGCTTATTGCATTCCTTGCACCGAATGTCATCCAACAACTCGCACAGCGCGCTGGTTATGCCGGCACGACACAAGCAACCGTTGGTGATGGCGAAGTGGTTGGTTTTGACCAATGGCAAAAGATCGTCGGTGAGTCACAAATTATTGACCGCCTTGGCTCCAACATCCCAGGCGTTGGCAAGCTTGACTCACCATCACACTGGTTCTTACTCACACGCGAAGCGGACCTTGCTGGCCTAACTCCACCGATTCAATCCATTGCAATCGATGAAGCCACATTACTAAATATCTCTCGCAACGCAGGCGCAAGGCCACAACAAGTTCTTGAAGCACTCGCTCATTTGCAGGGCGTGCAACGTCTTGCACAAATGTATCAATCCGCAGGGCGGTTTTCAGACCGCCGCCTCCACACAGCAGCGAACGACTTACTTTCGGCTGTAGAAGTTGAAACTATTGTTATTCCTGCAACCCCAGAAGACAATGGTTCTTTTTCTGCAGATGCTATGAACACGCAGTTTGAGGCGTGGGCTGACACACCAGAAGGTGCTGGCGACCACGGGTTCGGATACAAACTACCCGACCGTTTCAAAATTGAATGGCTAAAAATTCCTGCAGATGCCATCAGCCAAGCTACTGAAAAAAGCGATGACTTCTCATCGCGCCAACAACGAAAATACTGGCGACGAAACGAGAGCAATCCGAATTTCCCTGCAATAGGTTCAACCAACACTATTCCACCGGAAGTTTCAAACGCGTACCTTGAAGAGCTAACTGCAAAAACGCGTTCCGCAATTGCAAGAAGTGCTTCTGAACAACTACGCAACCCTCGGCGCGGCCTAAACGAACTTAATGGCTTTGTCGTTCTCCCAGAAAACTGGGATGACGTAAAACTCAATCTCGAAGCACTTGCAACTTCACTACAAACTGAGTTTGCGCTAACACTTCCAGAATATGGCGCAAACGCTGACTGGGTAGCTACTGCTGATGTTTCAACTGTCCCTGTCATCGGGAATGACCAAGCTGTAAATCTCGGCGACATTCCAGTTAGCATGCAAACACTTATCAGCTCTGCGAAAGAATTCAATGCAGAAGGCGTTTACAGAATTCAACAAGACGTAGCGAGTTCTGTCATTGAAACTGCAAATGGCGACTTGCTTGTTTTCCGCATTACTGACACTGACCCTACGCGTCGTCCTCACGATGTTGCCGAAGTGAATGACTCTGTTTCATACGACCTTGGTCGCATCGCGCGCTGGGAAGCACTGCAAGCAGAAACAGATTTGATTGAGCAGCTTGCTCGTGAAAATGGCATGCTCGCCGCATCTATTGAATACAACACGACTGTCAACCAAGCACGCCCAGTATCGATGGTAGATACTGGAGTCCCTGCGATTCTTGACCCTGCAACTGCACGTCCACTCATGACGCAATCAATCATGCAACGGCTTTCCACTGGACAACAAATCGCAGACATGGTTTCCACAATTCCTTCACTTGAGAACATCGACAGCGAAACTATCAAGTCAATCACCAAGCGCGCAAATGACCTTCCTCTGGACACACCTGTTGCTTCACTGCCAACAGATAAACAGATTTTCATCGTGCCCTCAACTGAAAATATGGCGCTTATACTCGTTCGAGTTACAAACACAACCCCTGCATCAATTGAACTTGCGCGTGAGTTTACCGGCGGCAACTCAGCGATACTTCAAACAATGATGTCTTTCGATGAACTCGGTGGCGTCGATGCCATCAGTGAAACGTTTTCTTTCGACACGTTAGCGGAGCGCCACAATTTCGAACGTGGCCCAAGTGGTGGCGAAGTTACAGAAGACAGCGAAGTTAACTAACTTTTGCGCCAGCAGGCATCGCTCTGTCACATCGAAGGACAGCTACATCCTGTGCCTCTTCACCGTTGAGCTTTGTTGCAGCAATGACCATGCCCTCGCTGATTTCGCCACGAATTTTTCGCGGTTCAAGATTCGCCACAATGATTACTTGCGACCCTTCGAGTTCTTCTGGTGCATACCAAGCCTTCATCCCTGCACAAATTTGACGGCCATCAGGTGTACCATCATCAATTTGCAACTTTAAAAGTCGATCTGCGTCAGGGTGTAACTCGGCCTTGGTCACAGTCACTACCCGTAAATCTAGTTTTGCAAAGTCGTCGTACGCTATTTGGGGTAAAAATTCAGTCATAGTCAACGTAGTTTACTCGACCCCTACGGCTTTCGCATCACGGTCACTTAACATTCCGCCATCACTTCGAAGTTTCACAGTGCCATCTCGTTTCCACGAACGGTCGCAACGTGGCTCTTCACGCAAATCTTGTACAACGATAGTTTCTCCCTCAAATGAAACACGGGAAACACCACAAAGATCAGCTACATCCACTGGATCAAAAGCTGAGATGGAGTTAGGCAAAACTAAACCCGCATCAAGTGGGTTATCAATGCCCTGCCCTTTTGCTTCTTCAAGTGCCTTGAGCGCTTTATCGCGAATACCCATGACATCGCTCCATGCTTTATCTGAAGAATACGCGATGGCCGAAAACCGTTGCGTATGTACACAACCAACATCGTCACCGTGCAAGGCGCGCCATGCTTCATCCGCTGTGTGTGGCATGAAGGGTGCAAGCAAGCGAATGAGGGTGTTTGAAATCGTTTTTATTGTTGCCGACGTTTGCTTGCTTCGCAGTGAATCATCTGCATCACAATACAAACGGTCTTTTACTGTTGCAAGGTAGACCGATGAAAGCGTGTCATTACAAAAGTCATACAGCGCTTGCTGGGCAATTCTAAAATCGTACGAGTGCAGAGCACCAACAACTTTTGCTTCAAGCGCTGCCAGTTCGCCTAAGACCCAGCCGTCAATGGACGTAGGCGCAATTTCTACTTCTTGCGCATCTTCCACATTCCCAAGTAAGAATCGAAGCGTGTTGCGTACCTTACGATAGCTTTCGGCGGCAATCTCAAAAAACCCCATGTCGACTTTAATATCATTATCATAAGCAAGCGACCCCACCCACCAGCGACAAACATCCGCACCAAAATCTTTTAGCAGTTCGTCTACGTTCAATGCGTTACCGCCGCTTTTGCTCATTTTTTTGCCGTCTTTTGCAACCATGAAACCGTGCGTTAAGACTGTTTTGAACGGCGACTGACCTGTTGTTGCCAACGCTGGCAACATGGAAAGCTGGAACCAGCCACGATGCTGATCGCTGCCCTCAAGGTATAAATCCATCGGATAGCCCTGCTTTCGGGTCTGCATGACTGCGTGCCAAGACGTTCCAGATTCAAACCACACATCAAAAATATCATGCATTTTTTCAAGCCTTGACAAATCAATGTTTTCCGGGTTCTCCCAATATGTAAGCAATACTTCTGGCGGTTGCGCAAACCAACTGTCAGAACCGTGTTCTTCGAAAACTTTGGCAACTGCGCGAACTGTTTCAGGCGTTAGCAAAAAAGACCCATCTTCACATACAAATGCTGGGATTGGCAATCCCCAAGAACGTTGCCGTGACAAACACCAGTCTGGCCTTGAGTCAAGCATACCACGCATTCGATTTTGTCCCCAAGCGGGAACAAATGTTATATCGTTTTCGGTTGCCTCAAGTGCTTTTGCACGAAGCGTTGCATCACCAAGTTCGCCATCTACCGCGACAAACCATTGTTCCGTTGAGCGGAAAATAACCGGCGTTTTACTTCGCCAATCGTGCGGGTAACTATGGGTATACATTGACATGTGGTAGAGGTTGCCTGACTCTCGCAATTTGTTGACAACAACTTCATTAGCGTCCCAGACTGAAAGGCCAGACAAAAATGCTGGAACCGTTTCGTCATACACGCCGTCTGCTTTGACTGGGCAATAGATAGCTAAGTTGTTCGCAAGCCCAACGATGTAGTCATCTGTGCCGTGGCCGGGAGCTGTGTGCACTAAACCCGTGCCGTCTTCTAAGGTTACATGGTCACCGCTGATAATTGGACATGACCGCTCGCAAAACACATGGTCATACTGCAACCCAACAAGCGCATCACCCTTACAAGTGCCAAGTACTTCTGGTGTTGCACCAGTTATGCTTGCAACTTTTTCGAGCAATTCACTAGCAATAATCGTAACGTGGTCGCCGAGCCGAACGAGTGCATATTCAAATCGCGGCGAAACGGTAATCGCCATATTGGCAACAAGCGTCCACGGTGTTGTTGTCCAAATTAAGAAGGAAGGTGTTCTATCAATTGAAACATCAAACGCGTTTGCCACAGCATCATTATCTGTTGCATCAAAGTACACAAAGACGGAAGGATCTTCGCGGTCTTCGTATTCAAGTTCTGCTTCTGCAAGCGCAGTCTCATTTGCAATCGACCAGTGCACTGGTTTTAGTTGCCGATAAACAAGTCCGGTTTCAACGAGGTCTGCAAACACTTCAAGCACAGACGCTTCGTACTTTGGAACCATTGTTAAATATGGATCATCGTAATCAGCAAGTGTGAGTAAGCTTTTCATTTGCCCTGTTTGCAATTTTACGAATTTCGACGCGTATTTTTTACACTCCCGTCGAATGGCAATTCTTCTCGCATCGTCATTGAGTTCTTTCAACTTCTCAATCTTCCCTGATTCAACCAAACTTGTCATAACTTTGTGTTCAATCGGCAGTCCGTGACAATCCCACCCTGGCGTATATGGACATTTTTTACCTGACATGATCTGTGTGCGAACAACAATGTCCTTCAAAACTTTATTGAGCAAGTGCCCCACGTGAATAGACCCGTTCGCGTACGGTGGACCATCGTGAAAAACAAATGGCTCGGCATCTTGACGTGCTTCCTGAACCTTTTTGTAGAGTTTTTCCTTGTCCCAACGCTTTATCGACTGTGGCTCATTTTGTGCAAGGTTCCCCCGCATAGGGAATGTAGTCTTAGGCAGATTCAACGTTTTCTTATAATTTGGTGCTGTTTGTGTCATCGTATTTGCTTTTAATGTTCGTGCAGGATACTCGATTCGTCATGATGTTCGTGAGAATCTTCATGCGAATGCAGAGAAGAAATACCCCACGCAATTGCGAGACCTAAAATGAGTGCAAATGTCAAACTGAACCGGTCGTGTCCATGAAAATGCAATTCCGGAAGCAAGTCACTCAAAGAAATACAAAGGAACATGCCCGCTGAAAACGCAAGCGCTGCCGCGATTGCAGAGTTGCTCACATCCCCGCCAAGCTGAAACAACAACACCCCAATAGGCACGCTTAAAGAAAACAACACGTTTACAAAATGCGCCTTTTTCTTTGCAACATGCGCAACCCGCATCATCGCAATAAGTGTCAAGCCATCAAATGGCTTATGCAAAACAATAGCAATAAAAACACCAAATGCGACTTCCATCCCGCCTGCGCTCCATGCAGCGGATAGCGCAATGCCAGCAAGAATGCTATGCAAGGTTAAACCGCCGTATGTGCCGATCCATGTCAGTTGATGTTCGTGCCCACAGGCGTGCTTTTCGTCATGTCCAGTTTCCGCAATGTCGTGACAATGCGAGGGTAAAAAACGTTCGAGTAAAAAAATTGCGAGGAACCCGCCAAGTAACCAAAGCATAACTGTTTTTGTTTCACCGTACGCAAGTGCTTCCGGCAGCAAATCAAGCACTGCAACGCCTGCCATTACCCCGCCAATGCAACTCATTGCCAACTGGATTCGACGATGCGTTGGTTTGATAAGCATAGGCACAACGCCACCAAGAAGCGATGCCACGATAATAAGGATGCAAAAGAGAGTGAGCATATGCAAGATTTCCATCTAAGAAGCAGTGATTATAGTTAGAATATAGCCATGAAGCAGTTAACTGCGGGCAAAAAGAAGAGCAAGGCCCCAAACAATCCATGGTCTACACCCGCGATGCAGCAGTATCGTGCAATGAAAGAAGCACACCCAGAGTGTGTGCTCTTCTTTCGCATGGGTGACTTCTATGAAATGTTCGATGAAGATGCTCGTTTAGTTTCTAAATCAATTGGACTAACGCTCACGCAACGGGGAAACGGGCTCGATATGGCGGGCGTTCCTCACCACGCCGCCGAAGGGTATCTGAGGCGAATGGTTGAACAAGGATTTCGTGTTGCCGTATGCGAACAGTTAGAAAATCCTGCCGAAGCTAAAGGAGTTGTCAAACGCGGCGTTACTCGAGTAGTGACACCCGGCACGCTTGTTGATGAATTTTTGCTCGACGAAACAAAATCAAATTTGCTCGGCGCTTTGCAAAGCAATGGTCAAACCGTCTCTATTGCAGTGACTGAACTTTCAACTGGTACATTTGAGTTACATCAATGTGCTGTACAAAGGCTCGGTGATACTCTTGAGCGACTTGGCCTTTCTGAAGTGATCATTTCAGAGGACGAAGAACAACTCGCAATAATCGCAACACGTTTCGGTGTTGCACTTACACGAAGACCTGCTTGGATGTTTCATCCTGATGAGGGCAACGCCATGCTTGCAGAGCAATACGGCGTAACTACCGTTGCGGGTTTTGGGCTAACCAGTGACGACCCTCGAATCGGTCCGACTGGCGCCTTGCTTGCGTACCTTAAACAAACCCAAGCGAGCGGCGCTGGCTTGCCACACCTTCGGCCACCCTCTATTGTAAATGATGCATCCATTGTTGCACTCGATGCAACAACCATTCGTTCGCTTGAAATAGAACAAACCATGAAAGGCAATACAACGGAAGGTTCTTTGCTCTGGGTTATGCAACGGTGCAGCACGGCAATGGGAAAACGATTACTTCGACAATGGCTTTGCGAACCGCTTGCAAACAAAATTGCCATTGAACAACGGCAAGATGTGGTCTCCCATTTTATCCATGACGAAGAATTGCTTCGAAAAACAAAAACGTTGCTCGACAACGTGCAAGACGTGGCACGAATTGCCGGTCGTGTTTCAATGGGACGAGTCACACCACGCGATGTTGTTGCACTTGGCGGTTCTATTGTTATCTGCGATGCACTTACGGCGCTTCTTGACTGCCAAGCCACGCAGCACTTACATTCGGATTTACACGCTGTTTCAAATACACTCGTTCCGCTTGCACAAACTATTCAAACACAATGCATCGATGCGCCCCCAGCACATATGCGCGAAGGCGGACTCTTTCAAGATGGGTTTGATCCACAACTTGATGAAGCGAGATTGCTGCAACGTGATGCAGGTGTTTGGCTTTCCAAATACCAAGCAGAACTTACTGCGTCGACGGGGATTACCACCCTCAAAGTTGGCTACAACAAAGTGTTCGGGTACTACATCGAAGTCACACACGCGCAAACTGGAAATGTGCCCGATATATTCACGCGCAAACAAACATTGAAAAATGCAGAGCGGTACATTACGCCTGAGCTTAAAGAATTCGAAAACAAAGTACTAAGCGCAGAATCTATAGCAATCGCAAGAGAAAATGTGTTGTTTTCTGAACTCTGCACATTGATTGCATCGCACCTTTCTTCCATTGCACAATTCGCCGACACCATCGCTACCGTTGACACACTTGCCAGTTTCGCAGAGACTGCAAAAAAGTTTGGGTACACAAAGCCAACCTTAGTTGAAACACCTACGATTGAGATTAAACATGGCAGGCACCCCGTGCTTGATCGTTTACTGCAAGAAAACTTTGTCGCCAACGACTGCACGCTCCAAAACGAAACTCTTGCACTAATCACTGGCCCAAACATGGCTGGCAAGTCGACGTACATTCGCCAGGTTGCATTGCTGACATTGCTTGCGCACACTGGGAGTTATGTGCCTGCAGAGTCTGCAACCATTGGGGTGGTTGACCGCATCTTCACAAGAGTCGGCGCAAGCGATGAACTGCACGCAGGTCAGTCGACTTTTATGGTTGAGATGGTCGAGACAGCGAATATTCTGAACAACGCAACAAAGAATAGCATGATTATTCTTGATGAAATTGGACGTGGAACATCAACGCTCGATGGGCTTTCGCTTGCGTGGGCCATCGCGGAACAACTTGCAGCGCTTGGTTGTCGAACATTGTTTGCTACGCATTACCACGAGCTTACTTCTTTAGCGGACCGAGATGATTCGATTACTAATCTGCACGTTACTGTGCGCGAGTGGCAAGATGACATTGTGTTCTTATATGGCATTAAAGAAGGCAGAACCGACCGAAGTTACGGCATCCACGTTGCGAAAATAGCTGGCGTGCCAGAAGATGTCGTCAAACGCGCGAATGAGTTACTCGAAACATTAACGGTACACACGCAACAAGCAAGCGCGGAGACATCACAACAACCCGTTGCACCACAAATGAGTTTGTTCACAGAGTATGTATCTAGCCCAATTGTCGACGAACTCAAAAACATCGATATCAATTCATTATCCCCGATAGAAGCATTCGAACTCCTCCGAGAGTTCAGCGAACGGGCCTCAAAATAATCCCAAATTAAACGACCGGCAGGATTGTTCAATCGCCGTGCTTTTGGCGAAGGCGACCGCTTAATCGAAGTAATAGCTGCACACGCTCAAATTCATTCAGCCATTCTTGCAACGTTGCATCGAATTCGTTTTGAGGAATTTCGATACCTGGTATGTCGCATGTATCGCCGAGTTGCCTTGCAGCAATTGCACGGTATCTCGACAAGGTTCGGTCACCAAAAATACTTACCGGTTCAAAATCTTCTGCCATAAAAAGTACAGTTGGCACGCGATTACCGGCATTAATTTTTACCATATTCGAGAGTTCCACCGCTTCATCCCGATCAATCCAGCGTAAGTCAATTGCGGGAGAAGCTTCAGCAATCGCCGCAAGCATCGGTCCTTGCGCTGAACAGTCACCGCACCATACTCCCGAAATAACGAGCACGTGCGTTGTTCGAACGAAGCTTGACAGCAATTCCTTTTGCCTAACAGAAAGTTGAGCTTGCTCGCCGACAGCATGCCAAGGGGCGGCTTTGGCGCCTGCTTTTTCAAGGTAGTCTGCGTAGGTTACGCCTTGCTCATACCACTTTTGAAGCGTTTCTTTTGTTATTCCGATTGGCATAAGAACAGTTTACAGTGCGTTTGGCCAAATGACCCAGTCGTTGACAAATTTTTCACTCCAACCCGGTGCACCCTTTTGTGGAATACCTCCGTCATCATCGAGATCATAGCCAACCGAATAAATTACTGGTTCGCCATGAACCAATTTGATTTTCAATGGCTCTCCATTCCAAGCATCCACTACATCAGTGTCTATTAAACTCGATGGCCATGAACCCGTTTTGTTGAACTGTTGCACTGCGAACAACACTGCTAACATTGCATCTCGTCTTGCGCGGGTATACTCGCCATGCAGCACCGCGTTTTCAAGTGCAGGCATGAGTAAATGTATTAAAAAGTAGGGGTCTAACGTTGAACTCGATGGATACGCTTCTGTATGAAGCAATTCTGGCTTTTGCCTCAACACATGGAGTGGCATACCTATAACTGCCTCCATGCTGTCCATTCTCGCTGTGTATTCATCAAGCATCTCTTTTCTTGAGGGGTGGAAGATATCGGCAAGAGGAGCGAAAAAAGCAGGGACTAGCGATATTTCGCTACGTACATCGGTGACTGATTGTGTATTCGCGTACAACCGTGCCGCATCAAGTGGAATAATGCTGCCATCGCCATTTCCATCATCGGTATACATCCGTTGCAATAAGTCAAGCATAAAATACCGTTCGCCAGCGAGCCGAATTGCCATAAAACCATCAAGGCTTCGCAATGCTTGTTCGAGTGCTTTGAATTGTTCATTTGAAAAAAGCGCCGGCGCATGTTCGACAATTTTCCCGATTGTTACAAATGTTTGGTTGTAAATGGCAAACGAAAGAAGGTCGTTAAGTAATATGGGATGTTCCCGAAGATGCTTCCCCATTTGCAGCATTGTCATAAGGTCTTGTAGGCAACGGATTGCGTCCCCTTCATAGGCAGATTGTTTTGCGTCAGCAGCCAGGAGCTGTGCCATATTCCTCATTGGTATGAGTTGTGGCAAAAGGACTGACAACATAAAACCGTCATCCGGGGTGTCGGCTTGCGTCGCATATGCTTCTGGCCAAAGCTCTTTGTCTTCTTCTTGTATTCGCCCCTTGATGAAATATCCAAAGCCCTGCTTGGTTGATGCCTGATGCAACAATTCAAGTGTGTTGTCATGGCCATCTATCCATATTGCGTAGTGTTCCCAGCCATCTTGCGAGGGCCAAACAGGCGTATCATGGTCGTTGTCGTAAAAAACATCCTTTGGCATTTCGTTGAGTCTGAGCGCAATACCTGCTCTGCGATAAAAAACCCACGACCTATCCTTTGACTGAAGTGCACTTGTGACTTCGTTCACCTTCGCAACATAATCCACGCTGATGGTCGCCACCCGATTCATCGCAACAATAACCCAAATTGCATACGTCAAAAATAGAACGCAAAAGAATACACCTCCCCAAACAAACACTTTTTTCAACATTTTGCTGCCAATCATATGCCAAAGTGTAGCCCATTTATCACAATATTTATTGACTTATCGTCAATGTATTCCTCAAAGACTTTTTTGTGTGTTTTTTCCGCGTAAATCTTTCTAGGCAAACGGTTTAAGGTGAAAAGAATAAAAGTGCACTTGACGACATTTTTCCGCTTTTTATGTTTAGCGCAAACCAATGCATAACAAGCAGTTACAGTATTTTTATACCGAAAAAAGTCTCAGAGGAATTTTTTATTTTTTGGTGAGGGTCCAGGCTTGTTCGAGGACCTCGCGGATACCTTCGCGAGTTGCGCCCGAACACGTGATCACTGGATCGAGTTTTAACTCTGCAGCAATCAAAGCAATAGTTTCATCGCGTTCATCAGGCATGAGTAGGTCCACCTTGTTCAACACAACAATTTCATCTTTCGAGGCAAGTTCCTTCGAATACCGTTCGAGCTCTTCACGAATTGCACGGTAATTTGAAACAGGATCGCTGCCATCTACAGGCATTACGTCAATAAGATGCAACAGCGCACCAGTGCGCTCAATATGCTTCAAGAATCGATGCCCAAGCCCCGCACCATCCGCAGCGCCTTCAATCAAGCCTGGTATGTCAGCTACAATAAGACGTCGATTCACATCAAGCTCAGCGATGCCCAGATGCGGCTGCAATGTTGTAAAAGGATAATCTGCAACCTTAGGCGTTGCGGCTGATATCGAAGAGAGTAATGTTGATTTGCCTGCATTTGGCAATCCAACCAAACCAATATCAGCAATCAGCTTCAATTCCAACCGGAGAATATGCTCTTCGATTGGCTCGCCATTAGTTGTTTCGCGAGGTGCTTGATTGGTCGCTGATTTAAAATGTTCATTTCCCCAACCCCCCTTGCCACCGTTTGCAACTATCAACACTTGGCCTTCTTCAGAAATATCTGCAAGCAACATGCCGGTATGTTCATCTGTCACAAGTGTGCCTAACGGAACTTTTACCACTTTGTTCTCGCCGTTTGCACCATGCATCTGGCTGCCTTTGCCTTGGATTCCGTGCCCTGCACGGTAATGTGGGCGATGGGTCAATGGCAACAATGTGCCAACACTCCCATCTCCAACTAAAATCACATCTCCCCCATCACCCCCGTCGCCACCGTTTGGACCACCTTTTGGAATATACTTTTCCCTACGAAAACTCATACAGCCATCGCCACCCTTGCCACTGCGAACAAATATTCGGGCTCGATCAACTAACATGCGTTACCTTTAGCTCCGTGCGTGCGCTTAGTTCGCTGCAGTAAACTGCGGAACTGCTGCGTCACTTGGAATAATGTCAATATACCGTCCACGGAATCGAACCAGACCTGGTTCAAGCGCGAATAGCGTGTCATCATTGCCACGTTTTACTTTATACCCAGCTTTGAACTTTGTTCCACACTGTCGAATAATAATCGAGCCAGCCTTGGCAGTTTCACCGCTATATAGCTTGATACCACGATATTGCGGGTTTGAATCGCGTCCGTTGTTGGTTGAACCACCACTTTTCTTATGGGCCACAGCATTACTCCTTATAAAATAACCCGCAACTTACGGGAGCCCCGTATTGTATCAAGCCAAATGGCTCGATTCAACCCCTGTACATTTACTTATCAACACAGATTTAACGAAAAATCCATTTTCGAGTCACAGTATCACCGCCAATGCTGTCTTTTTCATCCGTTGAGAGTCGTAGAGCAGATGTACCACCGTCAACAGGCCGTTGCGGCAATGGCTTAAGCAAAATTGAATCGTAATTGCCGTCGACGAACCATGAAAACTGCAATACCCGTCGAAGTCGTTTCTTTTCGCCCGTAATCGGGTGTGTCACTTCAGCAGTGTCACCACTGACGCCACTTGCAAAAACTTGAATTTCACGCAGTGGTTGGTAACCTGGGATATGTTCATCCCCCGCTTTCCAGACAATAAAGCTGCGAATTGCATATGCATCGCCCTGAAGGAGTGGGCCACTTGCATCGGATGGTGCGACCATTAACGCATCGCCAAAGGTGTCCAAAATCGACAACTGAACTTGACGAGGCACATTTTCTCCGTCTGAAAGCAACTCGCCACGATCAGTTGCAAGCACAAAATTAGGCGTCCAGTTCCTGTCTTTTTCCGTTTCATTCGTTACTTCATACACAAGCACCCAATATCCATCGCCTGTCTTCTTATCTCGATAGTATCGAAGGTCGTTTGTATCAAGACGTAACTGCCATCGTTCTGCTCGGTCTGTGGCTTTTGGATATCCAAAACCTGACTGCACTATCGAGGCGAGGACAATAAAAATAAGTGTTCTAAAAAGTAATCGCATGTGCTTCTCCTTGGGGGGTATATTCTAGCAGTAGGATGGTCGGAAGTGATGCATCTTGAGAAGTTTTGAGTGCCTAGAAGCGACATTGGGGATGAATTCACCATATACACAATCGAATCTGCCAACCAGTGGTAAAAAACTGACTGACCCAAGCGTTTGCTGATGCATGATTTAGAGAAAGACGGGTCCTTACACTTAACGCAAGCCAAACTGACCAACGAGCAGTCCAACTCCACAGCAGCTCAACAGTAAGCCGCAAGCAAAGTAAGAGTTGCGTGCATGCATGAGGCACAGAACATCACAAAATCATCGAACACAAGAATCAGAAAAAAATGGGGAGAGCGATGATTTTAAAGTTGTTCTGAAGTTGTCCACAGTTTGTTGACAATTTCATTTTTTGGTAATTTTATTTTTTCTCCACTGCACGTTGGACTAGTCATTTACTGCACTTACGTACCAACAGTCGACAGAAACCGACAGGTTTATCATGCGCACCTTCTTTTGTGAAGCCCACTTTTGCTACCCTCCTCAAATTGCCCAAGGATGGGCACGCCGCTGAGGAAAATTTGGGTGGGAGCGGAAGTCGAACGGAATCTTATTACTTTTCACTTTGTTCATCACCGCTTTTTGCGTGATAGGTTTATCGTCCATGCCCCAGCCAAACTCTTCGCCTTCCGAACGGCACTACCGAGACAATTTAAAAGCTCAGATTGGCACTAGGCCCTACAACATGTGGCTTTGCAATGCCAAAATAGAAATCGGCATTGGCGAAGTTCAGATAATTGCGCCTACAAAACTAAATGCTGACTGGCTTTCGCAAAAATACAATTCGCCGATTGAAGATGCAACGTTAAAAACATTTGGGAACAACACAAAAATCACTATTGCAGCTTCTTCGCAAGATGTATCGCAAAAGACAGCTGCAACTGGTGCTGCAAAAAAACCTGCGCAACATGTACGGAAGAAACCCACGCAACAACTTTTAAGTTTTTCAGATTTTGTCGTTGGTCAATGCAACCAACTCGCACACGCTGCATCGAGGCAAATGATACACGAGGATGGAAAAACCATTTCGCCACTCTTTATTCATGGCAAACCTGGGGTTGGAAAAACGCATTTACTACAATCCATTTGCAAGCACGCTGCAAAAACAACCGCAAGCAAAGTCAAGTACGTCACAGCAGAACAATTCACAAATGAATTTATTCAAAGTTCAAGATTCGGTGAGTTTGAACGCTTCCGAAATCGATACCGGTTCCTTGATTTGCTCGCTATTGATGATGTGCGTTTTGTCCAAAGCAAAACAAAAACCCAAGAGGAACTGCTGCATACCATCGATGCCGCTGGCCTTCGTGGAGCTCGGCTCGTCCTCGCCTCTGACGAAGAACCACGACTCATCAAGCGATTAAACAAAGCGCTTGCAAACCGATTTGTCGCGGGCATGGTTGTAGAGATTGAACGACCAGACAGAAAAACTCGGCTCGATATCATCGAACAACTTACAAAAAAACATTGCATTGAACTCTCCCCCGGAGCTGTCCAACGGCTCGCAAGCCAAGCCGTTGGCTCCGTTCGTGAGCTCCAAGGTGCTGTGGCAACACTTCGCGCGACTGCATCGCTCATGATTGATACCATGAACGACACTATCGGCGCTGAAGTTGTTGACCGTGTCCTTCGTGCAACACCAGTTAACACACTTCCAATAAAATTTAGTTATATCCTTGAAGAAGCTAGCAAGCGCGGTGGGTTAACCGTTCAGGATCTGCGAGGGAAATCAAGGACATCCACAATTGTGTTTTGGAGAACGATGGCGTATTACCTTGGTCGAAAAATGACCGCGTTAAGTTACCCTGAATTAGCCTTCACCCTTGGCAGAGGAAGCCATTCACCGGTCCACGCAGCTGTTAAAAACATGGAAATATTTCTCGACCAAGAGGACACCACACGAAAACTAGGTGGGGAAACGGTCAACGTGCAAGAACTCGTAGACCAGCTCACATGGTCGATTCGATTGCGAGCAAACAAGGGGGATTAGAGAAGCCCCATTTGAACGGATTCAGAAGCGGCAGAAGAGGGGAAAGTCCCGCCAAAAGGATATGGTGGGCGCCTCCTTCCTTTATCCCAATTCCATGGTTTATTTCTGCGTAGATGCTACAATCAGAGTATGGGAAAGACACTGAGTTCTATTGCGCATCTTTTGACTGCTGTTAGCATGTTTGCATGTGTGTCCCAAGTTTCCGCTTCCAAACAAGCAGATCGCACAAACGCCGCACTTCGCCAGTTGCATAACGCAACAAGTAACCAGCGTAGTGGGCAGCACCTTTTAAATCTTTCAGCACTTCGAAGTTTGCGAGATACAAACCTCCGTCCATTCTTTTCGCAATTTACACAACATCCCGATTGGACCGTTCAAGTACATGCCGTGCTAGGTATCGCCGAACTTAGCGAAGAACAATCCATTGACCCTTGGCTCGTGCAACAAATCGCGCCAACAGCACGGGAACATCTCATTGCGCAAGCGCTTGATGATGGCCTTATCAAAAAAGAACAAATGCAAGCACTCTTGAAGTGGCCTCAGCTTGAAGATGCCCCAAAATTATTGTTGCTGACTGACTTGCACGCTATGGGTGGAGACGATGCCGTAGTAGACCAAGCAATTGTCCGCGACCTTGCAAAGTCAACAGACTTAACAGTAGCGATGTTCGCCGCACTACTTTCAAAAAATCAAGAATCCATCGATCGCACGACAAAATACCTTCGTCGTGCGACGTCTACCAACCGAGACAATGCACTGCTACGTACAACGCAATTGATTCGCCAATATAATTTCAAAAGCGCCTCGCCTTGGTTGGTTTCACTTCTTGAAGACGGTTCGGTTGCGCTCACTCCTAATCAACGTTACTGGACTCTTTACACACTGCTTACTGTAGACAGTGCGTCTGGGCTTGAAATCTGGAACCGAGAGGTTGCAACCGAGCCCACGAGGATTGACCAAGTTCGGTACCTCATGATTGTACTTGAAGCAGGGATCACGCCAACTGTTGAAATGCGTGAGCGATTGCATATCGACCTTAGTGACCAACTCCTTGGCAATTTATTCATGGCGGGCTTGCTTAATGGCCTCAAAGAAAAAGCGACCGAAGAAGACATAGCCTCATTGACTGCACTGGCACAACAAGGCCATCGTGCTTCTACTGATTGGGCGTTCCGACTTGCAGAAGAAGTACTCACTGAAGAACAAGCGTTACCGTTTTACGAAACACTTTCTACAGTTGAAGAGCAGGCCACTGGCAGAAGAAAAGAAGTTGCAATACGGGCATTCACTCGTTTGATAGAACTAGCACCAGAAAGTGCATGGGTAATTTTAGAAGACGCCAAAGACGACAGCGAGCAACAAGAATTGTTACTACTTGCAATGCTGCAGCTTGCTGACGATGACGCAATAGAGCAAGCAACAAAACTACGGCGCATTGGCGTGAACAAAGCGGATGTTCTTGCACTTCTGTTAATCGCGCGATCCTCCTCTCCCTTGCAGAAAAATGACCAAGAGTACCTCGGCATTATTGCCGCAGGTGGCGGACATCTTGGTCCAGCACTTGAAACGCAAGCGGCATGGCTTTACCTAAAACGAATGGGCCTTGCCGACAAAGCACTAGCCGCAGTAAGTACACCATAAAAACCTATGTCATCAAATATACCTCTGAGTTGTGCAAACATCACTGACCGTGAAACACGAGCTGCATCCGACGCGTTACTCGGTGAGCAACTCGCACTTGGACCGTGGACTGCTCGTTTTGAACAAGCGGTTGCTAAACATGCAACAAGCAATTTTGGCATCGCGACCAACTCGCCCTACAGTGCCATGCATATCGTGCTTGAGTCCATGGGCATTGGACCCGGCGACGAAGTTGTCATTCCTGCGTTCGCGTTTCCTGCAACAGCCTCTACGTTAATTAGTATTGGCGCTATTCCTGTTTTTGCTGACTGCGATCCACGTACTATGAATATTGATGCCGTAGATTTAGCAAACAAAATCACTGACAAAACCAAAGCCATCATTGCTACGCATACTTTTGGGAATCCTGCAGGGGTCGATGCGATTGCCCGCATTGCACAAGAGCAAGAAATCCCACTCGTTGAAGATGCAAGCCAAGCCATTGCATCACAACTCCGAGGGCGGCAAGTCGGCACATTTGGACGTGTTGCTATTTTTGCATTTCACGGCAACGCGCAAATTACATGCGTAGATGGTGGTGTTATCGTTACTGATGACGATGGCCTTGCGGAACAATGTAGGCTAAAAAGAAATCATGGTTTTGCAAGTGACCCAACGATGGGCACAGACGAATTACACTTAGTTCGTACTGATGAGCTCATGCAATCAACTGGACACGGCGTACGGTTGAGTGAAGTACACGCCGCAGTTGGCTCAGTGCAAATGCAACGCATGCAAGAAATCATGCAAAAACGTGATCAAGTCGCTCAGTGGTATATGCGTCGACTTGGTGGCGTAGCGCACATCTCTTGCCCTACGATTGAAGATGAAGTTCAAATGAGTTGGGACGGATACGTTGTTCGGCTGAGCGACAACTTCACTCGAGAAGAAAGAGACGAAGTCATCCGAGGACTACACCGGCATGATATTGGCGCTGCTGATTATTTTCAATCGATTACTTCGTTGCCTTTATTTGCAGAGCATGCAAAAGACACGCCCTGCCCTGTAGCAGAATCTATCTCAGAACGAACGATTGCTTTGCCGTTTTACACTTCGATGACACAGCGAGAAGTTGATATCGTTGGACAGACGCTTGAGTTAATGCTTACACGCGGAACATTCGCGGACGCTTAACCACACTTTGTTAATTCTAGCTGGGTGCCTGTTGCAATTTCAACAACCGGCATTTCTTCAAGCGGGGTCTCTGTCGAATCAACGATTAATCGCAACACCTCAATTTTATAGGCGCCTTCAAGTGAGTTTATCGCTTGCCGTGCCTGCTGGTGATTCAAAGCAAGTATTGCTATCGCTTCCTCGCGAGCACTTTTTTCCCGTTTCAGAACAACGGATTCAGCAAGTCGCCGTCTTCTATCTGGTAGCACACCTGCCCCAATCACTATTAGGATTCCAAACAAGAGCGTGATTTGCTTTCCGTATGATTCTTGAGATGCAAAAACAGGAGCAACAATTGCTGCATCTTGTACAACTGCAATAGTCACTTCCGCCATTGGAGCAACATCAATCACTCTGTTTATAATCGCCTGAAGAGCAAGATCTTCGCTCCCTACTTGTCCAGTTCTTTTTGTGACCCATGATTGCGGCAACGTAACACGAACTACTGGAACGGCGTTGTCAATCCATGGAATGAATTCCGTCAACAAATTATCACGATGCATGCGTACAGAAACCGTTGCCATCGTCAGACCAAGAGACTGCTCGACTTCGTTACGAACAATACCTGCTTGTTGTTTTTGCAAGACAGAAGGAGACGCACCAGTTGCAATCGCCCCAATTGTCGTGTTGATAATATTGACGTTGTTTGCCGCTAAACCTGAAGTGGCATCAGCAACAACTGTTCGAATAGCGAGCAACGTCACAGAAGAAAGTGTTTCATTCGATGGCTCCACCATGACACAAGCAGTCATTGCTCTGCTTGGTTGCCCAATCCCCTGCTTCTGGTCATCTGAAAGAACGACAGTTGCATTTTTTACACCACTAAAATTGCTAATCATTTGTGCAAGTTCATTCTGCCGCTGCGTCCGAACACCATCCCGTTTTTGGGCAGCACTTTTGGGCAAGAAGGCACTCCAAGGGCTTGTTGATTCTTCAGAACCGTTTTCTGCACCCTCGATGAGTGTATCTTCCTGAGCAATTATCATTTGTGTGCCATGCTCACTCGCTTGCACAGACCAAAGAATTCCGGCTGTAAAAGCGATAAATCCAAGCAAGAGCATTGCTTGTTTTGTTTTTGTACTTGCTTGCTTTACAGCGCTAACGTTGTCTTTCACGAAACATCCTCTCCGTGTTTTTGCCCTTTGCAAAAACAGACATACCAACAGCGCATCCATGCACTGCACGTGATTATTATCGGCACATGAACCCTTTTTTCACTATTAATTCAGCTATAAGCGACGATTTACGAAGAGATTAACTCCTCAAAGACGTTTTTCCAAAATGAGATTAATTTCTCAAAGGTGTTTTTTCGAGAGGCAGGCCCCATAGCTGTTTTGCATGGTTGCGACTCTAGAAACGCATTAAAACAGCGAATCACTGAGATATGCGATTAGTACGGATTTTCGAGAGCAAAATAATGCTTACGCATACCATCGAGATGAAAAGGACCGTCATCAACAACGTATCATCCCCTCTAAATCGCTCTGCCAGCACGACTGGATCACTCATCGACCCAGACGGCCAACCAATATCCAAAAACGTCGTCGTTCCATTCCGTTCAACACCTGCAACGGTCAAGCCACTCGGTGATGGGGTCACCCCCCAGCGACCTTTAGGAATTGCAAAGCTCGCCAGTTCAACCAAACTATTGTTTTGAATGCCGTGAAGTGTTGCCCTGCCTTCTTTTACTGCAACTAAAATTGGCCAATCATCTTTACTGAAAAAATCAGTCAGCTCGCCATCGATAGTCAGTTCAGAATTACGCACTACCCAGGCAGTATCTCGCAAAGAAGAAACCATTATTTTTCCATCTTCTTCCTGGACTGCACAAAGAAGTTCGCCCTGAAATGAAGTGACACATGCACCAGAGTCGCCAATACTTGGAAGTGACTCCCATTGCCTATGCACAAAGTGCACAAGCTCCGTTTCAGATTCGCCATCTCCAAATACTAACAACGGAGCTGATTGGTAAAGCAAAAAATCTGTGGAATGCTTGTCGGTTTCAAACACTGACCGCATTACAGGTGCTTGCATCAAAACATGCTGAGACTTACTCGCGCGCTGTGATGCCGCAAGTTGTATGGTGTACAACCCTACGCCGTAACTATCATCAATAAACCACATTGCTTGCTCTTCAACTGCAAGCCCAGCAGGCCTACGCGTAAAAGGGTGGATCACAAGGTACTCACCATTGCCTACTTGCTCACAAAGTTCGTGGTCCAAATCTTGCGCACGAGCAAATGAAGCAACGCCTGGATCAACGTCACCAATAAACCAAACACCTGAGTCATTCCCTACAAGCGCAAGTGGTGTGTTGGACAGCACGATTGTGAGTACTAGCTCAATCATCTTCATTCACCTTTTGATACACCACGTCTGGATTAAGCGCTTTGCGCAAGTATGCGCTGTCCAAAACACGACCCATTGGTTCATCTTCTACGATTGTTGACAAAGAGGAAAATGCAATTTTGATTTCTGTGTCGCCGCGCGTATCCGTCACATCAATAAGCCCGCCTGTCATCGGCCAATAAATCTCGTGGGTATTTGCAAGTTCAACTTGTATACCCTTTCGATGCAAAGCACTCGAAACATCTTCGCCAGAACGAACAGACATTTCAAGAGGACGGTGCGAGATTGGGTCGAATGTTGCTGCCCAATCATTCCCGTTTGTATCAACAAGTATGACAACGCCTTTTTCAATCTTCATGCTTCCATTTGGTAACGGCGCTAAACCAAGTAACACAAGCGCTGTTGCAATGTCAGAAAACATTCCGTTGTTTCCATCAAACGTTAACGATGTTTCATCGCCCAACATATCAAACAGCCAGTGTTCATTTTTGTCGCCGCCAAACCACAACAAAAGTTCGCCGAGTTTTGATACACGCAACGAAATAGTATCGCCTTGTTTCCAGAAATCTAAATCGCCCTGTTCACGATGATTTCCCGAATCATCGGTCCAGTGAAACTCCACAACGCCTCTGCCAACAAGCTCATCAAATTCTGCAGTGCGTGTCCTCTGCGCCTTCTGCACTTCAGTTGGAGTATGCGATGCCGGCAGCGTGACCAGTTCACTCTTTTGTGAACAGCCCGCAAAAACACAAAACAGCAGAAAAAAAATCCGCATTAAAAGTCACCTTGCAAAATTTCGCCTAATTGTTCAGATAAATCCTGAATTTCTTCTTCGGCAATTCCAGGATTTTTCACTCGAACTGGCTCCCCTTCTACACCCTTACATTGCAAGAGCCAAATCTCGCCTTCGTCAGCATCTTCCCTACCTACGAGTTTTAATTTTCGTTTTCTCAACAAAACAAGCGCCAAAATATACCGAAAAGCAATCCGCTGGGGTTGCTCCTCATCAGCAAGTCTTTCGAATAAATCGTCGATTACGGCATCATCAATCATGATTCCTTGCTTTTTCTCTGAATCAGGAACCGTGTATTTCCAGTAGCTAAAGAGCCGTTTAGGACGTTTCCCTTCCTCCCATGCACTGATGCTGTAATCGAGCCGATCGAAGCCCTCGTCCTCTTCTCGCTCGCTCAATGTTGCCATCGCTTGCGTGTTAGGGACCAGTCCATCGCCAGTTTCTGCGCATATGCCGGTGGGCCGTGATACGCCTTGTGTGTTTCCAAATCGTGCCATATATGAGAATCCTACGGGATAAGCGTATACTTTGAGGATATGACTTGGAATATTATTAGGTATAACCCAATTGAGACAATTATTGAGCTCACAATTATCTGGATTATTATCTATTTTGGGTACAAATTTCTTAAGGGCTCTCGAGGTGGAGTCGTCATTCGTGGCCTGTTTGTCATTCTCCTGCCGCTCTGGCTTCTCCAGTTAGTCCCCGAAAACATGGCGCAGTTTGATCGGCTAGATTTTTTTGCAGACCAGTTTCTAACAGGTTTGTTTTTACTTTTGATAATAATTTTCCAGCCTGAGCTTAGGCAAGCCGCAGTTCGCATTAGTCAGTCCGAAATGTTTGCACGTTTTCGAAACATGACTTCGGTAGGCGGAACAACTATATCTGCAATTGCAAACGCATCTGTATTCATAGGAAGAAATCAATTCGGTGGACTCATTGCAATTGAACGGGAAAACAGAATTGCTGATCATGTCATCGGCGGGCAACCACTTGATGCGGAAGTTAGTTCCTCATTACTCGAATCTATTTTCTGGCCGAACAATCCATTGCATGACCTTGGGTTAATTATTAACGGCGACCGTGTTGTCAAAGCGAATGTTCAATTCCCTCTTGCTGATGAATCTGCAATGCTCTCTGAAGACCTTGGATCAAGGCATCGAGCTGGTGTTGGATTATCGATGCGTTGCGATGCGCTCGTCATCATCATTAGTGAACAAACCGGTCGCATTTCTTTTGCAGACCATGGCGAGTTAACTTTTATAGAACGAGACGACGTTGAATCAGAACTTGCGAAACGATTGAATCCTGTGCAAGATGATACTACTGCAGAGAATCAATCCACTGAGGAAATCACTGCACCAACAGCAACGGAGCAAGCAGAATGAAACGCAAAGATAACATTGGCGCGATTCTTTTTATCACTGCATTGACAGTCGTGGTTTGGTTTTGGGCGGCAGGAAAAACCAAGTACACTTCAGATGTGACCGTGACCGTGTTTTTGTCGCCACCCGAAGGTTCCACGAGCACAATTTCTCCTGAATCAACTTCTGTAACTCTTGCTCTTTCAGGCGCACGCACTGCGGTTGATTCGGCAAAAAGTGCCTGCGACGGCGGGTTGCATTTAACACTCAGTGATATGGATGAACAGCTAACACTTTCTGAAATTTCTAGAAGGCTAGCGTCACTGGATTCCATAAAAGACACCGGTGCAATGATTGATGAAGCTACATCAAAACAGTTTCCACTTACTATCCATACTGTGGAACTTGTCGAAGCAATTGTAGAAGTGCAATTACCAAATGTAACCGCAAGCGGTGACGTAACCGTTGACCCCGAAACAGTCACGCTGCACATTCCAAGAGAACTTCGAAAAAGTCTACCTAAGGCAATAACTGCAACTGCTGTTGTTAGCGAAATTGCATTGCAAAAACTTCAACCAGGCATCGTCCACACAAAGGACGCCATAATTCGATTGCCCGAAGCACTCGCCATCGCTGGTGTAACGGCGTCGCCAAGCCGTGTTGCTGTTACTTTTAAAATCCAATCAAGTACGAAGACTAAGGAACTTCCACAAGTCCGCGTGCTTATAGCTGGACCTGCAGAAGATTACTCAGCGTACTCTGTGACACTTGCAAGAAAAATTATTCCATTTGTCACCATCGAAGCAGATGCAGAGATTATCAAAGGTATTGATGCAGGAGATGTGAAAGTATTCGCCATTCTTCGACTTGCTTCGAGTGAAATGGAACAACAAATTGGCGCTAAACGTGTTTCGGCGTTCCTTGCAATCATGAAGGACGGCACAGGTCACGAACTTGTCGCAACCGTCGAAGACCCTTCACTGCTTGACATTGAGTTAGAGATTGAACCGATAGCACAATCCAACATTGGCCCTGGCAGTTAACTAGCCCCAATGGCACAAGTTACGACCAGCGGGTTGCGAACCACGCTTTTTTGCCTCTACGAAGCAAAATGGTTGAACCATGAAGCAAATCTTCAGAGGTCAACATACGATCAAGTGCAACGTCTGCATTAATTTTTTCGCCGTTAACTGCAACTGAACCGTTTTTCAAAAACTCGCGGGCTTCGCGCTTGCTACTGCACAGTTCAGTCTGGGGAAGAAGTTCCACAAGTGCGGTTGCATCCGTCCCAAGCGAACTCTTTGCAAACTCACCAGCTGGCACTTCAGCAAATACTTCACCGAGCATGGTTTCGTCCAGTGATGTAACATCGCCACCGAACAGTGCTTTTGCAGCTTCATTGCATCGCACAACATTATCAGGGCCATGAAATGTTTCAGTCATTGCATCCGCGAGTGCTTTTTGAGCTGCCCGCTGATGTGGCGCTTCGCTGTGTTGCTGTTCGATTGACTCAATTGTTTTTTGATCTAAAAAAGTAAACCAACGCAAAAACTTGCCTGCATCTTCGTCAGGAATGTTGAGCCAGTATTGATGAAAGGCATACGGACTTGTCCTGTCTTCGGTTAACCAAATTGCACCCTTTTCTGTTTTGCCAATTTTGGAGCCATCACTTGCTGTCACTAACGGATTCGTAATTCCCGCACCACGAAACGCGTCATCTTCTGTGCCAGACATGTCACGTCGAATTAAATCTATTCCTGCAACAATGTTTCCATACTGGTCACTGCCTGCAATTTGAATTGTGCAATCCATTTCGCGTCGAAGATGCAAAAAGTCGTACGCTTGCAAAATCATGTAACTGAATTCCGTGTAAGAGATTCCTTGCTCACGGTTGTTCAAGCGATCCTTCACAGAATCTTTTTGAATCATTGTGTTCACAGAAAAATATTTCCCTACATCACGCAACATGTCGAGAAAGCCGAGCTCACACAACCAATCTGCATTGTTCACAATGACTGCAGCATTCTCGCCTTCAAAATCAAGCACCTTTGAAAAACAGCGAAGTTGTCCTTCTATATTTTTGGCGACATGCTCTTTTGATAACAGTTGCCGTTCAGCATCTTTGCCCGACGGGTCGCCAATTAACCCCGTACCGCCACCCATCAATACAATCGGCTTGTGCCCAGCTAATTGCCAGTGCCGAAGCATTTTGATTGGCATGTAGTTACCAATAGTTAGTGCATCTTTCGTTGGGTCAAATCCGCAATACGCAATCCGGCTCCCGCTTGCAAGATGCTCTTGCAGTTCCTCGCCACCAGTTGTCTGGTGCAGAAGCCCACGCCATGTTAGTTCCTCTAAAAATTGCATGTGGAGTAGTTTACCGCCAAGAAGCGACCTCGTTGCGTGTTTGCTTTCGGTTCAAGTAAATCAATAGAAATACCGGCAAAGCCAAGTACAACGGGGTCGATAGGACAATCTGGGCAAGGAACATACCCTCGACTTCTTTATTTTGTTGTACGAGTGCCATTCTTGGCGACCAATTTACTATTGCCGCTGCTATTGTGAATACTATAAAAAAAACAGACCAGAATAAAAGTACGCTCCTCGCTTTTGGCGAGCGTTGCAAAAGCGACATACCAGAGCCCATAAGTACTATTGACAGGAGAATGTTTACATACGATGCTGTGGGTTCAATCCAAGCTGCGGGGTCCGTTGCTTTTAATTGCGCAACGAGTTCTTCGCTCAGCTCGCCATCGCCAAAAGGGATAGCAGTATGCAACTGTTCCATCTCTGCCATGCCAGTAAGTGCAAGGCAGCCACCAAAAAGAGACAACCCGCCAACAATAATGCACACTGCACCAATTGTCGTTGGCCATGTTGCCTTGTACTGCAATTCGTTTTCGTGTGCTTGTTCCACTTAAAACTGCCGAAGGAACCGTGCGTCGTTTTCGTACAACCAGCGAATATCCTGAATGCCATACTTAAGCATTGCCACACGCTCTATCCCCAATCCAAAAGCAAAGCCCTGCCATTTGTCGTTGTCGTATCCGACTTGTTCAAAAACATTTGGGTCAACTAAACCACACCCGCCGATTTCAACCCACTGCCACTTCCCTTTAATTTTCATTTTCATGTCCACTTCAGCAGAGGGCTCTGTAAATGGGAAAAAACTTGGGCGAAATCGAACTTCGGCTTTTTCACCAAAATAGGATTTTGCAAACTGA
Source organism: Phycisphaerae bacterium (assembly GCA_002689385.1). Taxonomy (GTDB): domain Bacteria; phylum Planctomycetota; class Phycisphaerae; order Phycisphaerales; family SM1A02. The sequence continues at coordinate 27,058 of NZFX01000015.1, forward strand.
AACAGCGTTGTCTTCAGGTCAACCATTGAAACCTTTGGCGCGACAAGCAGTCCTTCGCATTGATGGAACATACTAAAATGTGTCGCATCATGCGTGTCGGGACGATACACGCGCCCAACGGCGATAATTTTAATCGGTGGTGGTGTTGATTCCATGACACGAATTTGCACCGTCGATGTTTGGCTGCGTAGCATTCGATCGCCACCCATGAAAAAGTTATCGATAGGATCACGTGCCGGATGATCGTCGGGAATATTCAATGCATTAAAATTGTGGTATTCATCTTCGACTTCTGGTCCGTACGCAACAGAGAAACCCATTCGGCTAAACACTTCGGTGATACCGTCAATTGTTTTTGTAATAATGTGCCTTCGCCCAAGTGCAACATCATCGCCGGGTTCAGTAACATCCATTGGCGGCCTTGCCGAAGTTGCACCTGCAAGTTCCTGCTTGCGCGTGTCAAAAGCACTCTCGAGTGCGCTTTTCACTTCATTAAGCCGCTTGCCCACAACTGGCTTTTCTTCCTTGGATACGTCTTTCATCAAAGGCATGACCCCTTTCAAACGTCCTTTTGAACCCAAAAAAGACACACGCCATGCTTCTAAACCGTCAATCGAGTCAACTGTCCCTATTTCATCAATAGCGTCTTCTTGTAATTTTTGGAGCGTTGCAAGCATGTGTGCATGATACCCACTTTTTGACCGCTGACCCCTATAGGGGATCAGACACTAGGGATGAAGGTGTCACTACAAAACAGCCCCGAGTACACTCGGGGCTGTTTTGAATGCAAATCTTTAACTGAAGCTTATTCTTCAGTTTTTTCAGTGTCATCAGCTGCTGCTTCTGGAGCATCAGTTTCAGGTGCTACTTCTGGAGTAGCTTCTGCCTCAGGGGCAGTTGTTTCTTCGGCTGTTGGAGATTCTTCTTCAACAACAGGCGTTGTTGCAACAAGAACTTTTGCAGCGAAGTCACGACGACGTTGCTTTTGTGTGCGACGACGTGAGTCGTTACCACCACCTACTTGTGGGCCTTCTTCTTCGCCGACAAGTTGCAATATAACCAAGTCAGTACCGTCTCCAAGACGACGCTTTCCGATTTTGATGACTCGGGTGTAGCCACCATCTCGGTCAGCGTACTTAGGAGCAACAGCAGTCAAAATGTGCTGCACAAGGCGAGGTGCTTTTCGAACTTCACCGTACCGGTTAAATTCAATTGCATCTTCGCTTGGCAAATCAAAGTGGTCGTTTTGCTTTGCCGAATCTGGCACGTTTGGATCAGCAACCCAAACATGAATCTTGCGGTCGTTGATCATTTGTTCAATACGCTTGCGTGCATTAAACCCGCCGCGTTTTGCGATCGTGATTATTTTTTCAACAAACGGCTGCACTGCTTTTGCTTTTGGCAAGGTCGTTTCGATTTGACCATGTTCAAAAAGCCCAGCAGCGAGGTTTCGAAGCATTGCTGTTCGATGTTCGCTATCTCTACACAATTGTTTTCCATGAATTCTATGTCGCATGGCTGTACTCCTTACAAAGCGCTAATTGCACTTTGATTATTCATCACCTTCGGTGGAGCCGATGACTTCGTCTCCAGGGTTGTCATTACTTGTTTGGTCTTCTGTGCTGCATTCGCCTGCGTCACAAAAATCATCATCTTCATCGTACGAATCGTCGCCTTCTTCAACAGGTGGAAGTTCAACAGTACCGTCAACGCCTGGAGGCAATTGCATGCCAAGCGTTAAGTTCAGGTCGTCAAGTTTTCGTTTGATTTCTCGAAGTGATGTACGACCGAAGCTTCGGATTCGAAGCAATTCGCGATCGTTTAATGACACGAGTTGCGCAACACGGTCAATCGACGCAAGTTCTAAACAGTTCGAAGATCGAACTGTGAGATCAAGGTCTAAAATTGACATGTTGAGTTTACGAATTAACTCTTCATCAACTGCCGCAGCAGCCGCTGCTTCTACACTCACGACTTTAGTTCCAAGTGAATCAAACTGAACAAAAGCATTCAGATGTTTACGAAGAATTTTAGCTGATTCAACTAGACACATTTCTGGGCTGATGGTTCCATCAGTCCAAATGTCGATAATCAAGCGATCAAAGTTTGTTTGTTGGCCAACACGTGTATTTTCAACACGGTAGCGAACACGTTGCACAGGGCTAAAGGAGGCGTCGACTGGAATCTCGCCAATGACTTGCTCGTCTTTTGTAGCGTACTGTTCCGCAGCGGGAACGTATCCACGACCACGCTCAACGGTAAACTCCATTTCAAATTCAACATTATCTGTCAAAGTTGCGATGACATGGTCTGGGTTGTGGATTGTGACTGAAGCGTCCGCTTCAATTAGGTCAGCAGTAACTTCGCCTGGACCTGTTGCTGAAAGGCGAAGAATTTTTGGTCCGTCTGAATCTACATCAATAACCAAACCCTTCACATTCAAAACAATGTCGACCATGTCTTGTTTAACACCTTCGAGTGTGCAGAACTCGTGTTCAGCACCTTTTACTCGAATAGATGTGATTGCTGAGCCCTCAATTGTGCTGAGCAAAATTCGGCGTAGTGAGTTGCCGACAGTCGTACCGAAACCATTTTCGAATGGCTCAACAATAAATCGGCCAAATGTGTTCGTTGCTGATTGTTCTTCTAAAATTACACTTGCGGGGAGTTCGAGCCCGCGCCATCGTACATGCATCATTCGTTCTTTCCTCTTTTGACAGTGGCTTTAAGCCAAAAATAAACGCTTACCTGGAATCGGAGGATGGTGGCTGTCAAACCCATCAAACCCATCTCCAAGGTGCGTACAAAAATACTTTTAAACGCGGCGTTGTTTCTTAGGACGACAGCCATTGTGTGGCACGCCAGTGTGGTCTTCCACCGCTGTAATGCGCAAACCGTTTTGCTCCAATGATGTGATTGCTGAATCGCGACCACTACCTGGACCTTTAACTCGAATTTCAACTTCAGTTACACCCATCCGGCGACCTTTCACAGCCACTTTTTCTGCTGCTCGTGCAGCTGCAAATGGTGTCGCTTTTCGCGCACCTTTGAAGCCAACTGTACCCGCTGAGTCCCAGCAAAGAGTTTCGCCACTTAGGTCAGTCATAGTGACGATGGTGTTGTTGAATGTTGCTTTGACATGAACGATTGCCTTGCCAATATTTTTACGTAGTTTCTTTTTAGCCATAATATTCTATCCTTTTTCGCTCATGCGATTCCTGAATCTCTAATGCATAGCACCAGAGGAACCTTGCGAGTGAAACGGCACCGTGCCGAATCACTTCTTAGCCTTTAACGCCCTTCTTACCTGCAACAGTCTTCTTACGACCCTTACGAGTGCGCGCATTACAACGAGTTCGTTGTCCTCGCGTTGGCAAGCCCTTACGGTGGCGTTCGCCTCGGTAAGACCGAATGTCGCGTAACCGCTGAATGTTTTGTTGCACTTGGCGCCGAAGTGTACCTTCAACAGCTAAGTTTTCATCTAGATACGCTGCGATCAGACCAACTTCTTCATCAGTAAGATCACGCGCTTTTGTGTCTGGGTCGATTTTGGCAATTTCCAAAATATCGTCCGCAATCTTTGGACCAATACCGTAGATATAACGGAGCGAATAACGCACCTTCTTGTTTTCTGGGATGTCTACACCTGCAATACGTGGCATATATGTTCTCCAATCTCTAGGGAAAGCCGAAGCTTAGCCCTGTCGAGCTTTCAATCTTGGGTTTTTCTTATTGATAACGTACCGCTTGCCTTTTCGGATGACGATTTGGCAATCTTTCGTTCTTCGTTTAATACTACTTTTAACTTTCATAATTCTTACCTCTTCATTCTTTGTGAATTAGTGCCTGTATGTAATTCGTCCCTTGGACATGTCATACTGACTAATCTCGACTGTAACTTTGTCGCCTGGAAGGATGCGGATATAAAACCGTCTCATTTTCCCACTTATATACGCAAGTAACTCGTGTCCATTTTCAAGCTTCACTTTGAATCTTGCGTCTGGAAGCGCTTCAATAACTTCTGCGTCGAGTGTAATTTTTTCTTCTTTAGCCATTCGTGTACCGATTATGCTCCTGTGGGCCTCCTTGATGATCCACTGGTGCGACTTCGCACAGGTGAATCATGAAATCCTTTATAGTTACGCATGAGGAGGTTCGCTTCGATTCGTTGAATCAAATCAAGACCCACACTCACAACAATCAACAATCCTGTACCGCCCAAAAAACTTGAAACAAAGAATGGAATTTGCATTTCTTTAGAAACGATTGATGGAATGACCGCGATGACCGCCAAAAATCCAGCGCCCACATACGTGATTCGTTCCACGACTGTTTCTAAATATTCAGCAGTTCGAGGACCAGGGCGTAAACCTGGGATAAAACTACCATTATCCCGTAATTGCCTTGCCATGTCTTCTGGACTAAAAACAATGGTTGTCCAGAAGTAACTGAAGAAGTAAATCAAAATAATCTCTAAGACGATATATGGATATTCGCCCATTTGGAAATTCGCATTTAAGAAAGTTGTTGTTGCAACCCACCAACTCGATGGATCCGGCGATGCTGATGCTGCGGATTGAAGGTACCCAAAGAATGCTGAAGGAAAAATCAAAAGCGAACTAGCAAAAATAATCGGCATAACACCCGCATGGTTTACACGTAATGGCAAGTAATGACGTCCACCGCCATAGGTTTTTCGGCCACGGGTATGCTTCGCTTGCTGAATTGGTATACGCCTCTGCGCAACGGTAATTAGAATCGCACCTGCGACAACAAAAACAAATGCACCCACTAAAAACCCAACGCCAAGAATGCCCGTTTGCCCAGAGGTCGATTGTTGTGATGTACTAAAGTTGTCCCAAACCCACGTAATTGCCTGCGGCATTCTCGCAACAATACCCGCGGTCAGAATCAAGGAAACACCATTGCCGATGCCGTACTTGTCAATCTGTTCGCCAAGCCACATTAAGAAAACACTACCAGCTGTAAGCGCTGTTACGCCTGCTAGGTAGAAGACGAGCAATCCGCCAGGATTTAAGAATTCTGGGCGAATCAAGCCTTGTGCAGCGATGAACTTCAGCCACATCATGGCTTGAATGAAGCACATCGCAACTGTCGCGTAGCGTGTCCATTCAGTAATTTTTGCTTGTCCAGCTGCGCCTTCCTTCTTCAACTCTTGCAATTTTGGCATTACCGATTGCAAAAGCTGGAAGATAATTGACGCAGTAATGTACGGCATAATCCCTAAACCAAATATGGTTGATTGGGAGAACGAACCACCAGAGAAGATGGAGGCATAGTCAAGGAACTTGCCCCAACCGCTTGCATCTTCAGTTGCCTTTGCCGCTGCTTCAACCATTTGCTGTTGGTTTACGCCTGCAAGCGGAATCCAAAAACCAATACGGTAAATCGCAATCATTGTGCACGTAAAAAACACACGGTTGCGAAGTTCCGGAATTTTAAAGATGTTTATGATTGCTTGAAGCATTGCAGTAAAAACCTTACTCGTTTGAATCCGTTGCTGTTTCAGCTTTTACTTGTTTCTGTGTCGAAGCAGAATAATCGCGTTTCCATTTTTTCTTCTCGATCACAGTAACAGTACCGCCTGCAGCTTCGATTTTCTTTACAGCCGATGCTGAAAAGCTGTCTGCTGTAATGTTCAATGCAAGAGTAAGATCGCCTTGACCAAGTATCTTGACAGGGTTCTTGAAATTGCGAATCAAACCTGCTTCAACAAGCGCTGAAGCATCAACTGTTGCGCCTTTTTCAAAACGTGCCTCAAGGGAAGCAAGGTTCACTATATGGTAAATTGTTTTAAAGTCAGCATTAGTAAAGCCACGTTTTGGGATGCGCCTGAAGTATTGCATTTGACCACCTTCAAATGCTGGGCGACGAGAGTAACCTGATCGCGACTTAGCACCTTTGTGCCCACGACCACTTGTCTTACCCGAACCACTACCGTGGCCCCGACCAATACGCTTGCGGGATTTGTACTTACCTACTTTTTCTGTTATTTCATGAATCATCATAGCTGGTATATCTCCAGGGTTAGGAGTGACTTATGCAGTCACTTCCTCAGTCTTTTTTTCTTCAGTAGGAACATCAACAACAACTGATGTTGTTTCATGGGATGTTTCAGTGTGTGTCTTTTCAATAGTCACCTTGCGTAATCGCTCAACTGTTTCGCGTGAACGAAGTTGTTGCAGACCATCAATCACTGCCTTTGTAAGGTTCTTATTGTTTGTTGAACCGTATGCTTTTGACAGACAATCTTGTACGCCAAGAAGGTCAAGAACCGCGCGAACCGCTGCACCTGCAATAACACCAGTACCTGGTGATGCTGGGACAAGTCGAACACTACAAGCACCGAACCGGCCAGTGACTTCGTGTGGAATGGTGGTTCCTGCCAATGGGAACGCGCGCATTTCACGCTTAGCTTTCTTTTGTGCTTTTTCAATTGCATTTGGGACTTGGTTTGCTTTACCGTAGCCAAGACCCACGCGACCTTGACGGTCACCGCAAACAATCATTGCTGAAAAGCTAAAACGACGGCCACCCTTTACGGTTGCTGCAGTTCGATAGACGCCAACTGTGTTGGAGTCGATACCGCTGTTGTCTTCTTCGTATCTTTTGTTTTTATTCTTATTCATAATAGATCTTATCCGTTCCTCAGAACTTAAGTCCGCCTTCTCGTGCGCCTTCTGCGAGTGCTTTTACACGACCGTGGTATCGGTAACCGTTGCGGTCAAATACGACTGCGTGAATGCCAGCTGTTTTTGCTTTTTCTGCAAGTCGCGCACCGATTGATTTTGCAGCAACGCAGTTGCTGCCTGCTTCGACTTTTCCATCTTTTTCAATTGTGGAAGCAGAGCAGAGTGTGCGACCTGAAGTGTCGTCAATAAGTTGCGCGTACATGTTCTTACCTGTACGAGTGATTGTAAGACGTGGTTTCGTAGGAGCGCCGAACACATTCTTGCGAACGCCTCGTTTTCGTCTTGTGTATCGTTTAATTCTTGCTGTAATGCGGTTCATAGTAATTTCCTTTGGCTACTTAAACGCCAAATGCTTTCCCTGCTTTACGGATGATAATTTCATCGTCGTACATGATGCCCTTACCGTTGTATGGTTCTGGCGGTCGCTTGGAACGAATAACAGCAGCGTATTGACCAACTGCTTGTTTATCAGCACCTGTAATCGTGATTTGCGTACCCTTTTCAATTTCAAAAGTAACACCATCTGGCGCAACTAAATCAACTGTGTGGCAGAAACCAATGCTTAGAACAATTGTTTGTCCTTGTGCTTTAGCATTCCAGCCAACACCAACGATTTTTAACTTCTTTGTAAAACCATTTTTGCAACCTTCGACCATGTTGTTGATTCGGCTTCGAGTAGTGCCCCACAAAGCTCGCGCTTGGCGATTCTCATCGGTGCCTTCAGCAATCGCACAACAAATCTTTTTGTCTGCTTCGTCGTGTTGTACTGAAACTTCAGAACGCCAATCAAAGTTCAAGTTGCCTTTTGGGCCCTTGACATTAATAGTACGTTCGTTGGCATTTAGTTTTACTTCAATGCCTGAAGGTATTGCAATGGATTGTTTTCCTATACGTGACATAATTAGTCCTCTTCGCGTCTTACTCGACGGTTGCTACGACTTCACCACCAACTTTTTCGAGTCGGCAACGGCGGTCGCTCATAATTCCACTACTTGTTGAAACGATCGCGATACCAAGGCCACCAAGTGGGCGAGGCAGATCTTCCATACTTCGATACACTCGACAACCCGGCTTTGATTCGCGCTTGATCGAGTTGATTACTTGTTCACCGCGTTCACCATAACGAAGGTGTACGTCGAGACGACCTTGTCGGCCGTCATCAATGACGTCAAAGTTTTCAATAAAGCCTTCGTCCACTAAAACTTGGGCGATGCCTCTATTGAGTTTATTGTTAAGACATGCAACACTCGGCGCGTGGTTGCGCGCAGCGTTTCTGATGCGTGTAAGCATATCTGATGTTAGGTCTTGTTGTGACATTTCTAATACTCCAAATACATGGCAGCTGCGATAGCAGTGCAATGTGAATCTTCTCTATTTACCAGCTCGCCTTACGCATTCCGGGGATCTTGCCTTCGAGCGCCAATTGGCGAAGCATGATTCGGCTGATGCCAAACTTACGATAGACACTTCGACTGCGTCCAGTAATCTGACAACGGTTTTGTTTGCGAGAAGAGAACTTTGGTTCTCGTTTCATTTGTTCAAATACGCGTTTACTTGCCATGTTTGTTCCTTATTCTTCTTCCCGTACAAAGGGCATACCGAGTTGCGCAAGTACAGCCTTGCTCATCTCTGGTGTTGAATTTTCAAATACAAGGTTGAAGTTCATTCCATGCTGGAAGTTCACTTCAGCCATATTGATTTCTGGCCAAATTGCTTGCTCATTCACACCAAAGGAGTAATTACCCGCTTTGTCGAATGAGGTATCTTTAAGACCTCTAAAGTCTTTAATCCGCGGAATCGCAAGCGAAATCATGCGGTCTAGAAAGTGCCACATCTTTTCGCCACGCATAGTGACCATGAATGCTGAAGGAGCACCTTCACGAACTTTAAAGTTCGCAACGGATTTCTTTGCCAACAACATGATTGGCTTTTGGCCAGAAATCTTCGTAAGCGTCGAAAGAACCGTCTCTTTAATTTCTGGCTTTAATTTTTGGTTATCAAGAAATCGACCAACGCTAACGTTTACAGTAATTTTCACAAGCCTCGGCGCAAGCGATACATTGCCAAGGTTAAACTCCTTGAGAATATTCGCCTGTACCTTGTCGGCATAGAGGGCTTCTAATCTTGGTTTTTCAATAGTAGCTGTCATGACTTATTTCCCTGTTGACCGAGCGTCTGCGGAGTGAACTTCTCCGAGAACCTTTTCAACTTTCTTACCTTTGTCATCTCGAATAACACCAATTCGAACCTTGGCGCCATCTTTCTGTGTTTCGTAACGAAGCCGAGCTGCTTTGCCTTCAACCAATGGGCTTACGTTGCTCATATGGATTGGCATTTCTTGCTTGATGACTCCGCCATTTGGATTTGCTTGTGACGGCTTAATGTTCTTTGAACGAACATTTACACCCTTCACTACAACACGATCTTTCTTTGTGAGCACACGTAAAATCTCACCGATGGCACCTTTGTCGTTGCCAGCTGTAACTATTACGTTGTCACCTGTTCTAATATGCCTAGGCATTACACCACCTCCGATGCGAGTGAAACAATTTTCATGTAGTTCTTTTCACGCAACTCACGGGCTACTGCGCCAAAGATGCGAGTGCCTGTTGGGTTCATGTCTTCATTGATCAATACGCAAGCGTTTGAGTCAAATCGTACATATGAACCGTCATTGCGACGAGTTGGATACTTAGTTCGAACGACAACTGCGCGGATTATGTCACCTGATTTGACTTGTGAGTTAGGCAATGCCTTCTTCACAGCACAAACGATGCGATCGCCGACGCCAGCTGTACGTCTTGTGTATTTGCCGCGAGCGGTGGAGCCACCAAGGACACTAATAACGAGTACCTCTTTTGCGCCGCTGTTGTCAGCTACTTCTAATCTTGATTCTTTTTGGAGCATAGTTCTATTCCTTTAGCGACTAACTTATGCAGTTGCTTTTTCCACAACACGAGTGACTACCCATGATTTGGTTTTTGAAATTGGACGACATTCTGCGATTTCAACCTTGTCGCCAAGCTTCACTTCATTGTTAGCATCGTGTGCCTGAATGAGTGTTCTACGGCGAATATACTTGCCGTATTTAGGGTGCTTGATGGAAAACTGAATCTCAACTTTGCAACTTTTGTCACGAGCATCGGATGTAACGATGCCAACTTTGCGAGATGCCGTTTCTGGAATTGTAATTTCTTTTAAATGACTCATAGTTTACGCCTTGCTTCGCAGTGTTTGCTCGGTGAGCATTCGTGCGATGTCCTTACGGATTTTGCCGTACTGCGAAGTATTTTGTATCTTCTCAGTTACGCCTTGTGTTTTGAGTTCAAAAAGTCGCTTGCGAAGTGTATCTACTTCGATTGCTAACTCTTCATCACCTAGTTTGTGAACTGCTTTTGCTTTCATATCTTCATTCCTTCTCTGTGAACACCTGCGGTGTTAAACAGAAAGTCTCCGTCCTACAAACCGGCAACGTACCGGCATTTTGTGTGCGATCCGAGCGAGGGCCTCTTTGGCCATTTCTTCTGGAACACCACTTATTTCATAGAGAATCGTTCCTGGCTTCACGCGTGCTGCCCAAAAATCAGTATCCGCCTTACCTTTACCCATTCGAGTTTCAAGTGGCTTCTTTGAAATTGGTTTGTCTGGAAAAACGCGAATAACAATCTTGCCTTGACGGCGAAGAAAGTGCTGCGCTGCAATACGGCCCGATTCGATTTGTCTTGCAGATACCCAGTGTGTACCGAGTGATTGCAAACCATAATCGCCAAACGCCACGTAGTTTCCTCGTGTGGCATTGCCTTTCATCTTACCGCGCATCTGTTTGCGGAACTTAATTCGTTTTGGCATCCGTGGCATCGGACGATCTCCTTAACTAAACCCTTGCGGGTAAACTTCTAAAAACTTAACGACGACCTCGGGCACGACCTCGAGCACCTGCTGCTCTTGAATCAACTTGCTCTTCTTCGGCGTCTGTGTACATACCTTTGTAAATCCAAACCTTCACACCAATAATGCCATACGTTGTTTCCGTATGAACAAGTGCGTAATCGACGTTGGCTTGCAACGTTGACAATGGAATGGAACCTTCAACAACAATAAATTTACGAGCCATCTCAGCACCGCCAAGACGACCAGAGATTTGAATCCTGATCCCTTTTGCTCCGTGTTGCATTGCTGATTCAGCACGTTGCTTGAGCATGCGGCGGAAATTACCCCGTTTACGCATTTGCTCACCAACAGCTTCAGCAACAAGGCGAGCATCGGTATCTGGGTTCATGACTTCTAAAATTTTGACTTGGGCTTTGCGGCCCGTCATTGCTTGAAGGTCAGCAACAAGTTTGTCAATTTCAGCACCTTTAGGTCCTACTACTAGGCCTGGTCGCGCTGTCTTTACAATCACTGTGAGTTCTTCACGAGTACGCTCAATCAAAATATCTGACACTGCCGCAAATGGCGGTGTTCGATTAAGACGCTTGTCGACGAATTCGCGGATGCGATAATCTTCAACGAGTAATTCAGCAAAGAGTGCTTTTGGTGCGTACCAGCGGGACTTATGTCCTTCGGTAACACCAACTCTAAATCCAAATGGATGAACTTTTTGTCCCATTATTTTTTCTCTCCAACAGAGATGATTAAGTGACTAGTTGGTTTGTGAATCGGATGCGCTCGGCCACGATCTTTTGGTCGCCATCGTTTGATTACCGAACCCTCGTCAACGCGTGATTCCGAAACGTAGAGTGTCGAAACATCAGCGTTTTGCTCTTCAGCGTTTGCGATTGCACTGTTTAGCACAGATTTAAAATACCACGCTGCTCGCTTCTTGGAGAACTCCAATTGCGAAAGCGCGACATCGATTCGTTTTCCTCGAATCAAATCGGCGATGAGCCGCGCCTTACGAGGCGAGATTCGAGCATATTTATGTATTGCTTTGTACGTCATAAGTAAAAAATTCCAAGTACTACGACTTGATGCCTTCCTTCTTATTGGTATGGCCTCGGAACATGCGTGTGTGAGAGAACTCACCAAGCTTATGACCAACCATGTCTTCGGTAACAAGCACATCGTTGAATTTGTTTCCGTTGTGCACTGAGAACGTAAAGCCAACAAATTCTGGCACAATCGTGCAAGCACGTGACCAAGTTTTGATTGGTGTCTTTTTTGGAGCCGATGCCATAGCTTCTACCTTGCGGTAGAGCTTTTCGTTGACAAATGGGCCTTTTTTGAGTGATCTTGACATATCTTTTTCCTAAATCAGACTTTAAGTTGACCGTACCGTTTACTCTTACGACGACGGAGGATACGAGCGTCCGTCCATTTACCGCGTTGCCTTGTGCGACCGCCCTTAGCCTTCGTGCCTGATGCACTTGCTGGGGTTCGTCCACCTTTGGATCGACCTTCACCACCACCAAGCGGGTGATCATGGTGACTCATTGCCATACCACGAACTTTAGGTCGCTTGCCGAGCCATCGATTTCGGCCTGCTTTACCAAGCTTGACGTTTTGATGATCAGTGTTTCCTAATTGCCCAATCGTTGCGCGGCACTCAACTGAAACTTGACGGATTTCGCCCGATGGCAACACGATCGTTGCCCAGCGACCTTCACGGTTACTCAATCGAGCAGCCGCACCAGCAGAGCGACAAAGAGCGCCACCCTTACCAGGTTCAAATTCAATGTTATGCACAGTTAAGCCAGTTGGAATGTACTTCAAAGGCATGCAGTTGCCTGCTTTTGGTTCTATTGCGCTGTCTGAGCTTTTTACCGTGTCACCATCAGTAAGATTACGTGGTGCCAAGATGTACCGTTTTGTGCCATCTTCGTATTGCACCAATGCAATGTGACAACTTCGGTTTGGATCGTACTCGATGCCAATCACGGTTGCGACCATGTCATCCTTTAGACGACGAAAGTCAATTTTGCGGTAACGACGCTTGTGACCACCACCACGACCTTGGACAGTAATTTTACCTTGGTTATTGCGCCCACCATTCTTTTTGATTGGCGCAAGCAAAGATTTCTCAGGTGTCTTTTTCGTAACTTCAATGTGAAGGTTCACGGAAGCATTTCGACGTCCTGGTGTAGTTGGTTTATATACTCTAATTGCCATAATAATTATTCGCTAACTCTTAGAAGAGCTCGATGCGATCCTCCGCATGCAGTTTCACGACAGCGCGCTTTTGGTTACCAACCCTGAACCAACCCATTCGGTTGCGTTTCATATGACCCTTGCGGACCTGAGTTGCGACTGAAACGACGCGAACGCCATACAGTTCTTGAATAGCCCGTTTGATTTGGCCTTTATCAGCACGTTTGTCAACTTCAAAGACATAACGGTTATTCGCCGTTGCGCCAAACGTTGACTTCTCAGTGATAAGAGGTTTTCTAATGATTGTTGTGACTTCCATTACGCCACCTCCTCTTCTTTCTTCCAAGCAGAACCGTCGACGAATGCTTCCATCGATGCCTTGTCAACGACAAGGTACCGGTGATTTAGCATTTCAAACACATTGAGCTGGTCAACACGAATCGTGTCAACGTGCGGAAGGTTTCGAGCAGAGACTGCTGCATTTCTGTTTTCACTATCAACCGCAACAAGGCAACTTCGGTCAACGCCGACTGCATCGAGGATTGACTTAAATTCTCTTGTTTTTGGGGTTTCAAATTCAAGGTCAACAATGCACTTTACTTCGCCATCAACAAGCTTCGCAAGAAGCGCGTTTCGGTTAGCAAGTTGGCGCATTTTCTTCGGCATGTCCTTGCGGAAGTCCTCGTGCGTTCGAGTCTTCGCAAAAGTAACACCGCCACCTTTACGGATGTTGGAACGAACTTGACCCATCCGGGCGTTGCCTGTGCCTTTTTGCTTATAAATTTTTCGGGTTGACCCTTCAACCATGCCACGACTTTTGGTTCGTGCTGAACCTTGTCGGCGGTTGGAGTGGAACATCACGTACGCCTGCTTAAGCAGGGTGTGACGGACCTCGGTTCCGAGCAATGCTTCATCGATATTTAAGGTATCGACTTGCTTGCCTTTTTTGTCATAAATTGGAAGTTCAATCATAATGTTTTTCACCTGTGACGAAGTTGTCTTTGTTTGCCTTGCACTCCGATGTGGCCGGGTGTCTTCAAGCCCAGTTAGCCTGGTGTTGAGGAGTCCGGTAGTCACTCGGTAGAGCTTGACTCGGCGTTCGTTTCGTTTTGTCGCGATTATCTGGTTCTCAGCTTGAGCCTTGAAAATCTACCAATAAAATTATTTACTGGCCGCTTTGGTTTTTTTCCTATTTAGTCGTTTCGCTTCTCGAATAAGAACCATGCCGGTGTTTGGTCCTGGGACAGAACCTTTCAACATCAACAAGTTTCTTTCACTATCAATATGTATAACTGGAATGCTTCGGCAAGTGATTTGCCTATCACCCATGTGGCCTGGCATGCGCTTACCCTTTTTTGGTTTCGGACCAGTACCAAGGTTTGTGGCGTGTCCGTTAATTGAACCTGGACGGCGATGTGCACGCTTAACACCGTGCGACGCTTCAAGACCTTTAAAGTTATGCCGCTTCATGCCGCCTGCAAAACCTTTACCTTTACTTGTGCCAACGACATCGACAAACATGACATCTTCAAAAAGTGAAACATCTAATGTTTGACCTGCTTCAACATCGCCAACCTCGTCTACACGAGCTTCGCGGTGGAATCGTTTTGGTGCTGTGCCAGCTTTTGCATCGTGACCGATGATCGGCATAGTCGCACGGCCTACTTTTACATCTTCGTAACCCATTTGGATTGCGTTGTATCCCTCAACTTCTTCAGTCTTAACTTGTGTAACAACACAAGGTCCAACTTCAACGATTGTGACAGGTATGTTTGTGCCGTCTTCAAGGAAATACCTTGACATTCCAACTTTTCTTCCTAGTAGTGTTTTTGACATCGTTGTTGCTTTCGTGCTTAGAGGGTTTAGGTCAGGGATCTTCTTGATGTGACCGGAGTGTTCGGTGTTTCGAATGTATAAAACTTTCGGGGTTACGCTTTAATCTTTACAAAGACGCCTGCAGGAACAATGAGACGATTCAACGCTTCGATGGTCTGCGGGTTTGGTTCTGAAATATCAATGATTCTTTTGTGTGTACGAATTTCAAATTGTTCACGTGATTTCTTGTTCACAAATGTAGAACGGTTCACTGTGTAAATTTCACGACGAGTCGGCAGTGGAACTGGTCCAGCTACTCGAGCACCTGTTCGCTTTGCGTGGTCGACAATTTCCTTCGCCGAAGCATCGAGTGCTTGGTGGTCGTAGGCTTCCATTCTGATTCGAATAATCTGCATCGCAGGTGTGTTCCTCAAACGTGTTTCTCTATTGACGCGCCACATGCGCACCACTTCATCCTCACCCAAGCGTGCTTCGCAAAGGGGTGAATCGAGGATTCTATCCTCAGAAAGGGCGTCTTGTCAATAACTAACCCCCTAAACAACTACTTTTTCATTGGGCTCGGCTCTGCTACAGTGCCACCATGCTGCACTTACCTATGCTCTTAATCTTATGCCTGCTCATGGGCACCTCGTATCAAAATGGCGTTGTTGGAATCAATATAGATCTTCCAGCAAACTCTGTTGTTACTGGCACCAACACGCAACCGCCTTTTTGTGTCATTTCAAGCGGTAAGTCTAGTATTAAATGGAACTTACGCATAGAAAAACGCGCAAATCCAACCGGTTTAACCCCAAAAGAGTACGTAGATTCAGCAATAAAGAGTGTCCAAGCTCCCGAAGGCACCGTTACACTGTTTGACACTGGGCTTCCCCTAGAAGCCCCTGTGGGCTGGTGGACCGTCCTACACCACACAAAACAGCAGAATCAGTCAATCATTGGTCGTTTTGCCATGCCTGCGAAAGGGAAGCAGATGATTATGGCAACACTCGTAACCAACGCCGAAGGTTGGCGGTACGGTAAAGATTTGTTTGAAAACACCTTGCTTTCGATTGAGCCGCTCGACCCAGTTACGCTGCTACACGAAAAAATAACTGCTCTTGACACTGGTAGTGCGTTTTTAGCTTCTTTAAGCGAAGAATCACTCCACCATTTGGATGGTTTTAGAGAATGGCGGAGAATTCAAGCCGTAGAAAATGATGGGACAAAACGTGATATTGGCTATGCCTTTGTAGCAGTTGAGCTGGGAACGATGCAAGACATCGAAAAAACAACGCGCTCTGAAAATAGCGCACCTACGGGTATTATTGTGACTTTCCAAACTCGCCTGGTGCCCAACCTCGAAACCGGCGTCGTTTCAGATACAAACGCCAGGTACTGGATGAGCTGGGATGGACAAGATGAACGATGGTCGAGCAAAATGTCACGCTGGGTAGACGATATCAGGGCAACAACCAGTGAAACTGGAATTCGTAATCGTCCGCAACTCGGTGCACCAAAGTCTAAGTTACTCGTTGTCACACAAGATTTATCGACGAGTCTTGTCGAGCCGCCGTTTAAAATCGATATCCAACACCCTTGGTTACCACGTACACTGACTTGGATTACAGGTCCTTTATTTTCGCCTGCAACTACTTCTAAACAATATCGTTGGTGGTGTTACGACACCATCGAGTCCCAAAAAGTCTTGACACGGTTTGACTCTTTAACCGTCCTGCCTAACGAACAGTTCACCCTTACTACGCAGTTTGGTGAAGGATCAGAAGGCGCAACCACGCTCTTTGATCACGATGGCAAACTAATCAAGCAAACACTGCAGGGCAACATCACTATTACTGGCAGCACGCGAGAAGCAATCAAGAAAATTTGGGGACCGCGTAACCTGTAATTGTTTTTGTTAACTGCGAAAGTTGCTCAGGCGAGTACAAAGGGAACGCCCAGCTTCGTCGAGATGCAACCTTGTTTGCACGTTGCAAAAGCGCAATATCAGGCTTGGCACCGTGTTGTCTAAACCATGCATGCATTGCAAGAAACTGCAACCTTCTTTCTGGCGAACCATATGGTGCTTGTTCAATAGCATGCAAGAAATGCTCTGGAGACGAAAAATATGCGTGGCGAGCTTCATCAACCGTTTCGACTTGCAATGGCAAACATACGTTTGCCGTTTGCATAACCATTGGGCACGGCGTTATGCCAAGCCACTTAGATGCCCAGGCTTCCATAATCCTGTCGTACGCAAAACCGCCTGTACCGTGCACGAAGATATCACCAAGAACTACTCGTGCCAAAAGCGTCAACAATAAAGCGCGGGGGCGTAGGTCACCACAGTTAACCGAATTGCCCGAAACCACTGATACCCTAGAATTCTGCTTGCCCTGCCAAATCGGTAATTCACCTTTTGCCAAATACGCAATGCCGCAATCAGGGAACATGTCTATTGCATTGTTATATGCAGCAATGCATGCTTCGGGCCTTTGTTGCATATCGCGTAGTATCCCCTTGCCAAAATCTGTTTTCAAAAGATCTGTTCCTGCGATGCAATAGCCGACTGTCGCATACTGCGCCATCAATGCACTCGTGGCATTTGCAAATTGCATCGCAAGATTTTCGCCCTCAGCGTTTTGCAAAGCCAAACAAAACAGGCTGTTGCCTTGCTTTTCTGTCCTTTGTTGATCTTTCATCGCGATATTCGTGTCGACATTCGCAACAACCATTTCTTTCGTGGAAAGGTACGTGCCCGTTTCGTCTGGAACTTCTACAACGCCACTCGTTCCTATGTAATGATCAACGACGAGGTGCACAAGAGCACCTGAAACTTCCGTAGAAAGCGTGCTGCCGGCAATAAATTTTGCGAGTATGCCAGGATGAAAAAACTCTGGCTGGTGCCCGACAACAACAAGTGGCTTGTCAGGTAATCCTAATTGTATGCGTGCGGACTCTCTCCACGATGTCAACTGCCTATTGAAGAGTACGCCTTGCGGCGCACCCATCAGTGCTGACCATTTTTGGATTGGCGGATCCGCTAGCAAGGCACATGCGCTCGCGCGTGTGGAAGTTTTGCTTCATTTTTGCGAAGTTCATTGCAGAGAATCGCTCGGTAATGGTCGAGGCGTTTGACAGGGTCATCAAGTTGACCGCCAAATGTTCTATTGGGGTCGTTGTAAATCATCCGAACTGGAATCTCGCAAATCCGTAACTTGCGCGCCGCTGCTTGGACCCAGAATTGAATAGGGAATGCATATCCATTTACGTCAAAATCGAACGCATCAAGTGTTGAAACTCGGTACGCCTTAAATCCACAAAAAGCATCTGTGATGTCGATGCCCAAGGCATCGTGTAATTCTTGGGTGACTTGCCTATTGATTGCTTGTCGTTCTTTTGGTGGCATATCATTCTCGGGGTGCAGTTCTACATAGCGACTTCCTGAAATGATGTCGGAATCATCTTGCGCAATACGTTCCACGAATTTTGGAATGGAAGCTGGTTCGTGCTGTTCATCGCAATCCATAGTGATAAGCCAATCAAAATTATCCACTGATGCCCAGCGGAACATGTCTTGCAACGACCTGCCATACCCCCGATTTTCAGAGTGCCTGATGACTTCAACTTTATGTCCTGCGAGCAACGCAGGCGTTAGGTCATTTGAGCCATCATCAACTACCAAAACATCATCTGCGTATTTGCAAACCTCGCTCAGAACAGAGTTTATGTACTTCGCTTCGTTATATACCGGTATTCCAATCAATATTCGCATCCCCATATTGTACTACACTTCCAACGCCCCCTCAAAGTGACTGTCACTTTAAAAAACAAAAAGTGAATGACGTTAAGCACAATGAACGCAACAGGTTACATGCGTGACTGTCATTTTGAAAAATTAAAAGTGATTCGGAGGTATTGAAAAAAGGGCCCTGCATAAGCAGAGCCCTTTCGAGAAATCACGTAAGAAGTAATCAGCGAATATCAATCACAATCACCGCCATCGTTACCAAATTCAGTGCAGTTAAGGAAAATAGCAACGCCTGCAGGACCACCGTAGCCATAATCTGAAGGGATATACGCGCCATCATCACAGTAGCCATCGCCAGCCCAATCAGTGTAGACGGCGTCTTCGAAACAAGTACCAACACAGTCGGCTGTATAGCCCGCTTCACAACCACCGCAAGGGTCGTCGGCACAGGTTGAACCGTCGCCTAAGTATGCACCGCCAGCTGCAGAGCAATCTGCCGCTGTACCTGTTGAGCAAGAAGCACCAACACAGCACGCGCCTGTTGGGTCTCCACCGCCATCGCAGTCACCACCGTCGTTGCCAAAAGCGTCGCAGTTAAGCCATATAGCTACGCCTGCTGGGCATTCAGTACAACCATAGTCGGCAGGAATATAGGCACCATCATCGCAATACCCGTCTCCTACCCACGCAGCGTAGACATCATCAGGGAAGCAAGTGCCTTGGCAGTCAGCCGTCCAGCCAGCTTCACATTCACCGCCGCCACCGCATGGGTCGCCAGCACAGGAAGTGTCGTTGCCTTGGTATGCACCACCGATGCCTTCGCATTCAGTAGCAGTCCTGACATCACAGTCGTTCGCTGCACAGCAAGCGCCAGTTGGATCGCCGCCACCTTGGCATGGGCCCCAACCATCGATAACAAGAAGAAGGTCAGCAACACCAACAATACCGTCACCGTTGAGGTCCGCTGCAGAATCTGCAGTGCCCCAAACACCAACCATAGCGAGAATATCAGACACATCAACGACGCCATCGCCAGTGATGTCAGCGGCACACGTTGATGGCGAACCACAAGTGTCCGCGCCACAAGCTGTGTTGTCGCCATTGTACTCACCGCTGTTCGCTGTACATTCCACTTCCGTTATTACGAAGCAGTCTGTACCAAAACAGCAAGCGCCCGTTGGATCGCCACCGCTACTGCAATCGGTGCAGTCGCCGCCATCGCACTGGAATTGGTCGCAATTCAAGAAAATCGCTACGCCAGCAGGACCGCCATATCCAAAATCTGCAGGAATGTATGCACCATTGTCACAATACGTATCTGCAATCCATTCTGTATACACAGTGTCTTCAAAGCATGTTCCAGCGCAGTCTGGTGAGTAACCGACTTCGCAACCACCATTTGTGCAGCTGTCTGCGCCACAAGTCGTGTTGTCGCCTTGGTAGGTACCGCCAGCTGTGCTGCAGCCCGCTTGCGTCATTGAAGAACATGTTTCGCCAACACAGCATGCACCTTCAGGTGCACCGCCGCATGGGTAACTGGTACATGAAACATAGTCGCCTTGGTAAGAACCGCCTATTGATGAACAATCGGCTTGCGTTCCATAGGTACAGCTTTGACCAATACAGCAAGCGCCGGAAGGATCACCCCCACCACCTGGAACGAGTGTGTCTGTTGTTTGTGCGCCTGATCCTATTGGGTCAAGCCACGAACTCAAACTACTTGAACTTCCACCGTCCCATGAAAGGTTTAGTGAACGTCCGTAGTAATCGTTTAAGTCGTTAGGGCAATACGATGAACCACAACAAAGTTGGCCAACAACTCTATGGTTGCCATCGTATAAAGGCGAACCAGATGAACCAGGAGCAGTTCGTCCTTCGCCCCAATTAACATCCCAATATTCACCGCTCGCTTGAACAGTGTCTGGGAATGAAATTCGTTTTTCAGCTGCTTCAGGGTGATGGATACCTGCACCAAGGGAAGCTGAGCCTGCACGTGACCAACCAGAATAGGTTACACCGTACGCAGCGTCTGGATTCGATGACAACTCAGTCAACGTAAAGTCAGTATACGAACGAGTCGCACGCATAGTCGACCCAGAAGTAAACTGGTTAAAACTGCCATCGCCATTTCCACCGCTATCATTACTGCCTGGAGTTCGACAGTAACTATTTTGGTAGTTCCAATACACAACTATCGACGAGTCACTACTCGATGTAATACCGCAATGATTCGCCGTAAGAAAATATGGAGTCATGTCTTGCGTAGTGTTATTCATCATCACGCCAGTGCAAGTTAAGTAACCATTCAATGTGTAGACACCGACTGAAGGAATTTCGTCCCACCATGCGTTGCCTTCTGAACACATAACATCAATGTTGCATGATTCCGAAGACCCACGACCGGATGCGTCTCGCACCCAGCGATAACCAGAGTTGATTGAAGTAAGTTCAATGCCTTTGACAATGTGGCCTTTTTGGTTATTGTCCACAACAATCTCAATCACAACTTCGTTGCCAGGAACAACAGGTGTCCATAATTGACCGTGCGATTTATTGTCGTCTGCGGTGAATGAGCGAATTCTAAAGTCACCACTTGCGTCAGTGATTGCCATGGAACCGCTTGATGGCATGTTGTACCGACCAAAACCAACGTTCATGGAGAGTGCATTTTCGCAACTCACTCGTAATGTCCAACGCTGCGAGTTAATATCCACACGTTCCCAAATACCATCCGTTGCAGGTGTTATTGAGGTCTTAGTAGGAACAGCAAAAGCAGGTGCTTGACCTGCTGTTGCTCGTTTTTCATCTTGCTTAAAAAGCGAAGAGTAATGTAAATTGTCGACTGTTACGATTGGAACCATTTCCCTTGGCAAACTGCTTGCCGTTGGCTCGAGGGCTGGTCCGGCGGTACATATCGCGGTAAGTAATACTGAGATCATTGTCATAACTCCTTGTCTCCTGAATATGTTGTATAAACGAGCACAGCCGCGCACGTGCGTGAAGAAGATGCCCGCCAATCTCTATTAATACTCTATATTAATACGTTATTCGTATAACTAACTTGAGTTGGTTGCAATAAAAAGCGGAAAAATACACAGATTCTCCAGATTTATGCTGTTTTTTACCCCTTTCTAAGCAGTTCTTCTAAAATCAAACTCTTCGATGCCAAGACTTACTCTCCAACCAGAACGCATAGTTAAGAGCGAACACCACCGCCTCCAGAGGCAAATGATTACCTCTGCCGTCATTTTGATTGGCGTAACAATCATTTCCACTATTGGTTTTATTCTTACGGGCCGGTACGAAGGCACCATGTCCTATCAAATTATCGAAGGGTTGTGGGACACATTAAATTTGGTCTCGACGGTTGGCAATCTCGACGAGTTAACTACGGGGCAAAAAATTTGGGGCATGGCTGTTATTACAGTTGGACTTGGAGCAGTGCTGTATGGTTTTAGCACTATGCAGGGTTTAATCCATGGCAAAGATATGTACAGACAATGGGAGCAAAGAAAAATGAAACAGAAACTTGATGCAATGAAAAATCATGTCGTGATTTGTGGCTACGGGCATGTCGGAAGGCGAACAGCTGAAGAACTACGCAAAACAAACGTGCAAGTTGTCATTATCGAAAACAATACCCATACTGCACAGACTGCAAGTGACGACGGGTTCCTCGTTATCGAAGCCGATGCAACAGATGGAGACCTCCCTCTTCATCAAGCGCAAATCACTAGTGCCACTGGCATCATCGCCGCACTTTCGGAGGATTCTAAAAATGTTTTTATCTGTATGGTTGCACGCGAACTCAACAGCAAGATACGAATTATTGCCAGGGGTGAACATGAGTCTTCAAAGCAATGGCTTGAGCGCGCTGGCGCAAACGACGTCGTTATTCCAGGCGAGTCTGCAGCAAACCTGCTTGCATCTTTATTGACCTCTCCGCACTTACACGAATTCTTTTCACAAATTGCCCTTCGAGGCGAACACATGATGGTGGAAGTGTCACTGAATGACCACCCTGAAGCAGAAGGAAAGATGCTCGAAGAATTACTGATACACAAACAACATAATGGCGTTGTTATGTCTGTCCGTTCACTAAACGGTGAGCATTTTTTCAACCCTCCATCAGACAGAACACTCACAAAAGAAGACTCGCTTCTGTTGCTTGTGCCAAGCGATTTTAATCAGTCTGCAACGCTCGTGTAAAAACTGTCAAGCGCATTCTTGCCTACAGTTACCAATCCTAAGGGTTAAACGACCCGCGGGATTGTTTAACAAGGACCCCAGCCATCAATCAAGATGAGAAGGTCCGCGACATTTACTGTGCCGTCTGTGTTGACATCTGCATCAGCGTTGTTAGTTCCCCATGCGCCAACAAGTGTAAGGATGTCGCTCACATCAGTTGTGCCATCACCATTTACATCGGATGCACAATCAGGCGGAAAACAATTCGCGTCTGCGCAAGTTGTGTCGTTGCCTTGATAGACACCGCCGCCAACGTTGCAGTTTGATGATGAAACGACAACACATGTTTGCGCTGCTTCAATACAACAAGCGCCAATAGACAATTGGCAATCAGTACTTACACATGCAGTTGCGTCGCCTTGGTAATCACCACCGCCAGAAATGCATTGCGCTTCACGCAATTCAAGGCACGCACCAGCGGCTTGAATGCAACACGCGCCAACTGGCGCGGCTGCTGGGTTGTACGTATCAAGGTACTGAGCATTAGACCCAGTCGGATCAAGCCAGGAACTTAAACTGCTTGAAGCACTTCCACTCCAAGAAAGTCCAAGGGACCGACCGTAATAATCATTGGCGTCATTCCCGCAAGCAGCTGAACCACAACAGAGTTGCCCAACGATTCTATGGTTACTGTCATAGAGAGGTGAACCAGATGAGCCTGGTTCTGTCGTGCCTTCTGCCCAGTTCACGTTCCAGTATTCGCCGCTTGCTGAACTGTAGTCAGGAATGGAAATCCTTTTTTCCGCTGTTGACGGGTGATGAATACCCGCACCAACGCCACTAGTACTTGAAGAACGAGACCAACCTGACCATGTAACTTCCCATGATGCGTTTGGTGCAGATGACAATTCTGTCAAGGTAAAGTCTGTGTAACTACGTGTTGCTCGCATAGTAGAACCGGAAGTGAATTGGCTCAATGGACCATTACCATTGCTGCCACTATCACCACTTCCGGGTGTTCGACAGTAGGAGTTTTGGTAATTCCAATACACCACGATGGATGAATCTGAACTGCTCGTTAGCCCGCAATGGTTTGCCGTTAGAAAGTACGGGGTTTGGTCTTGTGCTGTATTGTTAATCATGGCTCCGGTACAAGTCCAGAACCCACTAAGTGTGTACACGCCAACGGATGGGATTTCATCCCACCAGTCATCGCCAGTTGAACAAAGCACATCAATATTGCATGCACCAGAAGATCCACGACCTTCGTTACTTTTAAATCCTCGATACCCTGCATTAATCGAACCAAGTTCTATTGCGTGCAACAATTCTTTTTGTTCATCTACATCAACAACAATTTCAATGATCACTTCGTTTGAAGGAACAATAGGTGTCCACAATTCGCCGTGATCTTTATTATCCTCGGATGTAAATGGTCGAATTTGAAAATTGCCCGCTGTGCTTGTAATTGTCAACGTGCCACTTTGTGGCATGGTGTATTTTGAGAAGCCAAGATTCATCGAGCGAGCATTTTCGCATCGCAACCGGTACGACCACCGCATTGTTGAATCGTGCAGGCGTTCCCAAATTCCGTGAGAAGCGGGAGTAATAGAGACAAGTGTCGGTTGAGCAAAATGCAACGGCGCACCGTTTTTATCACGCTCAATATCATCTTCAAACAATGTTGCGTAATCAAGTGGCGCCACTTCCTTCACTGGAATGACTTCGATTGGAAGTCGTGCCTCAGCAGACATCAGAGATGCTGAACAAAACGTAGATATAATTAGAGCACTAAACATGTTTGGTTTTTCCTTTAAAATGGCGCATGCGCCAAAAGCCTCAAGTACATCAAGAATAGGGAAAAACATCCGTATTGCAAAACAAAAAGTTCCAAATACTTGAAAAAAGTTGCCGCGCGTTGCTAGCTAAGCGTTTTTCAGTGGGTCTTTACGGTAGAGCTTCGTGTTTAAGGACCATAAACGGTCAGTAAACGCTTCATTGCCAGCCACTGCCTGTTCCCAAGGCCGGGCGCAATCCAGCGCCGTTTGTGTATGGGCATCGAGATTATCAAGTTGTGAAACAAATATTGCTTCAGGTGTCGATGGTAACTTCGCTGCACCATGCTCGAGTAATCCATGATGACTAAGCACAATGTGTTGCATCACCGTTAGAAAACCGTCAGGCAAAGTTTCGCCAAGATTTTTCTCTGCGACCTTCGCTTTACCTTCAAGCCACATCGCTCCGCGGGCAATATGCCCAATCAAATTTCCCTCGCGCGTATATTCAAATCCACGGTCCCAGCGAAGCTCTTCCACTTTGCCCATGTCATGAATGAAGAGTGAAAGCAAGATAATATCGCGATTCAAACGTGGATAGTTCGGCAACATTGCATCAGCAAGTTTCATAAGTTGAAGCGAATGCTCAAGCAGGCCACCTATCCATGCATGGTGGATTTGCATCGCGGCAGGCGCAACTTTAAAGTTACGCATCATGTCAGCATCATCAAGGTATGCAGCACCGAGTGCTTTTGCTCCAGGATGTTCGAGTGATTGAATGAGTGCCGTTACTTCTGCGAACATTGCTTCAATATTTTTTCGAGTACTTGGCAGCAGTTCTGTCAATTCTTCTGTCGATGGTTGGTGCATCCAAACATCAGTGATTTTTATTTGCAACTTATCTTGATACATCTCTTGCTCGCCTTCAATTCCAACAAAACCAGTTGATGTAATCTCTGGCATAGTTGCTGAGTTGAAACGCCACTTGCGACCTATCGCTTCGCCAGTTGCATCGCGAAGCAGGCATTTAAGAAACGGCTCACCGTTGCGAGTGGTGCCTATTTGTGGGTTAACAAGGGCGTACACACCATGAACAAACCCCTGCCCTGTCATCTCCGATACTTTTGTTGAACTCATGCGCGTAGTGTAGCAATCGCACTTGGTATTCGCTGAAGTAAATCTGTTGCAAGCATACCTGTGTTCCCGTGCTCTGCCGCAAATGAGTCACCCGCTATTGCGTGCGCACGAACGCTAAGAACCGCGGCATCAAACAAATGTGAAATGCAATCCTTACCGAATTGCACAAGTATGCCAGAAATAATTCCCGTCAGCACATCCCCAGTACCACCGGTTGCGAGGATAACACTTCCATTCGATTCTTCTACTGAACGAACGCCATCCGAAATCACTGTAACGTCGCTTTTTAACACCACAATACAACCATATGCTTGGGCAAGCGCTTCTGCAGCTTCCACTTGATTTTGCGCATCAGCGTGAATACCCATTGCTTCAGCCAATCGGTTGTATTCTCCAACATGCGGCGCCAAAATAGTTGGGGCACGTAAATCAAGTTGCCCATATGTAAGTTTTGCAAGCGCGTTTAGTCCATCGGCGCCAAGAACAATCGGTCTGTTTTCACGAGAGAGTAATGTCGCAACAAGTTGTTGCTGTGGCCATTCACTGCCAAAACCAGGGCCTATCGCCAAACACCGGCAATCAGAAACGTGTGCATCAAGTGCTTCGATGCTGGCACTTGGAAGCAAGCGACCCACTTCGTCAACGGGCAATTCTATGCCCGTTACTGTCGGCGCAAGAAGCAGCCCGTGTTGCAACACTGGTTGGGGCATTGCAAGAATTCCTTTACCGCAACCACTTCGTATCGCTGCATTTGCCGCAAGTGCTGGAGCGCCAAGCATAACAACGCCACCTTCGCTTCGCTGCCCACCTATGACACACACACTCCCAAACGTTCCCTTATGCCCGTCTTCACTGCGAGTTGGCAAAGCAAAATCCATTATTCGTTTTCAGAGCTATAAATTTCTACTTCAAGATTACCAATGGTTGTAATAATGCCGCCCATCTCTGCAGCAAAATCTTCATCAGCGAGCGAAGTCGTTACTGTTGCAATATGCCCAACACTAAATGGGGTCTTTAACGTTGCGTCAAGATCCACCCATGCTCCATCGAGCAATGCTTGTGACCACATGTGCCAGCCAAACACACCGTTTGGTCCGCCAAGGTTCGGTACATACACCATGCCCATGACCCCTCGTGAGGGAATATCTGCCGCGCGCAATACTCCGCAAAGCAGTACCGCGTGCTCACTGCAATCGCCTTCTTTTGTGCGCGCAACTTGCGACGCTGACGCGAATGCAGTCGACATATTTTTTTCATCTATAAATGCGTGTACTTTTGTGCGTAGAGCAAGGGCTTGTTCTTTTTGCGTCGCGCCCTCAGGAAGGGAATCGAGTGCTTCATGCGCAATTGCGAGCACTGCTTCATCAGAGCCATCGCAAATAGCTGATGGCGCAAGGTACGCGGGGTTAACCTTGTCAAATTTCGTCGCTTCTAAAGCGAAACTTAAATCAACAACGAGTGTCGCAGATCCATCTTCATTATTCGTCACACGTTGCATGCCCACCGATGGCAACGCTACTTTTGTGCCATCCTTTGTCGTGATGTTCATCGTCAAACTGGTTGCTTCTTTGGCAATCGGCTCATTTGGTTCAACGAATAAACTCACCATTAGTTCAGGAACTTCGTTCACTGGTGACAGAGCATCAAACTTAGTCATTATGGAATTTTCAATCGCACCGAACCCTGCATCCACTAAAGACCCGACGTGCAATCCTTCTGTTGTATAAAACTCCGTGCCTGTAACGGGCATCTTGTCATTCACCGTTTCCCAGGCGGTGACTGTGCGTTCTTCGCCAAGAATAGAGCGTTTTGTTTCACCCGTTTTTGTCATGACGACTGTAACAACTGAAGGACCAAGTTCTGCAGTCATCGTTTGGTATGTAATCGCCGTTGCGCCACTTGCCATCTTTTCATTAAACATGTTCTTCACCGATTGCGGGGTAAGCCATGCTTCTTTAGGAAGAGGAACTGTTTTTATTATTGGTTCTCCACCGGCAGCCGTTGTCATTTCCAAAGTTGTTTCGCCAAAGACCCACGTCGTTTCTTGCACCATGCCCATTGCTTCTTGCAACGATTGAACTGAAATTGGTTTACCGTCTGCTGTTTCTAGAAACGATGAAGAAACTGTTATGGAAATTTCCATGCCACCTCGCGAAAGTGTCATGTTTTGTTCTTTGCTCGAACGAACGTTTTTGGTCTCTCCGTCGACTTCGACGAGTTCATGCGCCCAACCAGATTTCTTGCCGTCGATCGTCACGCTGTACCAAATGTCTTCTTGCGTCGTCCAATCTGCAAAGCATGTAGACGAAAGGAAGAGAAGAAAAAAGAAAAATTTATGCATCAGCTTCATCGGTCTGCTCCTGTGGTCGCATGAGTGGAAAGAGGATGACATCGCGAATCGATTCCATTCCTGTAAGTAACATAACTAAGCGGTCAATGCCAAGGCCAAGGCCACCTGCTGGCGGCATTCCTACGCGCAAAGCGTGGATAAAATCATCATCAAGCGATCTAAAGGCGTTCACTTCATCGTCCGCGCCTTGCATTTGCTCTGTAAAACGTTGAAGTTGTAAATCTGGGTCATTTAACTCAGTGTATGCATTTGCAATTTCCATATCACCCACGAAAAGCTCCCAGCGGTGTGAAAGCGTCTCCTCGTTTTCATGTGGACGCGTCAATGGTGAAATAGCACTCGGAAAATCGGTCACAAATGTTGGGCGACTCGGATTAAGCATTGGCTCTGCATAGCCATCAAACAAATCGCTCACAAGAAGCCAGTGATTTTTGGAATCTGCATCTCCAAACCCAAGTTCTTTTGCTTTTGCTCGAATAGCGGCTTCATCGTGCATAGAACAGCCAA
This sequence comes from Phycisphaerae bacterium, assembly GCA_002689385.1. Classification (GTDB taxonomy): domain Bacteria; phylum Planctomycetota; class Phycisphaerae; order Phycisphaerales; family SM1A02. The sequence continues at coordinate 55,378 of NZFX01000015.1, forward strand.
CCGCCTGCTCGAATACCTCACCGTAGCCAACTCTGTCAAATGGTTTTGCGTAATCTATAACATGATCACCAAATTGCATTGAAGAAGCATCACCAACTGCATTTGCCGCTGAACGAATCATTTCTTCCGTTAGTTCAAGCATTGTTTCGCAGTCACCAAATGCTTGGTACGACTCGAGCATCGTAAACTCTGGATTATGTTTTCGAGAAACACCTTCGTTGCGAAAATTACGGTTTATCTCAAAAACTTTTCGCATCCCGCCCACGAGCAGTCGTTTTAGGTACAACTCGGGAGCAATTCGCAAAAACAACGGAATGCCTAACGCATTGTGATGTGTCTCAAATGGTTTCGCAGCAGCACCGCCAGCAACCGGTTGCATCATTGGGGTTTCAACTTCTACATACCCTTCGTCGTGCATAAATGAACGAATTGTTGACACAATACGAGAACGCGTTTTAAACGTTTTAATCGTATCGTCGCTTGTGTACATGTCTACATACCGCTGCCGGTATCGAAGTTCTGCATCGCTCAAACCATGGAACTTTTCTGGTGGTGGCGCAAGTGATTTGCATGCGAGACCGAACGAATCGGCCCAGACACAAATTTCTCCCTTATTTGTCATTCCCATCGCACCTTCTGCAACAACGATATCGCCGTAATCAAGTTTGCTTGCAACCTTGAACTGTTCGATTGGCATCGCCGATTTTGAACAACTGATTTGTAAATCGCCAGAATCATCTCGAATAACAAGGAAGGTCAGTTTACCCATAGCACGATGTTGAACGCATCGGCCCGCCACCTTCACGCGGGGGCGAGCATCGTTTTCACTGTTCTCCTTGAATGCGTCATGTGCACTTTGATCGAATACCGCCCTTGCGTCTTCGAGCGAACTTAGGTTGTCTTCACGGTTTCCCCAAGGGTACACACCGTAATCGTCAATCCAGCGACCCATTTTTGCGCGCCTTGCGGCAACGAGTTGGGATTCATCTTGTTGTTGTGGTTTGTTGTCTGTCATAGTAATGGTAGGATGGTATCTGATATGAAGGAACAACGCGACAAACAATGGGATGGTGTTGCCATTATTACTGGCGCTTCGAGTGGCATCGGGGAAGCGATTGCAAGAAAACTTGCCCCGCATGCAAAAGGGCTTGTCATTTCAGCTCGAAGATTTGAGAAAATCAAAACACTTGCTTCAGAACTTGGAAAAAACGTTGTCCCTGTCGAGTGCGATGTGCGAAATCAAACTGACGTAGAGCGAGTTGCTCAAACCGCACTCGAAAAGTTTGGACGAATTGATGCAATCATCAACAATGCCGGCATTCTCCCGATGGCCTCAATGACGAAATGCAGAGTAGAAGATTGGGATAACACCATTGATACAAACATCAAAGGAGTGTTATACGGAATCGCTTCGGTTCTGCCCCATATGCTTGAACGCGGAAATGGCCATGTCATCAATATGAGTTCAGAATCGGGAAGAAGAGTATTCCCTGGTGTTGGCGTCTACTGCGCAACAAAGCATGCCGTTCGCGCAATTAGTGAGGGGCTCCAAACCGATTTAAGTTACCGAAGCAAAAAAGACGGCAATGCAATCAAAGTCACCACCATTGAGCCAGGCGTTGTTTTAACCAACCTTGCAGAATCTGTCACCTACCAACCTGCAAAAGAAGCATTGCAAACTATAATGAATGGAGTCGAAGGCGCAATGACACCAGAAAATATTGCAGATTGCATCGTCTATGTTTTACAAACACCACCCCACGTTGAGATTGGCGAAATGATTGTTCGCCCTGTAAAGCAAAGTATGTGAACCCTCTCTTTATGACAAAAATAAAACGAATCGGAATACTGACAGGAGGCGGTGATTGTCCTGGATTGAACGCTGCAATCAGGGGCATTGGAAAAGCGGCACTCTTCCACAGCGACATCGAGGTTCTCGGAATTCTCGATGGCTATAAGGGGCTCATTGAAAATCGTGTTATACAACTTGACCTCAACATTCTCTCTGGAATCCTCACACGTGGCGGGACAATACTCGGCACGAATAACAAGTGCTCACCAGAAAATTACTACGAAGGCAAAGACGCCAATGGTAAACCAACCTACACGAATGCAGTCGACCGTTGCATGCAAACGGTAGAAGAACACGGCATCGATGTCCTTTTTGTCATTGGCGGTGATGGAACATTTACATGCACCAAACCACTTGTCGAAGCAGGGCTGCGTTGCATCGGCGTTCCTAAAACTATCGACAACGACATCCATGGCACCGATCTTACGATTGGCTTTACGACTGCAACTCGCATTGGAACCATGGCACTCGACCGTTTACATTCGACTGCAAACAGTCATCACCGAGTCATGGTCTGCGAACTCATGGGACGAAACGCCGGCTGGCTCACGCTTGCAAGCGGGCTTGCCTCAGGTTCTGATGTAATTCTAATTCCAGAAATTCCATTTACCATGGATAAAATCTGCGCCTTTGTTGAAGAAAGAAGAAGTAAACAAAGTGGCTTTTCTATTATTGCCTGTGCAGAAGGTGCACACGCTTTACACGGCGAACCAGTTGTTTCGCAGCGTGTTAAGGGAAGCCCAGACCCCATTCGACTCGGCGGCATCGGCAGGCAAGTTGCGCATGAAATTGAACGACGCACTGGGATAGAAACCAGGACCACAACACTCGGGCACATTCAGCGTGGCGGCGAACCCGCAGCGACCGACCGAGTCATTGCAACAACATTTGCTACTGCGGCGTTTGAACGTGCAATCGAAGGCGAATTTAACATTATGATTGGTTTGCGAGACGGACACATGGAGTCACAAGATATTCTTGAAGCCGCAAATAAACAGCGACTTGTTCCACCCAACCATCGTTTTGTTCGTGCAGCCCGCGCTATGCGAACGTGCTTCGGCGATTAATGCACCCGTTCGTTCGCTTGAATAAAACGCAGGGCTTCTTCTTTTGAAGGCGCAAACAATGTTGGTTGAATTACTGATGTTTCCTTGCCGAGAAAAATAGTATTGCAACCAAACTCAATACCAATCACGATTGCCTCTAGGCTTTCGCTTACAACCCAATCAGCGATTTGCAACGTGTCTTGCGAAACATCTTTGTTGCAATACACGGTCATGGCTTTGCTGTTCCAATCAATGGTTCTTCGCCGCGAGCTATTCTTCCAATGTTTGATCGGTGTTTCCAAAAAACCATACATGTGATTAGCCCTGTCACCGTAAGCAAAGGCCAGGCGTGTTGCAGCGTGGACTGCATTAGGACAATCGCCACTGCATCTGCAAACAAAACGAACGAAGCCACCAAGCTCGCAAGTGAAATCATTCTAGACCCCTTCACAGTGATGACCCAAGCAAAAAATGCAAGTAATACCGGAACTGTTAGTAACGGCCACATTGCAACCATGCCACCGAATGTTGTCGCTACGCCCTTGCCCCCTCCAAATTTTAAGAAAACAGAATACATATGTCCAAGCAGCGAAGCGAGCGCAACGCTAATCCATAACAACATTTCAGTTGTGCCTGTGTCTTCAATCGATTGACCGAACACACTTGAAACCATTCCAACGACTAAAACAGGTACTGCGCCTTTAAGCACGTCGAGAAAAAAACAAATCAATCCATATTTTTTCCCTAGAACACGTCCAACATTTGTTGCGCCGATATTTTTCGAACCAAGTTCACGAATATTCACTCCCTTGGTTCTTGCAATAAGTACACCAAAAGGAATACTACCCGCAAGATACGAAAGAACTAATGCAATTGTCCAGTCAACGCCATTCATAATGAATATGCTAGCAGGAGAACGAGCAGGGGTCGAACATCGATCAACATCCGTGTGAATGGAGGCCAAAGCAGCGGAATTGGCAAGAGCAGCATAAATAACAAACCAAAAGGAAAACCTAAACAGAGAAATGCACAAAAGTAAAGCACGCCAGCAAAGCACCAAGTCTTATGGACGCCTAATCGAAACGCAAGCGTTGTGCAGCCGGATGCTGCGTCGTATGCACGGTCAACCAAATCGCATAATAAGGCATCCGCACTGCACAGTAAAACAAAAGCAAGAAATACCCAAGGTGTATTTGAAAAATCATTGAGCACCCAAGCAAAAACTGCAATGGATGAACCCACAGCAATCGGTTTTATGTATGCATTGTTTCGCAGAGGTTGAATACACGTTTTTCTACCGTACACAACAACACCAAGAATGGCTAAAAGAACCATCCCCGACAAAACGGTTTTTTCTGTTGCAAACACAAGCGCGGAAACCAGCAGAAGAATCGTTGAAAGTATGCGTAGTTTTTTTGTAAGTGCAATAGCGATTCGGTGCCGTTCCTGCATGGGCTCGACGCAAACAATCGTTGTTCGGTGATATATATAGATACCAAGGGTAAGTGCCACTACCGCGAGCAAAAGGACAGGATTCTGCTTCTCACCAAGCAATGCGTTCATGAGAGCCACTATGCTTGCAACATACAGCCCAGCTGGAATCCCAAGTACTGTCAACCACGCCATCCCATTCATTCTATCGGGGCTCGGAGGTGTCAGACACCAAGTAGGAGGCACAAGGTACAATGTGGGCATGGACGAGCACGCTGGATACCAATCACCACTATCAGGGCGATATGCATCGCCGCAAATGCAAGAAATATGGTCATCAAGACGAAAAATCGGCACTTGGCGCCGTTTATGGCTGGCACTTGCAGAGTCTGAGCAAGCGCTTGGGCTTGATATCTCGGATGCTCAAATCAATGAACTTCGAGCGCATCTCGACGATATTGATTTCGATGCCGCGGCAGAATATGAAAAAGAACTACGCCACGATGTTATGGCACATGTCCACACGCTTGGTGATGCTGCACCAACTGCACGATCTATTATCCACCTAGGCGCAACAAGCCAGTTCGTGAACTGCAACACCGAAATGTTGCAGTTACGAGACGCAACAAAACTGATAGCAAATAAATTGGCACATGTCATCTGCAACTTGGGCAACTTCGCAAAAGAGTATCGCGATATACCCACCCTTGGCTTTACGCATTATCAACCAGCACAGCCGACAACTGTCGGCAAGCGTGCAACTCTTTGGGCGCAAGACCTTGTGCTCACATTAGAAGAACTTGAATTCCGCCTTGATACTCTGCGATTTCGCGGTGTACGCGGTGCAACAGGTACTCAAGCATCATTTCTTGATTTATTCGATGGCGACCATGAAAAAGTGCTAACACTTGACGCGATGGTTACTAAAAAAATGGAGTGGCCAGTGGATAAGCAATTGTCTGTAACTGGCCAAACGTACCCCCGCATCGTTGATGCACAATTACTGTCATCTATTGCTTCAGTTGCAGCGGCAGCGCATAAGTTTGCAACTGATCTTCGACTCCTTGCAAACCGAGGTGAACTTGAAGAACCGTTTGAAAAGAAACAGATCGGTTCATCAGCGATGGCATACAAACGAAACCCAATGCGATGCGAACGTGTTTGTGCGCTCGCTCGATTTGTTATGAACATGCCACCCAACGCACTGCAAACAGCCGCTGTTCAGTGGATGGAACGAACGCTGGACGATTCCGCCAACCGGCGAATGACCCTTCCAGAATCTTATTTAGCCCTCGACGGCCTATTGGACGTTTTAGGCAATATTACCAATGGGCTAGTCGTGCATAAGGCGCGCGTTTCTGCCAACCTGCAAAGTGAGATGCCTTTCCTTGCAACCGAACGCCTCATGATGGAAGCCGTCAAAAAAGGTGCCGATCGTCAAGATGCGCACGAAGTGGTCCGAACACATGCCATCGATGTTGCAAGGCGAATGAAAGAAGAAGGCATCGAAAATAACTTGCTCGAACGCCTCTCTACTGAACCAATGTTCAGTGACGTTGACCTTTCCATGGCAACTGATCCAAGCAGTTTTGTGGGGCGTTCTGCTGAACAAGTGGATGCTTTTTGCGAAGAAGTCGTGGCGCCGATTCGCCAAAACTACAGTGAGCAAAACGTTGAAACTGCCCAACTTCGGGTATAAATCCTTCATTTTTACCATACAAAACCCTACTTTTTGACATTTTTATGCAATTAGGGGGTTGCAAAGCACATTCTGCCGATAAACAATGCATTGGACTGCATTAAAGGGCTTTTGTTTGCCCACTTGAATCAACCCACTGGGCGCAAGCCTAGTACAACGCTTTGGAGGCACTTGAAATGGAATCATACGACCGATTAGCTCAACTTGTACAAGACGTAACCGACGATATGGCAAAATGCGAAGGTGGCAATAAAGCTGCCGGCACTCGCGTACGTAAAGCTATGCAAGATATTAAATCCGCTGCTCAAGATGTGCGCAAGGATGTATTAAATCTTCGCACCGACGCTTAATTCAATAGCAAATACAAATTGAATGGGCTCAAGCATTTGCTTGGGCCCATTTCTTTGCTACCCTGCCCACGTATGGCATTTGAACCAATAATTGACATTTCGACGATCGACCTTACCTGCATCGCCCTTTCCGAGGAAGAAGTTGGCAAGATTAATCCCCAAGCAGGTGACATGCGGCAACTCAATCATGTGGCTTGGTTAAGTGATGACAATCAATCAGCCGTCGGCATGCGCTATGTAAAGGATGATGAGTTCTGGGTCGACGGGCACATTCCTGGAAGGCCAATCTATCCCGGCGTTCTTATGATCGAAGCCGCTGCCCAAATTAGCAGCATTCTGTATCACTTAAACTCTGAAGGCAATCATTTCATGGGTTTCACAAGATGCGACGATTGTTCATTTCGAGGACAGGTTCTACCAGGCGATACCCTCGTGCTCTCATCCATCATTCGAAAGTTCCAACGCCGACGATTCATTTGCGATGCACAGGGCTTCGTTGATGGCAATTTTGTCTTTGAAGCTAAAATCACTGGCATGATGATGTGATGGAACCATATCCACTTACGTTTGAACCAATAATAAAAGAGAAAGTTTGGGGCGGACGCACACTCGAACGATTCGGTAAAAAACTTCCTGATGCCGTTGCAATTGGCGAATCGTGGGAACTTGCTGATTTACCCGAGTCTATACCTGAAGGCAAATCAGTTATCGCAAACGGCCCTTGTACAGGGCAAACACTTGATTCAAACTTTCCACTTCTTATGAAATACCTGGATGCCTGCGACAATCTTTCGGTTCAAGTACACCCAAGCGATGCCTACGCAAAAGCTCATCCAGAAGCACATCTCAAAAGCGAAGCTTGGATAATCCTTGACACAACTCCTCAAGGTCAAATTTATGTTGGTCTGAAAAAAGGCACAACCGAGCAAGCCCTTCGTGCGGCGATTGAGAACGACACTGTCCCTGAGTTACTTCACGCAATCAATGTCAAAAAAGGCGAATGCTATTATCTACCAAGCGGAACATGTCATGCCCTTGGCGCTGGCGTGCTTGTTGCTGAAGTACAAACACCAAGCGACACAACATTTCGAGTTTGGGACTGGGGAAGAACGAGTCGCAAAATGCATGTCGATCAAGCTATGGAGTGCATCGACTTCGAAGCCCCGGAGTTACTCTTCATGCAGCCTGAACCCTTACAAAGTGGCAATTTTTTAACGACCCATTTTGTTGACACCCCATTCTTTTCGATCGAACGAATTGAATCAACTGCAGACACCTCGCTTGAACTCGTTGTAGATGACGCCCCCGTCGTGCTTATGATTGTCGAAGGTAATGCGAACATTGAACACTCCGTTTCGGTTGCAGCTCCCATTGGCACTACCGTTTTATTGCCTGCGGGACTTACAAACGCAACAATGCACATGCCAAAAGGCACTGCTATCCTGCGCTTCGACTTGCCCACCAAAAAACTTCTTGCGAATAATCTACCCACAGTAGATAAAACGGCCTGATTGCTGACAACTACTCGGGACAGATTATGCTTGGATGTCTAGATGTTGACCGGTAGCAATTCGCGTTGCCGCTTCAATGCAGTCAGCTGTGCGCGTGTAGAGTTGCAAAGGTTGCGCATTTGAAACATTAACGCCATCAAAATCCACTTTGCCAGAAACTTGCCCAGCAACAAGTTGTTGCACTGGTTGCGCAACCGTCGAGTTCGCAACGTGTGTTACTTTTGGTGCTCCGTACGCTTGCGCGACGGAAAATGGAATTGGACCTTCAACTTGCATACGTACAGATTACCTCAAATCGTCACCTAGTCAACTACGCCCAAGAAAAACGGTTGTTGCTCTTCCAGCAACAACCGAAATTTTCAGGGACCGCCGCCCACCATTGGCGGCTAGTAGGCATCGACAGCCAACCGCCCTCCACTTGAGCCGATAATAGTTTTTTCGAAAAGAAACGTTTTTAGTACGATTTAGCCCATAAAACGCGTTGTTTTGACGGCTTGCCTGTAAAGATGCAGGTGCCTTCTTCGTCATGCCCTTCAATTGGGATACAACGAAGAGTCACTTTCAAATCGCTTTGGATTGTGTCTTCTATAGCTGGGTCGCCACAAAAATGCGCGTACACAAACCCCGTGCCGTCACCTGCGAAATGGTCATAAAACGCATCTTTAGATTCTATTGTTTTAGTTGATTCATCGCGGCGAGTAAGTGCACGGTCGAACAAGCCTTGTTGCATTTCATCAAGTATGTCAGTAACTGTCGTTATGAACTCTTCGCGTGGAACTCCACATTTTTCCTTAGGACTCTTATCACGACGTGCCATAAAAACAGAATCGCTTTCCATGTCACGCGGCCCAACCTCTAAACGAATTGGAACCCCCTTTTTAATCCAACCCCATGTTTTTTCCCCGCCCCGAATATCGCGGTTGTCAATTTCAACTGTTACGTTTCTACCATGAAAATTCAATACACCTAAATCGTCTGCAAGTTTGTGGCAGTAATTTAAGATCGCTTCTGGGTCATCAGCTTTAAATGTGATTGGAATAATGACAATGTGCGCCGGCGCAAGACGCGGCGGAATCACCATGCCGTCATCATCCGCATGCGTCATAATCAAACCGCCTATCAACCGAGTCGACACACCCCAGCTTGTTGTCCAAGCAAATTCAACTTCTTTGTTATCGTTCTGGAAAGAAATGTCTTGTGCTTTTGAAAAATTTTGCCCGAGAAAGTGTGACGTACCAGACTGCAACGCTTTGCCATCCTGCATCATCGCTTCTATTGAATATGTTTCAACTGCGCCGGGAAACCGTTCACCCTCACTTTTTGCGCCTGTGATAACAGGCATCGCCATTGTGTTCTCTGCAAAATCTTTATAGATGTCGAGCATCAACAATGTTTCATCAATTGCTTCTTGTTCTGTTACATGCGCAGTATGCCCTTCTTGCCAAAGGAACTCCGCCGTTCGCAAAAACAAACGCGTTCGCATTTCCCATCGCACAACGTTTGCCCATTGATTGATAAGAAGGGGCAAGTCACGGTACGACTCAACCCATCTGCTGAACATTTCGCCGATGATGGTTTCCGATGTTGGGCGGACGATAAGCGGTTCTTCAAGTTCACCTGCTGGCTTAAGTTTTCCATCAGCATCAGGCTCAAGGCGATGATGGGTGACAACAGCACATTCTTTAGCGAAGCCCTCGACATGATCCGCTTCTCGTTGCAGAAAACTTAGTGGTATGAAAAGTGGAAAATAAGCATTCTTGTGACCCGTTGCCTTAAAGCGGCCGTCGAGGTTTTGTTGGATGTTTTCCCAAAGACCATATCCCCATGGTTTAATCACCATGCATCCCCGTACGGGCGAAGTCTCGGCTAAATCAGCCGCCTTGATAACTTCTTGGTACCACTGTGGGTAGTCATCCGCTCGAGTTGGAACGATTGCTGTTTTAGGTTTTTTTGCCGTATTTTGTTGTGCCATGATGTGTAGATTCTATCATGCTCAGACAATGAAGCCTGCCCTATTGAAACTACTTACTGATATCAAAATTAGCCACACTGTTTTCGCAATGCCGTTTGCATTACTTGGGGCTTTTATGGCTGCAACGAACGATGGTGGAATTCAATGGAACAAATTCGGCTGGCAACTCTTGTTGGTTGTGGCATGTATGTTCTTTGCGCGAAATGTTGCAATGCTTACAAACCGAATTTTCGATAGCGATATTGATGCAAAAAACCCTAGGACATATAGCCGTGTTATTGCTTCTGGTGAAGTCTCGATCAAAATTGCTTCTTTCTATGCAGTTGGCAATGCCATTATGTTTATTATCTTTGCAGGTCTCTTTATCCTCTGGGATAATCAATGGCCACTCAACTTATCGGTTCCGGTGCTCTTGTGTCTTGTAACGTATCCACACCTTAAACGACTTACATGGCTTTGCCATGTATACCTTGGCGCATCGCTTGCATTAAGCCCACTTGCCGCTGCGATTGCAATTCAGCCTGACACACTGTTGCATATACCTATCTGGCTTCTTTCGGGTGCGGTACTCTGCTGGGTTGCTGGGTTTGACATTATTTACGCCTTGCAAGATGTTGAATGCGACAAGCGAGATAATCTTAAAAGTATGCCAGCATCGCTCGGAGTAAAACCAGCAATGGGTATCAGTCAGTTTTTACACTGCATTTGTGTTGCATTATTGTTTGGAGTCGCCACGACCGAGCAACAGTTTGGCTGGTTATTTCTTACCTCAATTTTTCTGGTTGCGGGATTGCTCATGTACGAACATCTCACAGTGAAAAAATGGGGAACAACAAAAATCGCGCTGACGTTTTTCACACTTAATGGTATCGTGAGTCTGGTGCTCGGCGGTGCCGGCATAATTAACTTGCTAACGTGACTGTCACACTGTTTGTTACTTCGCTAAGGAGCCCATTGGATCCCAAGGCGAGAGTACAGTAGGCTCTTCATCCCATGCAGCAAGTAACTCAGGTGACAAGTATTTCTTTTCGATTGCAACTTCAAACATGTATTCGTCAAACCAGGAATCATTCATTGCGTGGAATCCTTTAACGCCGACATTTTCGTCGCCCCATGAATTTTCGACTCGCCACTTTACGGGGACGCCGTCATGGACATCGACTCCTGTAAACAACATTGCGTGCGTCATGAGTGTTTGGTGATAATTCAAACGCTGTGCCTTGTCTAATCCAAGGTCAGTTCCGTAAACGCCTTCAAAATCGAAGAGCTCTGCGTCCCAAATGCCGACATCTCGGCGAAACATTTTGCCGACATCGCAACCCATCCAAACAGGTTTGCCATCTTCGAGCATTTTTTGTGTGAGTGATTTCATCTCAGTCGTATCGAGGTTCAAGTATTTCACTATCTCGCCATCAACGACGTTGCCTAAACATTCCACTGTGTACGTTGTCATGAGCGGAGAACTATCCCGCGGGTCGTTTACAACGCAAACATATTCATCCAGCGGTGTTTCGATGTACTCTGTAGCAAACTCTAATGGCGTCATCTCGCCTTTACGATGAAACTTTTTATCTTTGTCTTGCCATTGCCACATAAATGACTTAGGCGGTGTCCCGAGGTGGATGCACAGTATGCGCCAAACACCAGAAAGGATTTCTTTGCGAACCGATTCCATGTCGGCTCCGGTACAGCGAATTTGTTCTGCACCGTCGCGAAGTTTCCACTTCAAAATCATATTCATTTTTGCAGTCGAGGACGAGCTTTGTGTTTCTGGCATCACTGTTTTTGGAACGAGCCCATGTTTCTTTACGACATTCACAAACATATTCCATTGACCACCGTCGCCAATAGGGTCGCCTAAGAGAAACGCAACCGTCCGGTCATCGACTTCGCAATCTGCCGTGTCGATGATGTTTTGCAAAAACCAATTTGCTCGTTCAAACTTGTCCCAGAACATTGCCCAGTTTTGGCTAAACTCAAACTCTTTTACGTTCATCTTATTCATTGCTGGAACGCGAAGCATATTGAGTGCGGCAAAGAGCCAACATCGCCCTGACTGTTTTTGGTTTGCGACTTTCCATTCGTCTAGACGCGTTGAAAATGTAAAATCAGTTCCCTGGACAACATCTCGAACCATCGCGACATCGTCGATGGTTGTTTGCGTCACTGCGTTCTGCGATGCCTTTGCGGATAAATCCTGCTCAAACGCATCTCGAAATGCTTGTATTGTTTCTGTTGAAATCGGTGTTGTCTGCTGAGTTGTTTCTGTAATTGCCATGCCAGCATTGTAGAATAATTAATTACTCGCGGGGCAGTTAAATATCATAGGAAAATGTTGCTAGTTGCTCAATAAACAACTGTTCTGCTTTTGCATGTTCAAATACGGACCAGTCATCACCTGCATTTTCATCTGCATTGTCGCTGATGTATTTGAAACATCGAAATGGCACTTCCAAATCTCGGCAAACCTTTGCAATAGCAAACGCTTCCATGTCAACTAAATGTACCCCTGCACTTGGAAGTTCGGCCGATTCTGTCATAAAACTATCACCGGAACCACAGACCACTTCTGGTGTTCCAATCAAATGATGCCCCTTTTCGTATGGAGTTACATACTTATCGAATCCAAGCGGCGAACAATCCATATCCCTCTGCATGAAGCCCGTGCATTCAACAAGTTCTTGCGAATATTCAACTGAAACCGAACCAGCAGTACCAAAATTTACAACAAGTTCAGGCCTGAGTCCCAAAATCAATTTCATCGCTTGCATCGCAGCATTGACTTTGCCAAGACCGGTCACAAAAACATTGCTCTCTTTATAAAGCGTTGGTATTTCTTCTTGAAGTGCTGTGAGAATAATCATGCGATGCATTCTACCTCTGTTACCATTTGCCACATGCAAGACTATACATGTACTGGAATTTGGATTGGCGGAATCACACTTGGAGCATTATTGTTTGTCGCGGGCCTGCTGCACCTCATCCCACGGCTAGGTGCGCCGGGTAAAGCACTCTCGAAATGGCTCTGCGTTGCTCCCGGACTTGATCTCCTCGTTGGATTCTTTACAGGGTTGCCACTTGTGCTTGGACCAGTCTTTGGCGGCTGGACTGGGCTCGCCACCTCAGTCATCGCCCAAGTTCTCGCCGTCATGATTTGGACGACGTTGCACGGACTTGCACACCCAACGGCAAGAAAAGGCCCACGTATCATCAAGTTCTTAAACTCGCTCGTTGGCACTTGGCGAAACTTTATCGCAGTCTGGATCACCGCGTTTGCTGTACCTGTTTTTTTACTCGTGCGTGTTGCCGAATTGCTCGTCTACCCTTGGCTTGTGTGGCTCATTCGATTTCCAAAGTACAAACAAAGTGATTGGGTTCGTGTGAATCGATTTAAGTTTAAAAACTTAGTTGGGCACGATCTTATCTGGTGTTTGTACTGCGATTGGATGACTGGCGTTTGGTCGCTTGGGTCTGAGATGCTTCGAAACGTCGAATCGTTCTGGTGCCCCATTCGTTTTGATAACGAGAAAAAATGTAAAAACTGCAGCGTAGACTTTCCAGATGTATTTAATGGCTGGGTAAATGCTGATGGCTCTATGGAAGAAGTGGTTGAAGTTCTCAAGGAACATTACGATGAAGCTGAAATCAATGCTTGGTTCGGCCACCCTGCTCGATTGACTGTTGAAGGCAAAAAACCAAAAGACAATTAATCAAACTAGAGTTCGCGACCTATTTCAAGTCGGTTTATCAACCGAGGACTTATAAAAACAGAGCCCTTCTTATGAAGGGCTCTGCACTTGGAACTTAAAGTTCCGAGGGAGGGAGGTAAGGTTACAAATGCAAAGGGTTACTCTTCATTCACTTCGTATTCAGCATCGATGACATCATCACCGCTGTTGGAACTTCCGTCAGCACAATCTTCGCCGCCACAACATTCGCCTTCTGTTCCGGCGTCACCACCGGTCGCGTTTGCTGCTGTAGCCTCGTACACGGCCTTGCCGAGTTCTTCAGCAGAACCAGCGAGTGCAGTAAGTGCTGCTTCGATTGCTTCTTTATCATCGCCCTTAAGTTTTTCTTCAAGGTTAGACAAAGATGACTCAATTGCACCGCGTGCTTCTTGTGAAATCTTATCGCCGTGCTCATCCATGGACTTCTTGGTCTCATGCATCATCATTTCGGCTTTGTTCTTTGTTTCAACAAGTTCACGTCGTGCTTTGTCCTCTTCAGCATGTGCTTCTGCATCTTGCTTCATCTTTTCGATTTCATCGTCGTTCAAACCAGAGGAACCCTTGATTTCGATCTGTTGGGTTTTGCCTGTTGCTTTGTCCGTTGCTGAAACATTCAAGATGCCGTTTGCGTCAATTGCAAACTCCACTTCAATTTGTGGTGTGCCACGAGGTGCTGGTGGAATGTCCGTGAGGTCAAATCGACCAAGCGAACGGTTATCAGCAGCAAATTCTCGTTCACCTTGAAGGACATGGATAGTAACTGAAGACTGACTGTCTGCAGCGGTTGAGAACGTCTCCTTCTTGGAAGTTGGAATTGTTGTATTGCGTTCAATCAAACAAGTCATGACGCTACCGAGTGTTTCAACACCAAGTGAGAGTGGCGTAACATCCAAAAGTAAAACGTCTTTTACGTCTCCAGTCAGGACACCACCTTGAATCGCTGCACCAACTGCAACTACTTCGTCAGGGTTGATGGACTTATCAAGTTCCGCAGTTTCAAAAACCTCTTTTGTAATTTCTTGCACCTTTGGAATTCGTGTTGAACCGCCGACCATAACAATGTCTGAAACTTCGGATGCTTTAAGACCCGCATCTTTCAATGCTGATAAGCAGGGTTTACGAAGTCGGTCAAACAAGTCACTACAAATTGTTTCGAATGTTGCACGAGTAATTGTTACTTGCAAATGCTTCGGGCCATTCTGGTCTGCAGTAATAAACGGTAGGTTTACAGAGGTTTCTTTTTGTTGTGAAAGTTCACACTTCGCTTTTTCAGCAGCTTCTTTCAAGCGTTGCAAAGCCATTGGGTCTGTTCGAAGATCCATGGATTCTTGCTTCTTGAATTCATCTGCAATGTGGTCAATCAAGCGCTGATCGAAGTCATCGCCACCAAGATGCGTGTCGCCGTTTGTTGCGAGCACTTCAAAGACACCGTCGCCGATATCAAGAATCGAAACGTCAAATGTACCACCGCCGAGATCGAACACTGCAATCTTTGAGTTAGTCTTCTTTTCAAGACCGTACGCAAGTGCTGCTGCTGTTGGCTCGTTGATGATTCGTTCAACTTTCAAACCAGCAATTTCGCCAGCATCTTTTGTTGCTTGACGCTGCGCATCGTTGAAGTATGCAGGCACTGTAATAACTGCGCGATCTACTGTTTCACCTAAATAGTCTTCAGCAACTTTCTTGAGTTCACCAAGAATCATTGCAGCAATTTCAGATGGTGTATATTCTTTGTCACGCACGCCAATCTTTACAAGATCATCTGCGCCACCAAGGACACCGTATGGCACCATTGTCTCTTCAGATTTCACTTCGTTGTGCCGACGACCCATAAAACGTTTCACTGAGAAAACAGTGTTGGTTGGGTTTGTCACTTGTTGGTGACGTGCTGGTTGCCCAACGAGGCGTTCGTCCTTATCGGTAAAACCAACGACTGATGGTGTAGTTCGGTTTCCCGAACTGTTGATGAGAACCTTAGGTTGGTCGCCTTCCATGACGGCAACTACTGAGTTCGTTGTTCCTAGGTCAATACCTATAATTTTTGACATAATAAGTCTCCTTCTGCTTAGGCGGTCCACGATGGGTTTACCGCGTTTGCACATATATATACGCAACCCCGATGCCAACTGTGCGACCCCGAAAGAAGAAAATTAATGCACTTTTACATGGTTTAATCGTGGTTTTCTCTTACTGAATATGCCAGAATGGCACAGATGCAAATTGGTGCTGTCAAACTTGCTACTCCTCTCCTCCTTGCCCCAATGGCGGGAATTTCTGATTTACCGTTTCGCCTTCTTTGCCGTGAACTTGGCAGTGTTGGACTTGCTGGGTCGGAACTGCTCAATTCCAGAGCAATCGCAAGGCGAATTCCAGCTGTTTGTGAAAAAGCAAAACTTCATCCAGACGACAGACCACTTTCTGTGCAGGTCTATGGCAATGTTGAAGACCCGCTTCCTGCAGCTGGCGCATGGGCCGTTGAACAAGGCGCAACGGTTATAGACATCAACATGGGTTGTCCTATTGATAAGGTATGCAAGAAAAACGGCGGTTCGCTTTTACTCAAGACTCCCGGGAGGACTGCGAACCTTGCCAAGCAAATAATCGATGCGTGTGATGGCGTTCCAGTGACGGCAAAAGTTCGTCTGGGCTGGGGAGAAAATGAACTAACAGCGCCAGACCTAGCAAGACGCCTTGAAGATTCTGGGATCCGAGCAATTACAGTGCATGGGAGAACGACAAGTCAAAAATTTTCCGGCAGAGCATGCCTTGATGGGATTGCGAAAGTTGTTGAAGCGGTTTCGATTCCAGTTATTGGAAACGGCGACATCAATTCAGCAGAAAGTGCACAGCTAATGTTTGACTACACTAAATGTGCCGGCATAATGGTTGGTAGGCATTCGATGAAAGAGCCGTGGATTTTTGATGACATTGCTAAATCACTTTCAGGCGAAACGCCAATTTATCGTGATCGAAACGACAAAATTAGAATCATTTTACGACACCTCGAATTGATTTTAGAACACCGAGGTGAACGTTCGGCATTGCACTGCATCACAAATCGAATTGCGTTGTACGGTCGAACACTGGGTCATATCAAACCGCTCAAAGAACGTGTTCGTCTTGCGAAAAGTGCTGATGAAATACGCGAAGCCCTCGAAACATGGCTTACAGTGTCTGTCACACCAAGCGAGCCTTCGAGCGAACTATTAACAGAGTCTTTACACGCCAGAGATGACTTTTGACATGCTGAAGATTGGCAAGAGCATTGCAATTGCAACACCGCCAACGACACCACCCATGACGAGAATCATCAGCGGTTCGATCATTGCACTCACGCTTTTAACGCGCGACTCAAGTTCTTCATCTGTAAAGCTTGCAACGCGATCCATCACAGCCGAAAGCTTGCCCGATCGTTCGCCAGAAGCCATCATCGACGCGACATACGACGGCACATACGGCGATTCGAAAACTGCATCGCTTAGGGCGTGTCCGTTGCGAACGTTGTTTTCCATATCTGTCCAAAGGCGGTCGAACTGTACGTTGTCCGTTACATCGCGGCAAATTCCAATTGCATCGAGCACGCCAACACCCGCTGCAAGCAACGTCGAAAGTGTTCGAGAAGCACGTGTTGTGTACAGTTGACTGAACATAGGACCAACAACTGGGGTTTTTAATTTAAGCCAATCAAAAACATTGCGGCCACTTGATGTTTTATGCCATAGAACTGCTGAAATGCTCATTGCGATAAGCGCTGGTATCCAATACATCCACGTTCCCAGTAAGCCATCACTGATACCCATGAGAATTTTTGTTGGCATTGGCAACGTAGCTGAACGCATTTCGTATATTTTTGCAAATCGTGGCAATACGAATGTTACGATGAGAGATGTCACAACGATTGCAGTGAAACCCATAATCATCGGATACGTCATTGCGCCCTTAACTTCACGAATCGTTTTACGTTCACGCGACAAGTAACTCGCCACTCGCTCGAGCATCATTGGTAGTGTGCCGGATAGTTCTGAAGCTCGAACCAAACTCACGACAATGCGTGGAAAAACGCGCTTTCTTCGGGCTAGCGCTGTTGATAGCGCATCACCGCCGCATACATCCGAATGCACACTGTTGAGTACATCTCGAAACTCTTTATGCTTTGTTTGTTTAGACAGCGATTCAAGTGATTCCGAAAGTGGAACACCTGTTTCAAGCATGACGGCAAGTTGTTGGCAGAATGCAATAACATCATCTTGCTTCACGCGTCGCTGTGCAATAGCGGTCATGATGTCATCTTTGACAACATCCTCTTCGCCCTGCATCAATGGTTCCGGATCAATTGCCGTAACAAACAAGCCCTGTGTACGAAGCGCACTTGCAACTTCGTCTTCATTGATTGCGACTTGCGATCCGGTCAACTCACGGCCGTGTAAATCACGAGCTTTCCAAGCGAAAGTTTCTTTCGCCAACATTGTACTCATGGTTGTCATACGCTCAGACTCCTTGTTGCACAAAGCACTTCTTCTGGAGTCGTAAGTCCCTTGGCTACTTTTTCTAATCCGTCAACACGTAGTGTTGCGTGATCCGTGAGCATGCGAAGTTCTTGCAAAGAAGCTCCCCGGCCAATGGCTTCAAGTAAATCGTTCGTTGGAATGAGTAATTCAAAAATGCCAATTCGCCCAGCAAAGCCAGTACAACGGCAACGGTTACAACCTGCGCCCATGTAATACTCTCCACCACCGCACGCATTGCGGACAGCGTCATCGCCTTCCCAAGCAGTTTT
The DNA here is from genome assembly GCA_002689385.1 of Phycisphaerae bacterium. Classification (GTDB taxonomy): domain Bacteria; phylum Planctomycetota; class Phycisphaerae; order Phycisphaerales; family SM1A02. Next base: position 73,744 of record NZFX01000015.1, read on the forward strand.
GCAGTGTGGGCAAATTTTTCGAACAAGTCGTTGCGCAAGCACGCCCCGAACAGTTGCTGCAACGAGGTAGGGTTCAATCCCTAGATTAACTAGTCGGGTAACAGCAGAAATCGCATCGTTTGTGTGCAGCGTCGAGAAGACAAGGTGTCCTGTCAACGCGGCCTGGGAAACGATTGCAGCGGTATCCGGGTCTCGCACTTCGCCGACCATTAAAACATCTGGGTCTTGACGAAGCATTGAACGCAAAGCAGTAGAGAAAGTAAAGCCAGCGCGTTCGTTGATTTGTGATTGATTAATGCCGCTAATTTGTGCTTCGATTGGATCTTCAATCGTTGCTACATTGATTTCGTCAGTGTCGAGTTGTGACAAGACCGAGTACAGCGTGGTTGATTTACCAGATCCAGTTGGGCCTGTCACAAGGACAACACCATTTGGTTGTTCAACAATACTCTTCCAATCGATTAACATTTGTTCGTTGAACCCTAAACTATCAAGTGACAACCTGTTGTTCTTACTATCAATGATACGCATGACAACAATTTCGCCGTACTTGCTTGGCATAGTTGAAACACGCAAGTCGATAGGCCTGCCATCCATCATGACGTTGAAGTCACCATCCTGCGGGAGGCGGCGCTCTGAGATATCAAGGTTTGCCATAATCTTTATGCGACTCGCGATTGCTTGCTGCATCTTGTAAGGCGGTTTAATTTTTTGGTACAGTTTTCCGTCTACACGGTACCGTACTCGAAGTGAGTGGTCGTCTGGTTCGATATGAATATCCGAAGCGCCTTCTTGCACTGCGGAATAAATTAAAAAGTTAACTAGCTTGACGACCGGGCCGTGACCTGCATCTTCTTCAAGATCAGCAAGTTCTGTTGCTTCATGCTCAATGACTGCAAAATCATGTTCATCAATATCTTCATAAATTTCATCAATAACAAAAACGTTAGCAGCTGGAAGGTAAGACTCATGCGCAGATTCAATGTCTGCTGCTGTTGCTGCGACAATTTGGGCACGATATCCAGTACGCCGTTCAATTTCTTCGAGCAAATATAAATTTGCTGGTTCACTCACAGCAACCGTGAGTACACCGCGCACAAGGAACATCGGTAGTACGCCGTGTTCTTCAAGGAATTCACGAGGCAATAACTCAATTACTTTAGGGTCGGCCAGTCGAGCAGTGTCAGAAGCAAAAGGAATGCCGTAAGCTTCTGCAAGTGTTTCTAGAACTGTTTGGTCATCAGCCAAACCCATTTCAACAAGCACTTCTCCGATTAATTTACGTTGCTCGCAACCTTGTTGTTGCTTGAGTGCACTATCGAGCTGTTCTTGCGACAAGACTCCTCTTCGCAATAACAATTGACCAAGCGGTGCTTGGGCGGTCAATGCTGATGGGATTGTATCTTGCTGAGGTTTCATAACTGATTAGGTAAAACTCCGTGCTGCTTGTTCTACTGATTCATGGCTACTAAAAACACGGTTTAAACGTGTAAGTTCAAAAACGCGTTCAAGCGGTTCTGGAACAGACGCGAAACGAAGTTTGTTTCCCGCTCTACTCAATTCATCGGATAACCAAAGAAGCGACTCAAGTCCAACCGAGTCAATTAGGCCTAAACTTGTGCAATCAATAATGACGTTCGTGCTGAAATTTCCAACTGTTTCTCGGACTTCGCGTTGAAAACTATCGCTGTCGTCCGTCGTTAAGTCGCCTGTAATGCAGATTACAGTTGCTGCTCTATGTGCTTCTGATGTTAAAATCATGCCGCTTTCCCTTCGCTCGTTATAGGACTCCACGCTTGATGTTCGACCATCAACTGCTCCCACTTAGAAAAATCAAGATTAAAGAAATGCTCTGCGAGTTCTGGATCGAACTGCGTACCAACAACCCGTTTCATTTCGTCAAGCACTGCATTGCGGTTCATCGCATTGCGATAGGTTCTGCTTGATGACATTGCATCAAATGTATCTGCAAGAGTTATCATTCGTGCGACCAGCGGAATAGCATCACCTGCAATACCGTGAGGATAACCACCACCTGCAAATTTTTCATGGTGATGCAGAACACCTCCAAGTATGTCTTCCATTTGCGGTATGTCTTTTAAAATCTTTGCTCCAATTTCTGGATGCTTTTGAATTTCTTCGAACTCGGCATTCGTCAAACCACCCTGCTTCGTAAGCACGTGCTCGGAGACGCCAATTTTGCCAATATCGTGCACGAGTCCTGCAATGCGGAACCTATCGACCTGATCTGCGTCGAGGCCAGCTTTTTCTGCGAGTTGTGCGGTTAAGAGTGCCACTCTTTGAGAATGACCACAAGTGTATTTATCTTTCGCATCAATTGACGCGGTTAACGCTTCAAGCGTACCGAGGAATGTCGCGCTTAAATCTTCGTACAAAAGGGCATTTTCAAGGAAAATAGCGATTTGAGATGCAGTTGCGGATAAAAGTTTACTGTCTACTGAGGACGCTTCCGTGTCATCCCCAAGCTTATTCGCTGCAACAAGTACGCCAATAACCTTTCCGTCACTCATTATTGGTTCGATGATTGTTGCTTGACCCAGAGTATTCGCAACTGAGTCATTGCTGTTTGAAATGATAGGCTTATTCGTCATTTCATTTGTAATAGAGCGAACCATCTCAGAACTATCGCTTTGAACATTTCCGGCAAAGAGTAGATCGTTTCCAATGCGCGGCAAGCGATCGCCAACTCGAAGTTGCACGCCAATCCACTCGTATGGAAGTGTTTGTAATAATTCATCGCAAGCTAGTTCAATAAATCGTTTTGGATGATTCACAGAATTCATGCTGCTGGTGATTGTGTATAACAAATTTATCTCTTCGTATGAATCAGTAAGTTCTTGCCCAACTGAATCCATTGTGTTTTGATTTGTTTCACTTTCAGCCTGAGCGTTCCATGCAAACTGAAACATAGAGGCAACGCGTTGCACATCATGCGTAGCAATCGGTGAAAGGGAAAGAAGCATATCGCGAACAACTGTCGAGTCCGCTCCACTTGCTTGGCACAATGCATGCAAGTATTCACTTGTGCAAAGTGCATCCGTTACTAATACACCTACTGCATAGCCTTCTTCACGGCGATTATGTATATTCCGCAATGGCACAAACCATAGACCTTGGAATGCCTCTGAAGGTTGCGCCTCTTCTTGTGTATTCCAAGCCGTGCAACTTGCGCTCAACGCAAGTCGAACAAGTGGTGAGGCACTAAGCAAATCAATAAGCCAGTCACTTTGTTCACCGTGGACAAGTTTGCCTTTTGCATCACAATGCAAAAGAACAACTCCAGTCTCACGAGCCAACTTTTCGAATGGAGTACGATTCGTTCTATTAGTTGATGTAAAGTTTTTTGTATTCACGCGGCATCTCGTATTTCAGATGGTCTTCCTTGCACTTCAGCTAGCAATTGGACACACAATTCAGCAATACCACGAGGGCTAAACGGTTTGCTTAGCACCTTTTTAACGTTAGGTATTCTTGTGTCGCTGATCTCAAGTGTGTGCCCACGAGCAGTTAACACTACCACTGGAATGTGGGATGTTGTGCTGTTAGCGGACAATTCGTGCGCAAATTTGAGACCATTCATATACGGCATTTGGACGTCTGTAATGACCAGATCCGGCGGGCTCTGCTTCGCTTGATGAAGAGCATCTTCACCATCTACGGCTGTATAAATTGTGTATCCACAATTTCGCAACTTCAGTGAAAGCACTTGCAAAATATGCGCTTCGTCATCAACTATTAATATGGAATGTGTAGTTGTCATGCTGCCTTTTGCTGACCTCGTTCTGCGGGTATAGAAAACCAAAATTTTGAACCCATACCTAATGTTGACTCTAATCCAATCTGTCCACTGTGCAAAGTTTCAATGATGTGCTGGCATAAGTTAAGACCAAGGACTGTACCTTTTGCAACGTGTCTGTAATTTTCTATCCTGAAAAATTTATTGAACACTTTCGCTGTTTGGTCAGGCGCAATACCTAGGCCGGTATCCGATACAGAAAAATGGAGGCTGCGAGTAAGATTATCGGTGTCTGCGGCCACAGTGATTCGGCCACCTTGGGGGGTATATTTAATTGCATTCGAGAGCAAGTTCACAATGACTTGATACAACATGTCACCATCACCTACAACAGACAAATCAACGTCTGCAAGTTGCGTATGGATTTCAAGGTTCTTTTCTTTTGCTTGCGGGTTCATGTTTGTAACAGCACGGCCAACAAGTTCATCAAAGCTCACCGAAACTCGGTCGATGTGCATCAGGCCGGCTTCTATTTGACTAATGTTTAACAAGTTGTCAATCATGCGCTGCAGCCGTTTTGTTTCTGTTGAAATCACACCATAAAAATCCTGGCGAGTCGTTTCATCTTTTGCATCGCCATCTTCTAGCATTTCAATGTAAGCGGCGATAGATGACAAAGGAGTTCTGAGTTCGTGGCTTGCTTTTGAAACAAAATCGCTTTTTAAGCGAGCAATTTCTCGTTCTCGTGACAAGTCGCGCAACACAGTTACAACTGCGTGCATTGCCTCATCAGGGTGCCCCACGGATTGAAGATGCACTTCGTACGCGACTGTTTCTTCGTCATTTTCAATCTCTTGTTCATACTGTCGACCTTCTTTTGGAAGCCCACTTCGTGCATCCGCAATAGTTGCTGTAAGTTGGTGATCCATAACCACATCAGCTAGTGGTTTACCCGCAGCTTCACTTGGGTCAACCAAAAGTAAACCAGAAGCACCCTTATTTGCGTGCAATACTTCGCCATGTGCATCAACAACAATTACTGCGTCTCGAAGAACATCAAACACAGATTCAACTTGTCGACGCCGAGTGCGGTCAATACAACCGTGAATTTTCGCTGAATCAAGTGAACCATGCGCTTCTTCTGATTCAAGCTTTGCTGTTTGCATTTCAGTAATTGCATCAGCTTCCCTTGCCTTCGATTTCAATGCAACGATAACTGCAACAATCGCTGTGAGCGTTGTTACTGTCACTACTGAGATGAAGATTGGATCTGTGTACACGGTGTGCCTTTACTTGGTTGTTCCCAAGCAGCGACAGACGTCTACGGTGCGTGGGAGGAGTCTTGAGTCACACGAACAATTGGCTGGCTTCCCTGGCCCAATTCAACTAGGTGTTGCTCATTTTCACCTTCGGCCGTATTTGCCGTCATATTCTGTGTAACTGGACTTTTTGCAACTAATTTTGCACTAGTAGCGTGTGTTTGAAGAAGGGTACGAATCAAAACAGCAGTGTTATCGGACTGCGCTTGCGCAAGCAATTCTTCGCCTTTTTGATAGTCCCCTTTTCGCATCGCAACGATGCCCTCAAACAGCGGTCCTTCGGGAGAATCTGGGTTCAATTCGCTAATTTTCTTCCCACAAAAAGCGACTCGTTCGTAGTCACCCATTTTCCATGAAATATAGCCAAGATCAACCCATGCTCCAGTATCGTCCGGTATCTGCCTTGTTACCTTCAGGCAAATATCTCTACCTTGAATGGGTCGGCCGGTCGACGCTAAACATTTTCCTTTTAGCCGCTGGAATGTAAATGACAAATCTTGGACTTCATCCAATTGCGCGACAGTAAACAAACAGTCTGCATAGTCACCAGCACTAAACTGAGCTGTTGCAAGTAGTGTCAACACTTCGATGTCATCGTTTCCGAGTAATCGCGAGTCTGCTAAATATTTTGCCGCTCCACTCGGATTGCCATTTCTCAAATGTATATGGCCCAGCAATGCAGTTACTGATGGTTGGTGCTGAAATTCTTTTCCTGCATTTTGTAATAAAGCAATTGCCTCGTTTAACTGCCCAAGTGCAACATGGGACTCTGCTGTTGCTAATAAATACTGCGGGTGTGTAACATTGGCTTCCATTGCATTTTTATAACAAGCCAACGCTTGCGCATCCTCCGACCAGCGCTGATGTAAAACACCTAAAAAATAGTGTGGCTCAGCGATATCTGAATTGAGTTCAATTGAACGAACAAATGATTTACTTGCCGCATCTAGACGGTGCTGTTCCATTAATATTCGCCCACGAAGCAAATGATATTCTGCGTTTTCTTCGTAGCGAGCAATTGCTGCATCAATGGTTTCAATGGCGGCTTCTAACTGTCCAACTTCAAATTGTTGCATTGCTTGTTGCGCGGCAAGGTCTGCGTTCACCGCGTCCATGCGATTATGTGCATTCATGCGAGCAATTTTCCCTTGTTTTGTCGGTCCCCCGCAACCAACTAATAAACTAACGCCAAGTAAAACAATACATCGATTCATTGAATCACCTCCGCATTTGCTTGCGCGGTTTGCGTTTCTCTCAACAGGAGCTCGCGAAGTAAATCACGTTCCCAGACTGTTTCTTTTTCATTAGTAATACGCTCTCGCAAGCGAATCATTTCTGGTTGCTCATGCATGTTACGAAGCGATAAGTTCGACCAGTACAACGCGTTGTCTAAATCGCCAACTCGATATGCATTCAACGCGTCTCTATTGTAATTTGCTGTAATTTGATCACGACTAAATGGAAGAAGCCCGGCTCTTGCGCCAACACGGACTGACTCAACAATTTCAAGTGAATCCCTACCTGCTTCCCACAAGCGTTCGTCGGGAATAATAGACGGAGTAAGGAGAAAAATGATCTCTTCTTTTTCAATAGTGTCGTCTTGCCCACGAAATGCATTACCAATGACAGGAATGTCCCCAAGGAATGGAACTTGATTGCGCGAAATCTGTGTCGTCTCTCGAAAGAGGCCGCCTAAAATAATAGTCTCGCCATCTCGACAACGAACATTTGTCATTATCTGTTGAGTAATCTCATCCGGAATCGATTGCCCAGCGTCAGGGCGGAGTGTTGCGGATGAAACATTTGGGTGCATCTCCATTCGAATCATGCCATCAGGTGAAATGAATGGCCGAAACACCAGCTGAATACCCGTGTCTAAAAACTCCACTGTTTGGGTTGTGCTGGTGTCTGTTTGTGTTGAAGACAGATACCCAATGCGTGTACCAATGAGGACTTCTGCACGCTGTCTATTCAAACACGTAATTCGTGGCCGAGCCATCACCGTAGTATCTACAACTTGATCAAGCACTTTCAAAAATGCACCGACATGGTCTTTGATAATCCCCGCTTTTAACCC
>NZFX01000016.1 GCA_002689385.1 Phycisphaerae bacterium
GCGAGTTGTTCACGATTTGAAACAATAATTTCAAGAACAAGTTCATCACTAGGCAACACGGGCGTCCAAAGTTCTCCGTGTGGTTTGTTATCTTCTGCTGTAAAGGTCCGAAGCGCAAAATCGCCATCAACTGTTGCCATCGTCATTTCTGCTGACCGTGGCAATTCCCAATGCTCAAAACCTAGGTTCAGTGATATCGCATTAGCAGAACCTATTCGCAAACTCCAACGCATGGTGTTTCTATCTAGTCGCTCCCAGATACCGTCGGTAGCAGGGGTAATCCGAACATCATGTGGTATCGCAAAACGGGGTGCTTCATCTTTGCGTGATCGTTGTGCATCTTCAGCAAAGACTGCAGCCCAATCAAGTTCTGGAATCGTGATGCTCGGAACGGCATCGAGCGGCAGACCGTTATTAATAGAAAAATCAGCAAAAGTAGTTGTGCTGAACAAAATTGCAGCAGTAGCCGCGACGACAGATTGTGCGTTGAACATGGTTCTTTTCCTTCTCCTCATTGACAAAGCGCCAACGATTGATATAAATGTAGCACTAAAATTGATCAAATACAACAAAAAACACAAACGAATAACCAATTTGTTACAATAGGCAATCACGAATGCGGGTGTAGCTCAATTGGTAGAGCGTCAGCCTTCCAAGCTGAATGTCGACGGTTCGAACCCGTTCACCCGCTTAAAACCCCTTTAAAAGTGTTGCTTCTAGAGGGGTTTTTTTCTGGGTTTTTCTATTGCCGCAACTGGCTAGAACAAAAAGTTATAAGCCATTAATCTTGTTAATGCAATGTATCAGTCTTATCGCTATATAAATCGAGGTAGAAATCGATTGTCGTTCTGCCTTCGCTTTCACGCTCTCGACCATGCAAAAAACCAAATGAATCGAATAACTTGATAGCAGGGGACCGCTCGATACGAACGTCCAGGATTACTTTTAAAAACTGCTTCTCTTTACAAAACTCAATCGCATGCAACATAAGTTCCGTTCCAATTCCATTGCGGCGAAACGTGTCACGCACGCGCAACCTCCGAATTTCTGCAGAGTTATCGCTCACGCGCTGTACGCCGATCATTCCTACAATCCACTCTCTATACTGCGCTACCCAGAAGCCACTATCCTTGCATTCAAAATATCCCGCCATTAAATAATCAAGATCAGCACCTGTATCGTTTTCTCTGGTTTGACCCTCGACTCTGCTTTTCTCAAAAAGTTCACGCAACACAAGAATGTCATTATCTGATGCTTTACGAATAACCATGGCCTCTGCGTCAAATTGATTTTGTTGCACTTGGTCAGTCATTCGTTAATCCAATTCATAAAACGTTACTGTGTTATCTTCTGTGTTTAGTACAGCAACAGTGTACACAGGCGCACGATGTAATGCTCCAGGATTTAAACAACGCGTTTTATTAATCGTTTCATCGCGTTTTTCGTGCGTATGACCATGCACTACCACAGTAACTGCTTCATCATCAATAAAACGATGAAACTGGGATTCATCGTGTCCGTGTAAAAAACCAATACGAATTCCATCAACTTCACACAATCCCGCAGGATGCTGCACATCGATTCCAAGTGACAGAGCATAGTCTTCCAAACTCGAAACGTAATCGCAATTCCCAAAAACTAAACTGACATCAAGCCCAGCGAGTTCGTCGAGAACTTCATGCGTTTCAATATCACCCATGTGTAAAATGCGATCGCATTTTTTCAAGCGCAAAAGTTTCATTGCTTCGCGCGTCCGTAACCACTCGCCATGTGAGTCTGAAACAAGTCCGATTAACGCCACAATGAACCGGGTTTTGCAAAATCCGCCACCCATTCCTTATACTCTTTTTCAAACTCAGCCGGTGAAGATGTAAATGCATAGAGCCAACCTCCACGCGGTGTGCGCAACGTTCCAGCAAGCCCAGAATTCAAAATACTTCTAAGCGCAGGCATATATTTCCCATGCTCGTACTCAACAATAAAACTCGTCAACGCCCAGACCTGCGCGTAGTATGCCAGCAATGTGGTTCGTCCAGTCGCGAGCAATTCCGAAGGGTCAGAGGCCATCAGAGTAGATAGTGGCTCAAGACGATCAGCAGATACAATTTTTCTCAGAGTTGACAATCGGTCCCAGTTGCTTAAAGGCGTAAAACGAACAGTCCCCGAACGAATCCGGAATCCTTCCATCCATGTTCCAATCCCTTCATCTAGCCAAGTCGGCAAAGAGTTTATGAAAACTGATTCAGCGTATTGATGCCATCCTTCATGGGCAGCAATTCGCAAAGTGACCCGCGAACGCCCACGAGAATCAAGATAATACAAAATACCCTCACCATCAACTGTTAAGCCACCTCGCCCAAGTGCAAACCACTCTTTTGCGTCATCACCAATCATTTGCTGCAACTTTTGTTGCCACTGAAGTTCATTTGCAAACAGATAAACATTAATACGCCTTTTTGGATAAGGAAATTCACCAAACGCGGTCGTGTAGTGTTCCAAAAGGTCTGAATAAAAGTTTGGAAGTGCATCTACAATTCGCGGAATTTGAATAGTGGAATGGATATTCCAATAAGGAGTTTCAAACTTGACACCGGCGTTGCCCTCGAATGACCAGTCTGACCGCACAACTTCAGGTGCCAGAGAAATTGCTGGGCGCACAACCGTTTCAGTTCGTGAAGGCGTGCAAGAACCACATGCCAAAACACACAAGATCAGTACCGTTCGAAAAATCATCCTGCAATCACCTCTTTAGCTAGCCGAAGTTCTTCTTCACACTGCGCAAGCATATCGCGTGTTTCTTGTACAACGTGGTCCGGCGCATTACTTACATACGAATCGTTTGCGAGACGTCCCTTGAACCCAGCGACTTTCTTTTCAAGGGCTGTAATTTCTTCAGCAAGCCGGCTGGTGTTATCTTCTTGTTCGACTACATCAAACATGTTTGCAAGCAAAATAGTTTCCCCATCAATAAGGACCGCAAAACCCTCACTTGCTTCGTCTTGGACTTTGCAACTTTCGAGCCCCGCAAGTGAGTGCAAGACTACAGAATGTTCACTTGCCAAAGCATACAACGAAGAGGAAACGTATAAATCAATTTTTCGTTTTGGTTTTACATTCTGCGATGCACGAGCCCCGCGGATTGCATTGATAAGTTCTCGCACTTGTTCAAATGAAGCGACCGTATCACCATCTACTTTCAACGTAGACAATTCAGGCCATGAAGATGTTGAGGCAAGGGGCGTTGTTTGCAAACATACACCAGCAATGCTGCCTTCTGGAAGTGCATGGATATGTGGCCAAATTGCTTCTGTGACAAAGGGGCACACTGGGTGCAAGAGACGGCTAATCACATCGACAACGGTCAACAAAACGCGCTGTTGCGATGGGCTATCTTTAACTGTTGGCTTAACTGCTTCAAGGTACCAATCACAAAAGTCGCGCCAAAGCACATCGTAAAGCGCTTCGACTGCATTGTTGAATTGAAACTCTGAAAGGGCATCGTGTATTTTGTTCGTAGCAGAGACTACACGCGACAACATCCATTGATCAACTGGCAATAAGTCTTCTTTACGCACTAGTGCTGCAGGATTCGAAATGTTCATTAGTGCAAATCTGATAGCGTTCCAATATTTATTGGCAAAATTACGACCAACATCAAAACGGGATGATGCATTTACTGCGAGAGGAGTTTCTTCGCAGTTTTCTACCTCGCCGATCAGCATTCCGTACAAGGTACACATTTTCTTTGTTTCGTCTTGAGGAGAAGACTGCAATGGTGCCATTACTTCATGACCAGTTTTAGATTTCACATACGTTGGCGTGAAAACTTTACCCGAATATGGGCAAATCAAATCAACAGCAAGACGAACGTCTTGTGTACCCGTTGCAAGTTGCACCATTGTATATCGCATTGCGTCTGCGCCGTGCGTTGCAATAATGTCACGAGGATCAACACCATTACCAAGCGACTTACTCATACGTTGACCAAATCCATCTTGAATCATTGGGTTTATATAGACATCTGTAAATGGAAGAGTACCTCCTCGGAAGTATCTATTAAACATAACCATTCGGCTTACCCATAAGGTAATGATGTCGCGACCAGTACAGAGCACACTTGAAGGATTAAACTTTTCAAGAATGCCGTCGGTTTCGGGGAATACTGATGGGTTTGGCCAACCCATCGTAGAGATGGGCCATAGCGCAGAACTAAACCACGTATCAAGTACGTCTTCATCACGCACAAAGCCAACTTCTTCAATTGCTCTTTCTATCTCTTCATTACCGCCAGAAACACAAAGATATACATTTGTTACGTCTTCACCTTCATCAAACTCTTGGCTTGCAGCGATTGCATCGCTTCCTTCATGTGGCCAAGCAATCGTCTCTTTTTCCGTAAACGACTTACTCCAAACTGGTATTTGGTGTCCCCACCAAAGTTGCCTAGAGATACACCAATCGCGTAAGTTTTCATGCCACGCTTGGTACGAATGGGCGTACCGTTCAGGATAAAACTGCAAGCCGCCATCGCCAGTTCGTTCACCCGATTCTCTTTTGGGTGGCGTACCATTATATTGTTCGTCTGCCATGGCGCGAAGGGCTTCGTTGCACAAACGGTCATCAGTTACCCGAACATACCATTGGTCTGACAAGTACGGCTCAATCGGCACGTGGCTTCGATAACTGTGCCCAACACTATGCGCGTATTCTTTTGCACCTTCATATAAATCATTTGCTTCAAACCATGCGATAACCGCTGCGCGTGCATCCTCACGTGACATTCCAACAAACTGTTTCGCTTCGTCACTGGCGTCGTCCCAACCGTACGCATCAGAAATAGATGCGTCGGAAGCCATGATGTTAATAGCAGCAAGTTCATGACGAAGTCCAATATCCCAGTCGTTTTGGTCATGCGCAGGTGTCACCTTTAAGAATCCAGTCGCAAATTCTGCTTTAGGATCATCGGCGCCTTGCATGACTACATAGTCATCTTCGACAATTGGAATGATCCTGCCAACGATTGGGAGGCGAATTGATTTTCCACGAAGTGCTTCTGCTCGAGGGTCATTTGGATTTACTGCAACTGCAGTATCGCCAAGCATTGTTTCTGGTCTTGTTGTTGCAACGGTGACAAATCCACTGCCATCATCAAGTGGGTAGCGAAGGTAATACATGTTTCCTTCGACTTCTTTCATTTCTACTTCGTCATCGGCTAGTGCAGTCAGCGTTATGGGATCCCAGTTTACTAACCGCTTTCCTCGGTACACCAAGTCATCTTTATAGAGTTGAAAAAAAGCTTCACGCACTGCAGATGCGCACATTTCGTCCATCGTAAAACGAGTTCGCTCCCAATCACAAGAAGCGCCAATAGCTTTCAATTGCCCTAAAATTGTTGTTTCGTATTCATCTTTCCAAGATTGCACTCTTGAAACAAATTCTTTACGAGTGAAATCTGTTCGTTTTTTATCTTCCTGTTGAAGTAGGCGTTTTTCAACAACAGTTTGCGTTGCAATCCCTGCATGATCAGTGCCTGGCATCCAAAGGGTCGAGTCGCCGCGCATTCGATGCCAACGTATGAGCACATCCTGCAACGTGTTGTTAAGTGCATGACCAAGATGGAGTGGTGCTGTCACGTTGGGAGGGGGGATTAAGATGGAAAAAGGCTTGCCTGAAGCGTTTGCATCGCACTGTCCAATTGAAGCATCGTTCCATTTTGCAATAATTCCCGCCTCAACTTCATTTGGTGCGTATGATTTAGGAATGGTGTCTATTGAAAAACCCGTTTCTGTCATACTTTGCATGATCCCCGCCGTACTCTGTGTTGCCTTGCTTATTGGGTGCAAGAATGCAGAATCTCCACAAGAAGCCACAATCACTGTCGAGCAACGCAGGGCTTCGATTGATGCCGCGATGGAATACCTTGATGCAGGCAGGTTCACAGAGGCACTCGCCATCATGAACGTTCTTGTTACTAAAGATCCACGTGGTGCTGAAACACAAGAATCATTTGGCCTTGTGCTTCTTGCTTGTGCAACAGATGCGCGCCAAAATGGCGACAACCAGGAAGCAAAAAAGTATCAAAGACGCGCCCTTGAAGCTTATAAAGATGCTTGCGAAACTGCAACAAACCCTGGGCTGTTGCAACTTTCAACAGCACAACTTGCGCACATGCAGGATGATGAACAAACGGCGCTTCATTTTTACAAGCTCGCACACAACTCGAATAGTCAAGATGCACGAGCTGCTTTTTTTATTGCGCAGATCAAAATGCTCAACAAAAACTGGAAAGAAGCTAAAACGTGGATTGACGAAAGCATCCAGCGTGACTCCATTGAACCACACGCACTACTTTCATCTGCACTTATTGAAGCTGAGTTAGGAAATACTGATTTAGCTATACCACTTGCTAAAAAGGGGTGTGCAATTCAGCCAAATGATTCGAATTTACGTTTCATCCAAGCTCGCGTGCTTCGAATTTCTGGACAACCAACGCATGCTATCGATATCCTCTCTGCACTACCTGCAGATTTACAAGCTAGTGACATAGTGCGCAATGAAAAAAAAATGTGCGAAGAAGCTTTGCAGGCTAAAGCACCATGAGCACTCCTGTTCAGCTTCTTGTCATCGTCGCAGGGCTGTTGCTTCTGATTGGTGTGCTTGGCGTCGTAGCAATCACACTCGTTGCCATCAAATGCAGATGCAAAACATCAATTCGTGACGAAAAAAACGAAGAACAAGCTGATCAGCTCGACCCCTGGTCAGAAGCGGCGAAACGCCAAAATGAAGAGTTTCCCGAACAATAAAACGGGTTTTTTCGTACAACCTCAAGATAGCGCACAAAAGTGCCGATTTTAATGAAATCTTGCTTTACGCTTTACAAAGGACTTTTTACCTATGAAGATTTGCCAAACCCGAACTGTTCTATCGCTTGCAACAGTTGCGAGCGTAACTTGCTTTGCACATTTTGCACCTGCTTTTCAGCAAGGCGCATCAGAGTGGTCAACACAGATTTGGAGTGCTGCATCGGACGGTAATTGGGAAACCGTTGAGTCGCTTTTAAATGAAGTTCCAGCAGGCGAAGACCCAGCACTTTTATCTTTTAAATCACATCTTGAAACATATCGTGATCACCGCATTTCAGAACAAGCAGAAACTGACTCTTCGCGCACACAAGCACTTGCAGAAATGAACGAAGAGTTTCAAAATGAAAACATTTTGCAAGCGATGCAACTCGCAGTAAAAGCGCAAACACTAAGCAAATCTTTTGATGATGTAATGTACAACGAAGATGTACAAGCAGTTCTTTCCCAAGCACAACGAGAAATTGTTTCTCTTAGCGATAACGATAATATTCTTACTGCCCAAACGCTTCTTTACTACCTACGTACTTTTTATGAAGGCACATCAAGGCGTGATTTGTACGACAGATGGAATGACCAGCTTGAAGAAGTCGGACTACAAGTTTCTTTGCTCCGACAGTACGCACCTAAACACTTGCACGAACTTTTTGTTGCAAGAGCAGAATTACTTGGCGATGAACAACCTGAAGAGTTTAATGAACAAGCTTCAAGCAATTGGATAGAACGTGTTGAAGATATAGATAAAACCATCGTTGTCCGTGCGTTGTATGCAGCTGTGAACGAACACATAAGGGGCGTAGAGTGGGGTGAACTTATTGGTGGTGGCTTACGCTCAGTCAGAAAACTTGGCGAACTGCCAGTTATTGAAGAAACATTTGCCAAAGCATCTGACAAAGCACTCCAAGAAGCATGGCTGATTGCAGTTGACGAAGAAATGCAGAGTTATTCGCTATACCTAGAACATATTTCTGGCAAACGTGCTTTAACGCAACTCTTGCAAAGACTGCTTGCCGCAAATGATGCGGCAATGCAACTCCCACAAGGCATGATTTTGCGCGAGTTTGGCGATGGAGCGATGAGTAAACTTGACAAATACAGTACCATCATTTGGCCTGACGAATCACGTCGTTTTCAACAACAAACACAAGGAAGTTTCGTTGGCGTTGGCATTGTGATTCGCGAAAATACAAAAGGCGAAATCATGGTGGTAAACCCTATTGAAGGCGCACCAGCGTATTACGGAGGCGTACAACCCGATGATGTCATCGTTGGCGTCAATGGTAAAGCGGCAAGTAGCTGGACACTCAATGACGCAGTCGATCGTATAACTGGCCCACGCGGTACTGCTGTTACGATGACGTTGAAACGTGAAACAGAAGATAAACCTATCGATATAACACTTACTCGTGATGCGATCAAACTGCACTCTGTTCAGGGCTGGTGGAAAAAGAGCCTCGACGAAGATGGCTCGCCTGACTGGGAATGGTTCGTCGACAAGGACAACTCTATTGGCTACATAAAGCTCACAAGTTTTTCTGAAGAATCCTACTCCGACATGCTTTCAGCAATTCGCGAAATGGAGGAAGAGGGACATCCAAACGGGTTGATTCTCGATCTTCGATATAACCCTGGCGGTTTGCTTCCAACTGCGCGACAAATTTCAAACTTGTTTGTCCGCTCAGGCACAATTGTCAGTGGCGAAGCTGCAAACGGCGAAGAACTTTTCCGTATGCGAGCCAGACCAAATCGTGCATACTTAGCAGACATCCCTGTAGTCGTACTTATTAATCAAGGGTCGGCAAGTGCAAGTGAAATTGTCAGCGGTTGCATTCAAGCACATGACGCTGGAGTTATTGTTGGCCAGCGAAGTTGGGGCAAGGGCAGTGTGCAGACAGTACATCAAATTGCAAACGAAGCAAATGTAAAACTAACAACACAGTTTTATCGGTTACCTTCAGCAGACGCTGGCATTACACCTGGAAGACTCGTACACAAAAGGCGTGGATCAAACGACTGGGGTGTTGTTCCAGATGTTGAAGTTTCCATGTCACCGGATCAAATTACAAAAAGTAATGAACTTCGACGTGATGCAGATATGATTTTGCCAGGAACGGACCTCAACGCGCGTCCAAATATTCAGGATCTTATATCTGAAGGTTTAGACCCTCAGCTTGAAACTGCGTTGCTTTTACTTCGTGCACAAGCTGTATCAAGAATCAATGCAGATCATAGGCAGGCATCCATCGACTAAGAAGCTTTATTCCGCTATCATCGTGGAATGATTTTTCAAATAATTGCACTTACTATGGTGATGCTTGCATCATCGCCTGAACATCGATTTGGACTCACCGAGGCAATGCCTCGCACTGAAGGAACTATTCGTGTTGGCTCTTACAACATGTTGAACTTCTTTGATCAAGTCGACGACCCATCACTGCAAGGTGATTACGATGACTTTGGCGACAATCCTGGTCCTACTTCTGAAGCTCGGTGCGAAGAACTTGCCAAAGTTATTCGTGAGCTTGATGCTGATGTGCTTGCATTGCAAGAAGTAGAAGGACTCGTTGCCATTAAATGGTTTAATGAAAACTACTTACCTAATATGGGGTATACCTTCGTCGTCTCGGAAGAAGTCGGATACTACAGGGGAATCGAACAAAGTGTACTGAGTCGTTTTCCAGTAACCGAAGTAAAAACGTGGAAAAATTCTGACCTTACAAAAATAGACCGCCTTGGTGGTGGTTGGACAGAAATTCCAAGCGGCGAAGATGAAATCAGTTTTCAACGAAGCCCACTGTGCGTTACTGTAGAAACTCCAGAGGGATACGAGCTTACCGTCTTTAGTATTCACCATAAAGCAGGTCGAAATGCGTGGCATCGTGAACTCGAAGCGTTGCAAATCATGCAGTACATCGAAGATATGAACAACATAGACCCCGAACGAAACATTGCTGTGATTGGAGACTTCAACGCACAGCCTTGGGATCGTTCCACTCGGGTGTACCTACGAAATGGTATGACCGATGCACTGTCATTCCGAGTTGCAAATGCAGAGTGGGGAGACACATCACCTCTTCGTAAAACGCACACGTCGGGCCGACTAATTGATTTTATTATGCTGAATGCACCAGCTGTTGGCGAACTTGTTGTCGACAGTGGTTTTGTCCTTGGCTCTTCTCAACCTGACTATGACTGGCGCAAAGATCCAATTCCCGCAGGCTATGCATCAGACCATTGTGCGATTGCCGTTGACTTAGTTCCTCATGAAGGTGCGGGTGACTCTAAAACAGGAACACGTTGGCCGGCAGCACTCACAGAAGCAGCATTACAAGCATCACCAGTTGCCCCCGTAGCACCAACAGTGTCGCCAAGTAATACAGACTCAGAAACTGCTGCGCCAGATACAGCGCCGTTCCTTGCTTCCAAGCGAAGCAAAGTGTTTCATAAGGCAGACTGTGGAAATGGACAACGAATCAGTGACAAAAACAAAGTTGGCTATCCTACATTTAAAGATGCTGAAAACGCTGGCAAGCGCCCCGCAAAATGTTGCAGCCCAACCGCCGCTTAATCTAGATTTATCTACCCGCTACAGATAAACTGAATGAAAATGGGTGTTCAACTTTGGGACAATAAACGCTGGACTTCTTCAACGTCTTTATCGCCCCGGCCTGACAGATTAATGAGGAGTCGTTCAGTTGCTGCCATTTCTTTTGCTATTCGAACAGCACCAGCAACTGCATGCGATGATTCAAGTGCCGGAATTATTCCTTCCGTAACACACAGAAGTTGGAATGCTTCGAGCGCATCTTTGTCATCTACAATTTGATATGAAACTCGATTATCGTCTTTCCAAAATGCATGCTCAGGACCAACGCCTGGATAGTCCAAACCAGCAGAACATGAATGCACGTCCTGGGTTTGCCCATCTTGATTTTGTAAAACGTAACTTAGAGAACCATGCAAAACACCTGGCGAACCAAGGCAGAGCGGGGCGGCATGTTTCCCTATCCCCAAACCAGTTCCTCCTGCTTCGATCCCAATGAGTTGCACATTTGCATCTTGCACAAACGGCGTGAAAATCCCTGCTGCATTTGAACCACCACCGACGCAAGCAACTATGCAGTTCGGAAGTTCTCCAAACGATTCAACGCATTGCTGCCTTGCTTCTTTGCCAATCACGGATTGCAATTCACGGACAATCAGCGGAAAAGGATGGGGGCCAACGACCGAACCAAGAATGTAATGTGTTTCTTCAACAGAACCCATCCAATCACGCATAGATTCATTTGTCGCATCTTTTAATGTTTTTGAGCCTGACTCAACAACATTTACTTGTGCGCCGAGCAACTTCATCCTGAAGACATTGAGCGCCTGCCGTCTCGCATCCTCTGCGCCCATGTAGACCTCGCAAGATAAGCCTAGCTTGGCACACGCAGTTGCTGTTGCAACTCCGTGTTGGCCTGCGCCAGTTTCTGCAATTATCCTTTGCTTTCCCATGCGCTTTGCCAAAAGCGCTTGCCCAATTGTATTGTTTATCTTATGTGCACCAGTATGTGCTAAATCTTCTCGTTTTAACCAGATCTCTGCACCACCGATATGCTCAGTTAGACGTGGAGCAAATGTTATTGGCGTTGGCCGTGCGACGTAGTGCTCAAGAAGCCCATCGAGTTCCGCATGAAACTTAGGGTCAATGTTCGCTTCTTTCCAGGCATCGGCAAGTTGATCAAGAGCAGAAACCAGCGTTTCTGGAACATACCTGCCACCAAATTTTCCGTACCAGCCATCTCGTTGTGTTGTTGTCATTGGGTCTCCATATCATGTAAAAGATGCTTCGCAATGAATTCTACTTGCACTTCCTTCACAAATGCCGATTCACGTCCAAATCCAATGTGCTCGAATGGGGCACCTGTTTTGTTAAAAGAAACAAACTCAATTGTATTGTCTTTTGGTCCGGCGTTGCTTCTTAACGTAAGCGCTTCAATAAAACGCTCCTGTCCAGCAAACGGAATCCACGCATCACTTCTGCTATGAAATGCAATCAACGGCAAATCGTGCCAATCATCGAGACGGTCCATCGGATTTAGTGCGTGAAGAATAGAGGGGTCGAGGCCTTCGCATAAAGGAAAATCTTTCATGGATTGCAAGTCGCCCGTTGTTGCTTCGAGCACCGCAACTTTAAATAAATGAGGATGCAACAATCGCTGAATTGTCGCCATTCCGCCCACGGACATGCCACCAATTCCTGCTCTTTGTAGGTCAAAGCTGCCGTGCTCTTCTAAGCCTCGCATAACAGAATCAATCTCAGATGCCATAGTTTGCATCACCGCAAGTGATGCACTTGATTCTTGCAAAATTGCATCAAATCGAGATCCATGCCCCGGCAAATCCATCGCGCAAACATTAATTCCGCGTCGAATATAACGCAAGTACCTGCCTGGATCGAGTTCCTTGTCGGCCGTTCTTCCGTGCATCCAAAGCATACAAGGCCGTGGTTTTTTGTCAATACAACACAGTAAGCAGGGCACCTCTCCAATGTGTACTTCCGTAGAAACTGCCCTAAGACGGCTCGGTAAACTTTTAAAACGAGTATTCATTCATCACATACTAACGGGGTCTGACACCTTGGGTCAGACACCATAAAGAGCAATTCTGATTGTGCCAAAGAAGGTATCCTATGCAGAATGATTAAAATTTTATCGGGACAATACAAATCGAGACGGCTTAAAACACCTCGAGATAACGAAACCACCCGGCCCTGGACCGGTCGTGCGCGTGAATCTGTTTTTAACCAACTACGAGGTCATATCGGTGATGGCATAGTCCTCGACTTATTCTCAGGCATAGGCACAATGGGTCTAGAAGCAGTAAGCAGGGGTGCTAAAGAAGTGGTCCTCGTTGAGCAAGATCGAAAAATATTCGCCATGCTTGAAGAAAACATAGCAACACTTGACTGTAAAGATATTGCAATCGCCTTACAAAGCGATGCGCTTTCATCGGTGCCTCTTCTTCGAGTACAACGGCCAGTCGATGTGGTATTTATTGATCCACCCTACGCAATGATGGTAGACGTAGTAACTCGAGAACGAATTTTTGATCAAGTTCGCACGTTCAACACGATACTCGACCCTGAAGGCCTTGTCGTCCTGCGCACTCCGATTGATCCACGCCTAACCGACCACACCATTGATAATTTAGTTGGCCCTGAAGTACACAAGATGGGACCAGGTATGTGGGTGCTTTTCTACGGCATGGCAACATGAACGAAATTTGTCCCATCAAATGCCGAGCGGGCGCTCTACATATTTTGAAGCAACTTCGACAAGCAGGATTTGAAACGTATTTCGCCGGAGGTTGTGTCCGAGACCGTTTGCTAAGTGCAGCACCAGTTGAATACGATATAGCAACAGCCGCGCGACCCGCTGATATTAAAACGCTATTCCCAAAAGCACGAAGCGTCGGCGAAGCATTCGGCGTAATGCTCGTACGAAGCAATGAACTCATGTATGACGTCGCAACATTCCGAAAAGACGGGCCGTACAGCGACGCTCGACACCCAGATTCAATTGAATATTGCGATGCAAAACACGATGCGCAACGAAGAGATTTCACCATCAACGGACTCTTTGAAGACCCTATCAATGAAACAATTATCGACTTTGTCGAAGGCCAAAATGACTTAGACCAACGGCTCGTTCGTGCCATTGGTACTGCCACTGAACGGTTCGCTGAAGATCACCTTCGAATGCTTCGTGCGGTCCGCTTCTCTTCTCGATTCGAATTCACAATCGAAACAGAAACTGCTGAAGCAATCAGAAACCTTTCGCACGAACTCGTCGGCATCTCAAAGGAACGAATTGGCGAAGAAGTTAAAAAAATGTTTCTTCACTCAAACCGTGGCGTGTCCGCCTGGGAACTTCAATACCTTGGGCTTGATCGTATCATGCTCAACGAACCATCTTGTATGCATGCGCCAATAAGAGTTGGACGCTTACCTGCAAATAGTTCCTATGCAACCACATTAGCGTCGTGGATACTCGATCGCAATGGGTTTGAAAGCAACCCGTTTCAACACGCAGACAATTGGCGGAAGCAGTTGCTCTTGTCGAACCAGACGTTCAACGAATTGCAAACTGTTCTTCGACTGCACAGAGACTTGTTTTCTTGGGATAACCTTGGCGTAGCCAAACAAAAAAGAACTGCAAGTACCGATTACTTTCTCTGCGCACTCGCAATTGTTCAAGCTGAAGACCGCGCTTTATTCATCCATATAAAACGATCTGTTGCGCTGCTTGCCCAAACTGAATTAGCACCCAAGCGCCTCGTTGATGGAAATCGATTGCTCGACGCTGGCATCCCACCATCGTCACAATTGGGAACAGTGCTCGAAGGTGTCTACGATGCGCAACTCGAGGGCTCAATAATGACTGAAGAAGAAGCAATCTCCCTTGCAATCACCATTTATCGTGATTTGCTTGGCTCGTAAGACGAGCCCAAAAGGTATACTAAGAGACATGCGAAATATTTGTATTCAATCGTTCTTGCTGCTCACAATTGCACTCTCTGCGAAAACTTCCTTCGCAATTCAAAACGGTGTCTGGTCTGACTCTGTCATTGAAACTGACGACGATGGTCCTGGTGTTCTGATTATTCCAATGCATGGTCAAATGCATACGGATATTCATCACTCTTTATATCAGGACATGACCGAACGCATCAAAGAAGTAAACCC
>NZFX01000017.1 GCA_002689385.1 Phycisphaerae bacterium
TCCAGTTGTGACCAATTTCGTGAGCCGAAAGATCTGTCGTACAACCAAAGCTTCCACAGCAATCTGATTCTACTAAACCATATGCGGAGTTTGTATAACAAACAACACCGAGATAAGCGATACCAATAGTGCCTCCTTGAATGCTTTTGCCTGTAAACAAGTGAGCAAGATCTCGAGGAATAGAACCTTGATTTGAATTCCATTCGTTGCCAAACTGGCTGAGTAATGTTTCAGCATTTGTTGATGTATACGGGTCACTCGAACTTGACCGAACGATAATAGTAGTGATTTCGTGTCGTAAACTAACTTCACTCTCATATTGTTGATTAATACTATTAATCACAGAGTTAATCCGAGTTTCGGTACTGCTTCCCCAGTCTTGATAGTATTCATAATCTGTATCTACACCAAGCTGAGCAATTTGTAATCCACCGCCGCGGTTAGCTTGATTACCTTCTTCGTAATTAGCAAGCATGTGCAGAACACTACCCACTTCTTGGTGGCCATCAGCAGCACAAATGCCTCCTGATGAGATAATGTCAGCCGTTTTATAAAACGCGTAGATATTTGAGTTTTCGCGGCCAATTTTTTCGCCAACTGGTTCCATCCAAAATTCTTGGCCATCCGCCAAACGAATTCGAGCAACTAAACCATATTCCATAAGCGTTGCAGAAGCAATACTTCCAGGAAGTTCAGCGATCGTTCCTCGCATCGTTCGAACAGGACTTGCTGGTACTTCATACAATTCACCATCGTCATCCTGCATAAAGACTTTGTAATCTTCGTCTCGTACAGAGTGCGTAGACAGTTCAAGAGTGTATGACAATCCTTCAAATGGAATTGCAATCGAAATGTCACGGCCAACTGTAGGATTCACGCGAATTCGAGCATTCCAACTATCTTCAAGCCGAAGCGCTGAATTGATTTCACGATCAAGCGGGCTTGTATTTAAAAAACCGGTGGTGTGAGCTGTGGCAGACGTTGAACACAAGGCAGTGACGCAAAGTGCAAAGCTAGGAACGATGGAATAAAGGGTCATAGAACTCTCTCCTACTAGTAAAAATGCAGCCCCACCATGGAGCCAACAACACACTATTCGTGCATATAAAGTCAATGGTTGCGGGTTTTTTTCCGCAACTAACAATAAGCCCCCTTCTGCCCTCAAGGATACTGCTTATTCAGCAAAATACCACTTTTAATTAAAAATAATCGGCATTTATTTGTCATTATTTACTCTTAACTGTCTCAGAATTTCTTGTAAATTCACATTGGGTAATTTGAGATGTAAGACTGAGCCGGTGACTGATTGATTCACCAGACTTGGCTTCATTCTGTGTAGACCTACGATTTTCAATCATCGAAGAATACTTATTGTAATTTGCGATGGCTCCGCCATTGAGGGAATTCGTATTATTGTAAAAAACACACTCTTGAGTAACTGGCGCAGTCTTGCCAAACTGCGAAGCCGCGTCATCTGTAAACATTGGACCACCATGAACCAGTGCTTCATTTGTTACAAATTGCGACTTTTTTATTGTTGTCGAAGAAGCATGCTGGTTCATCATGACGCAGCATCTGCTTGCTGAATTTGTATTGATAACATAACCCGTAATGACAATCTTGTTTTGTTTTAGGCCCTGCTATGAGCAGACCGTTCATTTCCTGAATCTACCTATGATGGCGACACCATGAACCAACTGAAACGATATGCGTTAGTGTTGTATGTGCTTTTTTCTACCCAAAATGGAATCTTCACTTTTTATCTTGTCTAAAGCTTTGTGTAACGATGTGAACGCCCGATTCCACCTGCTTTCGCTATCTGCATCCACATAAATAACCTCGGCGGGTGCTAGACCCGCCGAGGTTAGGAGGAGAGATATGGCAATATAAATTCTTAGGTAACGCCCCTGTACTCAATGCAAAACGAGAACTGACTGTACGTATTGCATTTGATACAAAAAAATCGTTTTTTAGTATAAAAATAAGGTTTATAATTCTTCCACGTCACCCCCTTGACCACTGGTGAGTCCATGCTAAAATCTCCATTCCAATTGGGGCGGTAGCTCAATTGGTTAGAGTACCGGCCTGTCGAGCCGGATGTTGCGGGTTCGAGTCCCGTCCGCCTCGCTTACAAAAAACACGACTGCTTTGCAGGCGTGTTTTTTCTTTTGCTTAACGAACGATGTGTTGCTTTGCAACATATGAGCAACTTTGTCGCTCGGGTCGCTTCTGGACTGAAAACGACCCGCGGGATTGTTTATTTACATTCGGCCCAATTCATGCCAATTGAAGCATCGGCAACAACAGGCACATCAAGCGCCATCGCTGTTTCCATCACATCTACAAGTAAATCACGGACAGCTTCTGCGTCTTTTTCGGGGGTTTCAACAACAAGTTCATCGTGAATCTGCATCAGCAAACGGGCATCTGGGAACGTTTCGGCTAATCGTGAATGCACATTATTCATCGCAACCTTTATTAAATCCGCCGCACTCCCCTGCACCACACTGTTAATTGCAACTCGCTCCGCAAGCGCTTGCAGTTGTTGGTTCGATGCGTGAATATTTCGAATTTGCCTACGACGATGTTCTATTGTTTCAACATAACCCAGCGCGTTGGCCTGCTCTACACAAGTCGCAAGAAATGTATCGATTCCTTTAAAACGGATTTTGTACTCATCGATAATTTGCTCGGCTCGATCGGGCGAGCAATCGAGTTGCCTTGATAAACCCCACTTAGTAATGCCATAGACAATGCCAAAGTTCACCGCTTTTGCCGCAGACCGTTGTTCGCTTGACACCTCTTCGATAGCAGTGCCAAAGACCTCGGATGCAACTGCTTTGTGAATGTCTTGCCCATCGCGAAATGCCTGCAACAAAGCCTCGTCACCACTTAAGTGTGCAAGCATACGCAACTCGACTTGTGAATAATCAGCCGCAACAAAAATGTTGCCTTCTTCGGGCACGAATGCCCTTCGGATTTCACGGCCAATCTCAGAACGAATTGGTATATTCTGTAAATTCGGATCGCTACTTGAAAGTCGACCAGTTGAAGTACCCGTTTGATTAAACGATGCATGCACTCTTCCTGTTGCAGGGTTGATTGCATCAACTAACGAACCAAGATACGTATTCACAAGTTTTGTTAATTTCCTATACTCAAGAATGAGCGTAGGAAGTTGTGTTTCAATGTCCGGGTCGCTTGCTAATTTTTCTAACACCTCAACATTTGTCGAATGAAACGTTTTGCCTTTCTTAATCGGCTTGATTGCCAAGCCAGGCGAATCGCCAAAGAGCACTTCAGATAATTGTTTAGGTGAATCTGGGTTAAAAGGAAACGGAGCAACCGTTTCTATCTCTTGCTTAAGTTCATCGATTCGCTTTACGATATTATCTCGTTGGCGATGTAACTCACTTGGGTCAACTTTAATGCCTGCAATTCGCATTGCGGCTAACACCCGCACGAGCGGCATTTCAATCTCTGAATAAAGTGTGCGCAATTCACCAGTAAGACGTGGCTCAAATACATTCCATAACTGAAACGTAATGTCAACATCTTCAGACGCATATGGATACGCGTCGGCAAGCGGAACAAGGTTAAAGGTCAATTGATTCTTACCCGTACCAATCAACTCTTTAATGGAAAGACATTCATAATCAAGCGTGCCGAGTGCAACAGCATCCATTGAATACCCCGAGCGTGAAGCATCTACGATCCATGCAGCAATCAATGTGTCGTGCAACGGTCCCTTCACAACAACACCCGCATTTTCAAGTACGACAAGGTCGTACTTGATGTTGTGACCAATTTTTTCGATAGCTGCATTTTCTAAAATTGGGCGAAGTGCCTCCATGACAACTTCTTGTTCCAGATGGTCCTCTGGGCACATCGTTGGAATATACGCCCCATCTCCCGCGCCTAAGGAGATAGACACGCCGCAAAGTTTTGCCTTCATTGGGTTCAGCCCAGTTGTCTCTGTATCAACTGCGATGATGCTTGCTTTCGCACACTTCTTGACAAGTGCTTCTAGTTTTTTCTTTGTATCAATAAGCGAGTACCCTGCGTTATACGCAGGGTGGTCACGGTCTGGGCCCATATCAAACAACCCACCAATGATTGGCTTTGCTTTTTTTACGGTTGGCGCTTTAGGTTCTTCTTCAACAACAACTGCATTAGTTGTACCTTGAGCAAGCCGTTTTACATCGTTTGGAAAACGATTAAAACCCAGCCCTTTGAACAGCGTTGTGATAGCCGGCACATCCCACTTCGTGCAATCGCTAATAGCGTCTGCAACATTAAAATCAAATTCAACATCATCTTTTAATGTTACAAGTATTCGGCTTGTAGCAAGTTGGTCCTTTCCAGCAAGCAAATTTTCTTTTCGTTTGCCTTTGATTTTGTCTATGTTTTCATAGATGCCGTCAATGGAACCAAACTCCATTACCAATTTCGCTGCTGTTTTTGGACCAATACCAACAACGCCGGGTATGTTGTCGCTTGTATCTCCCATCAATGCAAGAATATCTGCAACCATGGATGGAGGGATTTGCATATCTGGGGTTTTAAACACATCATCAGGCGATACTGTTACGCCCTTGTGTGCATCGAACAATTCAACTCGTTCATCTATAAGTTGCGTTAAATCTTTATCCCTTGAAATTACTCGAATATGTAACTCTGGGTCTTCTTTTCGCATCCGCTTCACAAGCGTGGCAATGACATCATCTGCTTCAACGACAGGTTCGCCAAGAATTGGAATATCCAATGCTTCAAGCACTTCGAGACATCTGTCTACTTGGCCTGCAAAGTCATCTGGTGGTGGTTCTCTATTTGCTTTGTACTCTGGATCGATTTCCGTCCGAAACGATTCGTCATCGCTTGTAACATCAATGACAACTGCTAAATAATCTGGGTTCTCTTCTCGCAACAACTTCAGTAGCATCGAAGTAAATCCGTACACCATGTTCGTTGGCTCGCCCGTTGCTGGGCTACTCATCGGTGTTCTGATAGCGTAATACGCACGAAAAAATTGTGCGTGCCCATCAATAATGTACAGTGATGCCATTACCTACTTGCCAAGTTTCTGAGCACGGCTTCTGTTGCACTATCGAGTTCTATGTCTCGCCTAGACATAACAGTCTTTGCAACTGCAAGAAACTTTTCTATATGGTATGTGCGTTCGCCAGCGTCTGTTATCCAAGCAAACCGTTTTGTTGGAGAAGGTGTGTACGAAGTCGTTGCAACCATGGCACCAGTACCTACTATTGTCCCCGTCATTATCGTAGAACTGATTGCGAACTTAGCATGATCACCAATAAAACACCCTACGAATTGCCGTTCCGTCCGATGTCGTTTGCCTGATAAATCCTGCACAATAACGTCACCATAAGTGTTAAGTAAATTGGAGTTTGTTGTCCCAGCACCAAGGTTTACCCACTCGCCTATCACGCTGTCTCCAAGGTGGCCATCATGCGATTTATTTGCGTACCCTTGAAAAATTGTCCCGCCTACTTCCCCTCCGACTTTGCAGTGCGGACCCAGCACCGTATTTGATTTAACAAGTGCTCCATCTGTAATGGTGCAATATTTACCTATCCAACATGGTCCAACGAGCACTGCATTGGAGCGAATGACAGCGCCTTCTTCAATTCGAATTGCACCATCGTTTGCGTCTAAAACAACTCCCTGTAAAATACTTGCCATTTCATGCACATCAATTCTATGTTCACCCGTTGTTTCAGCTGCAACTTCACTATTGAGGGGTTCTGCTTGTGCTAAATCTTCAGCAAGCAATGCAGGTAAGTGCGAGAGGATATCCCAAGGTGTTTTTATCTCTGGATGGTCGCCGAGTTCTGAACTTGCCTTTTCAACAATCGCCAAGCCTGTTCGTGAAGCAATCATTTTGGCTCGAAGAGGGTCATCACAAAGAAACCCGGATGGCAAAGTTCCCAATCGTTTCGAGATTCGCTCGAGTGTTGTCACGCCACCAGTTCGATGTTCAAAGGAAGCACGCAAATCTGAAAGTGGTGCTAGCCCCGCTTGATGATCGTCTTTGATGTACCACGTAGTCATAGTTGTATTATCTCCACGTAGCTCTTCGGCCAGTTGGTGAATGAAACTTCCAAATCCCAATTGTCGATAAAAAACACCATCCAATTGGTACGGCAAGAAGCCCTGTGTAGATCGCTGTTCCAAAAAGTTTTACAAATTCACCCATTCCACCACCGACGGCTGCTGGATTCCAGGGCATAAACCCGCGTGTAACAAGCACAAATGCATGCACCGCGGCGGTGACGACCACCGCACCGAACGCAAAAAATGCAATTGTGAGGATTCTTCTACGAAACACAATATTCCGTACTTTCAAAATCAAATACGTAGTGACGACAAATCCAAGTGCACTTGGGCCAATAATGTGCGCGCCTGCTCCAAGTTGCCCATGACCAGGCGACAAATCAACAAGCGCACCGAGCAGCAATGCCACTAGAAGTGCGGTTGTTTCTGGTGCAAACAATGCAACAAAGACAATCAAGCACGGCATGGCTTGTGGCGTAATGGACCCTGTTGAACGAAGCGTAAATGCTTCAGCAAAACTTGCATCAAATGCGAGTGCGAGGATGGTGGCAACGATGACAACTATTGCGTTCATGGCGTCGCCTCACTTCCCGTGCCAAGAACAACAACGTTTGCATGTTCTCGCGCCCGCCTTCGTGGGTAGACCATGATGGATTGCCGAAGCGGCGCCTCGTCAAGTTGTTCGATTGATGCAACCACACCAAGCCCTAATCCAATTCCTAACTGTGGCCATGCGGGGTCATCGAGAATAACTAGGTCGCCTTTAAGAATGCCCTTGTTCGCAGGCACTTCAGATGTAAAAGTACCCTCCCCAGTTGGCGTCAATAATATTTCTGCAAGCAGTGGCGGGCGGGCGTCCTGCAACGGATGCGAAGGCACAATCGCAGCGCGAATATATCCAGATTCTTTATTCGTTGGCGGCAGTAACTCCATTCGAGTCATGCCAACGCGTGCAATGCGACCCACTATATCCCTGCCTACTATTGCTATGTCCCCCTCAAGAATACGACCGAGCGATTCTCGAGATAATTTCAGTTCAACAAAACCAGAAGAATCACTTGGTTTCATTCCGGTCAAATCAACGGAGACCACCAATGGTGGTTGAGGATTTCGAAGTGCCGTCTCAGGAAGAGATTGCAAAATACGTAGTTGGTCTGCGAGTTCGGTCGAACGCAACATTTGGCCGTGATACAGCTGGCGATAATGATCGCGTTCAGCCACCGCTAGATCATTACGTTCTTGTTCATCGGTATGCAAATCAAATGGCTCGATGGATGGTCGCACCCAATTTTTTATAATCATGCCAACATGTGAAAATGGAGTCACTGGAACGCGGACTAAATCGGCAACGTCGGAAGTCCAACCAAGCCAAGTCGCCGGAAAGCAAGAAATCAAAATAGTGAAACCAACTGCAATCGGCAGGGTTTTAGGGTACTTACGAAATGTGCCGTAGTTGCTCACGGTGTAACAGCGGTACCCCCTTCCGCTTAGTCGTCCATATCTGATTCGAGCACGGCTTTCCAAAGCTCGAGGTTTTCAAGATAAATACTTGTGCCTTGGGCAACACAGGTGAGTGGCTCTTCTGCAATGGTTACTTCTAAGCCGGTGGCTTCAGAGATTACAACATCAATACCGCGAAGTAACGCACCACCGCCTGCAATGCAAATCCCATTTTCAACCAAGTCGGCTGATAGTTCTGGCTCTGCGCGCTCTAATGTTCGCTTTACTACATCGATAATATGCTCGATTGGTTCAGACATTGCTGAGCGAATCTCTTCGCTTGTAACGTTCTTTTTGTCTGGCATACCTGTGATATTGTCTCGGCCTCGAACATCAATGGTGGTTTCTTTTTCCATTGGAGACGCTGAACCCACTTCAATCTTTATACGCTCAGCAGTTTGTTCACCAATAGTCAAACCATGATTTTTCTTCATGTAGCTGATGATAGATTCATCAAAATCATCACCAGCAACTCGAACTGATTCGCATGTTGCAATATCGCCAAGGGACATAATTGCCACTTCGGTTGTACCGCCACCAATATCGACAATCATAGATGCTGTTGGTTCTGCAATTGGAAGACCCGCGCCGATGCCTGCAGCCATTGGTTCTTCCACAAGATAGACACGGCGTGCACCTGCACGTTCCGCTGAATCAAGCACAGCCCGTTTTTCAACAGCGGTAATGCCAGAGGGAACTGCAATAACAACGCGTGGGCCAATGACTCGCCCGCGACCGCTGACTTTACGAATAAAGTAACTGAGCATCGCTTCGGTAATTTCAAAATCGCTAATCACGCCATCCTTAAGAGGGCGAATCGCAGTAATAGAGCCGGGCGTTTTGCCAAGCATTTCTTTCGCGCTATAACCAACAGCATTGCCGTTGTTCAATACGCGATTGGTTCCACGCTTTACCGCAACAACCGAGGGTTCATCCAAAACAATGCCCTCACCCCGAACGCACACAAGGGTATTGCATGTGCCAAGGTCGATGCCCATATCAACGCTAAACCAACTTAGTAACTTGTCAAACACTTCGTATGCTCCTACCTACAACAATACAATTTCATACTCTTGCACTACAGTGGAGATGATACGGGAAATATGCCAACCCCATACAACAGACGGCTACTTCGACCTTACTGCTGATCGATTAGCACCATAGGACCGCCTTCTACGCGGTCTGTCGCTGAGTGTTCAGTATTCACCAAAACCATCCAAGACACGCCACCTGTGAGCAAGAGCGCTGCAACAACTAAAAGGACCGTAAAAACATCTGGGGCGCATGAGCGCGTTGTTGTTTGTGCGTCTGCCATGGGTCAATTACGCCCTTTGACAGAGTACACCGTTGAACCAACAACGACCGCACCACGGGATGCATCTTCAAGGGTCACTTCACCGACTGAACGATTGATATCAACCTGATGAACAAGAAGTCGACCGAGGAATGTACCATCTTCGCCAACTGTCATAACCCAGCCATCTTGGACACCATCGCGTGAGCCAAGATTTATTTCAACAAGCACTTTATCATCAGCCCGTGATACTTGGAGCACGGTGCCGGTGAGTGTTTTGTTTGGTGCAACGCCGCTTTCTACGACTGCTACAACATCGAGGTCTCCATATTTTGCAACGAATGCATCATACTTTTCAATCAATGTTGCAAATTGAACTTCCATCAGACGGCGTTCTTCATTCGCTTTTCGCTTCGCTCGTTCAGCTTCATCTGCTTCGTATTGAATTTGCTCAAGCGTATCTTCCATTTCCATAACTTGACGAGTGCCCTTGATAAGCTTTTCTCGCAAGTCGTAATTTTCTTCAACAAACCGTTGCTTCAGTGCACTGTTTACTTGAGTCGCAGATGCCAACGATTGGTTGTTTGCATTTGACTGATCAAGCTGTGTACCAAGAACACGAATTTGGTCATTCAATGATTCGATTGAAGCACGAGTACTCGATTGGCTTGAACGAAGCGAACCGATAGTCGCTTCGCGCGCGTCTATGTCTTGTTGCATTCGCAGTTGTTGCGAAATCAATGCTTGCTCCGCTTCGCCGGCTCGGGCCTGAGCTAAGAGTTGCTGATCCTTCGCTGCGCGATACATCGATTTATAACTGTTCTCATTCGTGGTATATGTTGCCACGAGGGGAACCATTGCTACAGCGAGTAGCGCGACGAGAACGATGAATACTTTTGTCAAAATGTGCACGAGTTAACCTCTTATTACTTTGCGTACTAAAAACTTCACACTGGCTTATAATCACCAGCCCCCATTCCTATTCTCCTAAAATCACCAAAAACCTAACTAGGTGACGGGTAGTTTTACCCCGATTGAACGTTTTTGTCAATCCAAAACAGGTATAGAATCGCCATTATCGATACGAAGAATGGCTCCAGAGGCAGAAATCTGCACAAACGGGTCCACATCACGAAGCATAAGTGCAAGCGGACCAAGAGATAACCGATTTCCCTGCACGCCAAGAGCGGCTGCACACTGAGAACGAATGTTCGAAGAATCGTTTGAAGAATACCCCAATACTATTTCAAGAGGCATTCTGCTTGGCGCAATCTCGGCGAGAGCCGTTGCTGCGACGAGTCGAATCTCATCAGGATACCGCCTCGTTCCCAATAGAATTGACTCAAGGGTTGATACAACTTCATAGTCTTTAAGGTGGGCTGCAATTTGACAGGAAAGTGCTGTGACCTCTGCTTCTTGCGCTGAACTAAAAATTCCAGCGCGCACAACTTCTAACTCTTTTCGTTCACCAAGTAAAACCAATGCCTCAGCCATCTGCAGATTGATCAGTCGTCTTCGAATCGGCGTGATAGAGGTTTGTGGAACTTTAAGAGATTCGCGAATCATGTGAACTGCGGATTTATTCCCCATCATACCCAGAACAAGTGCTGCATTCCCCTGCAATTCTGCATCACCACTTTGCAACATAGCAGCGATTGGATTCAAATCTACCTTTTGTCCACAACGATATAAAGAATAAAGTGCAGCGGCCTGCACTGACAGCGAGGTGTCTAACAGCAGTGGCTCAAGAAACATTGCGAGGTTGCACATTTTTTTCTTGCCAACCATCATTGCCGAAACGAATCGAACTGCTCGGTTTTCATCACCAAGTGCAAAACGCAACGTATCTTCAAGAACAACATCAGGTGCGTACTTCAATGCTTCAATTGCATTTGATCGCATTCGTGGGTCCGTTGATTTAGCACCTTGGCGAAGAATCTCCAAGGCACGATTGCGCACGGCTTCGCCATTCACAATTGTCGGCGAAGTTTTTGACTTTGCCACCTCATTCATAGTCTTCACCGATTGGTTTTTTGAACTCCAGGGGTCTTCACTTGAACGCTGAACGGCATCTGGACCGCAAGAAGCTAGTGTTAGCAACGGCGCCATTAAAACGAAAGTATTAAAGATTTGTTTGATCATTTGTGCATTCACTCCACTTAAAAGAAGAACCAATAATGAGCAGGATACTCCCAATCAAGGAAAGCCATGCAACCCAATCGCCAAGTATTCTGCTCGCAGGTGTTTGTACTGCAGAAAACACTTGCAAAGATAAAACGCCCGATTCCAAAACGGGGAGTTCTTTTTTGACGTTTCCAAAAATATCTATGTAGCAACTGATACCAGTGTTCGCAACTCGAACCATTGGCGTTCGGTTTTCGATACATCGCATTCTTGCTTCGCGGACGTGTTGCGTGTGCGCGGCAATGTCGTCACCGAACCAGCCATCGTTGCTCAAGTTTATAAGTAGCTCTGCTTTGCGCTCGCCGTTTTCCCAAACTAAGTTCCGAACCACACCCGGGACGGTGTCCTCAAAACAGATGGGCGTTGCGAATGTAATTTCTGCTTTATCCCCAAACTTGCTTACCGCAGATAATGTAAAATGCTCCGTGTTTTTCCCCACATGTAAATCAAACAACATCGCTGCACCAAAGGTATCTCTCACCCAGTTTTGTAAAGCAGGAAACGCACGTAAGTATGGAATTCGTTCACCAAATGGCGTAAGAAACGCTTTGTCATACCGCTGAGAACTTCCGTCTGGGTGTACGAGAACTGCAGAGTTGAATTGTGTACCCGTTTCAATTCGAAGCGATGTTGCTTCTTCGATAATATGTATGTCGAGCCATGTCTGGGAGCCTACGAGCATTGGTGTATCGATTTTTTTTACAGTGTCGCGAAGGACTTTCGCCCAGTACCAGAGTGGCAAAAACTCCTCACTGTAGGGAGAAAAATCCGACTTGCCTACTGAAAAACCTGCACCTGGCAACATTGTTTCCGGCCAAATGATAAGGCCTGGCTTTGGCTCCATGCTCGCAGCTTCATACGTCAGCTGAATTGCATCCGCAACATCAGACCGTTGCTTTTCCCAGCTCCAGGCCACCTTATTTGATTGTGGCACGTTTGTTTGAATGGCTGCGACATTCAAAGTGTTACTATTACGTTCGTAAAAATAATGAAAACCTGCTGGACGTAGATACAACGCAAGAATCACACAACCAACAAATGTAACCGTCCACCAACGAACTGTTGTTGCCGTTACAAGAAGTCCTGCAATTGCAATGACAAGAAAACTTGCAAGCCAAACACTTCCGATTGTTGCAATTGACACAACTGGTTGCCAATCAAGAATGCCAAGGCCAGCAAGGAACCACGGGTATCCATCAAAAATAACGATGCCACGCAAACATTCAAGTCCTACCCAAAGTACAGGGGCAGTCACTACCGCCGAAAGATGTAGTTTCAAATGTACGCGCCTGATTAACCACACAAAAGTTGGCGACCAAAATGCCATGTAAAAACCAAGACCAATCCACCCAGCTATTGCAACGTGATCAAGCCAAGCGTGCAGCCAAAGCCAAAGTGGAAGCTGAAAAACAAATGTCCAAATAACCGCACTTTTTGTGGTCTTTGCGTGCAGTGCAATGACTAATAAAAGTGCGGGCCCCGCTATCGCTGCAGGAAAAAAACCAAACGGCGCAACGGAAAAGAGCGTACAAATAGCAGACGCTAGTGCAGTCACCACCAATAACCACGTTTTCATTATTTCCCCGCGTAGTCAATTAAGCTTGAAATTTCGCTTCGCAATTCGCTTCGTGGGACAACACAGTCCACGAAGCCGCACTCAAGTAAGAACTCTGAGCGCTGAAAACCATCCGGCAAATCTTGCTTAATGGTTTGTTGAATAACCCGTGGACCAGCAAAGCCAATTAGTGCTTTGGGTTCTGCAAGGATAACATCGCCGAGCATCGCAAAACTTGCCGTCACACCACCTGTTGTTGGGTCTGTTAGGACAGAGATAAACAAACCTCCCATGTCATCAAACCGAGCAAGAGCTGCGGACGTTTTGGCCATCTGCATAAGTGACAAACCAGATTCCATCATGCGAGCGCCGCCTGAAGTTGCGACGATGATAAGTGGCAGATCTTGGTCTGCGGCACGTTCGATAGCACGACGGATTTTTTCACCAACCACGCTACCCATTGAACCGCCAAGGAACGCGAAGTTCATAACCCCTAAGACAACTTTTCGTCCCTTGATAAATGCGTACCCCGTTTGAATCGCATCATTTTTCTTTGTTTTCTTTTGAGCAGCAACAAGCCGGTCTTCGTACGACTTTAAGTCAACGAAGGACAGAGGGTCTTGTGGCGACAAGTTGTCATCAAATGACTCAAACGTTTCTGGGTCGACCAATTGTTTAATGCGCTGCTCGGCAGGCACCCTGAAATGCTTTTGGCATTCAGGACAAACTTCTAGATTGTTTTCAACACTTCTACGAAAAAGAATTGCACTGCATGCATCACAACGAATCCAAAGACCCTCACGGATGGACCGCTTGCGAGCCGGGGAAGTCGCTTCGTCAGCAAACTGCTGTGTTGTTTCTTGTTTGGTCATTGATTCAGTAGGTTCTAAAGAAAAGGATATCGGTTAATGACCTCGTAATCCAGTAATTGCGCTCGCATAATCGTCTGTGCCAAAAATAGCAGACGCTGCAACAAGAACGTCGCACCCTGCTTCTCTGCACGCTTCACATGTTTTTGGTCCTACACCGCCATCCATCTGCAAACGTTGGTCAGGGCGAAGTCGCTCTGAAATCGTTGAGACTTTCGAAAGAACTTCCGGAATGAATGCCTGCCCTGAAAAGCCCGGATTAACACTCATGACTAAAATTAAATCAAATGTTTCGATGTAGGGAAGGATTTCTTCCACATCAGTCGGTGGGTTAATCGCAATACCTGTGTCCATCCCCGCTTTGCGTGCTGCCTCGGCAACTACAAATGGATCATCTTCTGCTTCGACGTGCGTAGTAAACAAGTTCGCACCAGCGTCTGCAAACGGTTGAACATACATCAGTGGCTTGTTCACCATTAAATGAACATCGAGGTACGCTTCGGGTAATGCTCCCCGGAGCGAAGCGCAGAGCGCAGGCCCCATTGTCAGGTTCGGAACAAAGTAGCCATCCATAACATCAAGGTGAAGAAGGTCAGCACCGCTCACAAGAACTGCTTTGCACTCGTCGCCGAGATGCGCAAAGTCAGATGAAAGAATCGATGGTGCCACGAGTGGAAGCGATGTTGGTGCTTTAAGCAAACTCATTCTTTCTACCTGCGTCGTCATGAACGATTAACTCGCATCTACCCGTTGTTGCTGTGTTCGATAACTATCAAGGGTAAATTTATACTCTGCTTTATCTTTTTCTTTGGCAGAAAAATATGCTTTACGTTGCCATTCGATTGCTTGGCCAAAATCGCCATTTGCAAAATGTACTAATGCAATTGTCGAAAGGTATATCGGGTCAGTTTTCTTTCGTGCAAACGCCTGTGCGGTTTCTGCTAACTTCATTGCAACATCCAAGCGTTGTTTGCTTCCGCGAATGCGGTCATCAGTCGCAATAGAAGCGGCTAGCCAAGTCAATAACTCAGGGTCTTCAGAACCACGAGAAAGCATCAACTCTGAAACAAGTTTGTACGCTCCTGCTGTATCGCCCTGCTCAAGCAAGAGCATTTCGAACAACTCAAGGTAAAGATTCGCGAAGATGTATGGATCAACTTTAATTGCATCTTTGTAATGTTTCTCTGCTTCAGCCCAGCTGTTTAGTGCACGAAATTGTTTTGCACCATCAATCGCTGGCTTTGCTTTTTTTGATTTAGCCAAGTCGTATCGGCCAGTCATCACTTTGCGCAGTGTGTCTTCGAATGCTTCTTCAAGTGGGTTGCCAATAAATTGAATGATGCCATTTTTATCAACGATGAACGCTGATGGAATTCCGTTTTGTCCGGCTTTCTTTGCCCAGTTGCGTTCTGTTCGACCATTATGGTCAATTGCAACGATGTAGTCCATTTTCATACCTTGCTGTCGAACGAACTTGGAAACAAGCTCTGTTTCTTTATCTGTAGAAATTCCTACAATTTTCAAACCGTCTTCGGCGAACTCTTCTTGCAATTGCGTAAGGTGTGGGATGGACCGCTTGCAAGGACCGCACCACGTCGCCCAAAACTCGATGACGTACGGGTTGCTTTCAGAGGGATTGAACTCGCCTTTTACCCATGTCTCAACATTTAAGGCCGGTGCTGGGTCGCCAACCGAAAGTTGCTTTCGACCGCCCGGTTGAGCTGTAGCAAGCGAGACGACGCTAAAGAGCGTGAAAATGAAAAACAGTGTTGCGAATGTTCGTGTGCGCATGTGTGGTAACTCCTAAAAAAATCTTCGTTCAACCGCTAAGTGGGTTGTATATGTCAATCATACGGCATCATCGAGCATTGCAACACTCTTAAATGCCTTTCCTTCGAGCATTTGTAAGCTCGCGCCCCCTCCTGTGGAAATATGGGTCATTTGGGCGTCTAAGCCAAACAAAGAAATAGCTGCAGCCGAGTCTCCTCCACCGACAATAGACATTGCCGCATTGGCTGTTGCGTTGGCAATTGCTTCTGCTACGCGTCGAGTGCCCGCGTCAAATGGCTCCATCTCAAAGACACCCATTGGTCCATTCCAAATAATCGTTTTTGCACAAGTGAGGATTTCAGCATACCGTTTTGCCGTATCTGTGCCTATGTCAAGCGCCATCCACCCTCCTGGAATCGCACCAACAGACGCACGAGTTTCGGCGCCTGTTTCTATTTTTTGTGCGCAGACGTGATCCCCTGGAAATACCAATGATGTTTTGCTTTTTGAAGATAATTCGATTATTCGCGAAGCATCTTCAATCCGATCAGCTTCAACTAAACTTGCCCCAACCTGTACCCCTTTTGCAACTAAAAACGTGTACGCCATCGCGCCGCCAATCAAAATTGTGTCTACTTTGCCGAGCAAATTTTCAATAGCACCCATTTTGTCAGAAACTTTTGCACCACCCAGTACTGCGACAAATGGTTTTTTAGCATGGGTAATTGCGTGATCTAAATATTGCAATTCTTTTGCTAACAAAAGGCCCGCAACTCTTGGCTTGCCCTTCATCATTTCGGGAACTGCCACCATCGAAGCATGGTTGCGGTGTGCCGCACCAAATGCATCATTGCAATACATGTCGCCCTTTGTCGCGAGTGTTTTTGCATACGCCTCATCGCCAGTTTTTTCGCCTTTATGAAAACGTACATTTTCAAGCAGTACTATTTTTGATGATTCGTCATCATCTGAGCAAACGACCTTCTCACTGAGGAGTTCTCCAAGACGTTTTGCAACAGGAGCGAGTGAATATGCTTGTTCAAAGCCATTTCCGGTTGGTCTGCCGAGGTGGCTCATCAGAGTTAGTGACCCACCTCGATCAAGCACACTCTGGATACTCGGTAACGCCATCTGTATTCGACGGTCATCCGAAATCGCACCGCCGTGCATAGGGACATTAAAGTCCACGCGCATGAGTACTCTTTTTCCAGCAACATCAATATGTTCGATGGTTTGTTTCATGTTCACTATATTATATGAAGTGTGAGACCTATCATTCTTATCCTTGGACCAACTGCAGGCGGAAAAACTTCCCTTGCTATTTCACTTGCAAACGCGCTCCCTGGCGGAGGTGAATGCATTTGTGCAGATTCAATGCAAGTCTATAGAGGGATGGATGTCGGTACCGCAAAACCAACGCAGGAAGAACGTGCTCAAGCAGCCCACCACCTCGTGGATATTGCTGATCCTGAACAAGATGGATTTACTGTTGAATCGTGGCTAGCACTCGCGGAAGAGACCATCAATGATGTTCGAAGTCGCGAAAAGTGGCCCATAGTTGTCGGCGGTACAAATCTCTATGTGCAGTCACTCTTGTTTGGATTATTCGACGGACCAGACTGCGATCAGGAAAAGCGGGATGCCCTGAATGCTGAAACGAACGCAGACCTGCAAGAACGATTGCGAAAACTCGATCCAGAAGCATCAGAACGCATTCACATCAACGATAAACGCCGGCTGGTGCGTGCAATTGAAGTCTGCGAAGCAACGGGTCATCCACTTTCATCCTTGCAATCGCAGTGGGGAAAGCCGATGCCAAGAGAAGATGCAATCATGATTGGCTTACATTGGCCCGTCAAGGCAATCAATAAACGTATCAATTCTCGAGTTAAAGCCATGTTCAACGAAGGGCTTCTTGCTGAAGTTGAGGGATTAAAGGGCAAACTCGGAAAACAAGCTCGGGAGGCGCTAGGTTACAAGCAACTTCTCGCGCACCTCGATGGCGAATGCACTCTCGATGAAGCGCATGAACGAATCAAGATTCTGACTCGCAGATATGCAAAACAACAGCGAACTTGGCTAAGAAGGTTCCAAGTATTGCCTTCTGCACATTTTATTGAAATTGGCGACAATGGAATACAACCTGCTGTAGAACAAGCACTTGCGTACATAACTGAGTGGTAATTTTCTTCATAGTGCACTTGACAACCTGTGAAAAGTCGTTTCAATGCTCCCCCTGAGGGAAAGCGGGACGCCCTGCTTGACCGATGGAATGAGGCGAAGAACCACTTTCAGAGATTATTATTTTGGCTAAAAAGAAAACAACAAAGAAAAAGACAAGCAAGAAATCGACCAAGAAAAAGGTGGCGAAAAAACGCAACGCTGTACCAGACGCTACTGGCAAGCACCTTGTCATTGTCGAATCCCCTGCCAAAGCCAGAACTATTAACAAGTACCTTGGCGATGATTACGCAGTCACATCATCGGTTGGTCATATTCGTGACCTCCCCGCCAGAGCACCAAAGGGCGTAAAACAACCTGTGCCTGGTGTTGATTTAGAGCACGATTTTGCACCGACGTATGAAGTGCTTAAAGGAAAAAACTCCCTTGCGAGCGATTTAAAAAAGGCAGCGAAAGTTGCAAAAGATGTCTGGTTTGCAAGCGACCTTGATCGTGAAGGAGAAGCGATTTCCTGGCATCTCGCTGAACTGCTAAAGGTTGAGCCATCAAAAGCAAAACGCGTTATTTTTAATGCGATTACAAAAAAACAAATTGAAGAAGCATTCGAACACCCGCACCCAATCAATATGGACTTCGTTAACGCGCAACAAGCGCGGCGAATTCTTGACCGAATTGTAGGGTATAAAGTTTCGCCCCTTCTTTGGAAACGAGTAGCTGGCGGACTTAGTGCCGGCCGAGTTCAATCTGTAGCCGTACGCATTGTTGTCGAACGTGAAAAAGAGATTGAAGCACATATACCTTATGAATCTTGGAGTGTAGTCGGCCGTTTCACACTTGACCAAAGTGCAATTGATTCGCTTACAACACAATGGGAAGAACACGTTGGAACAAAAGATGAGCGAGGCAAAGGGCCGACTCGAAAACAGATGAACGCCTTCCTAGCAAAGCATGGTTCGCTTGAAGCATCACTTGTAAAAATTAATGGTGAAACATTTAAAGTCATACGACCTGCTGACTGCAAAGACAATACTCTCGATGCGCATAAAGCCCGGTTACTTGAAATCGGCGAAGTAGTTGGATTGGACAATCCAACGCTTGAAGTTACGCAAAATGAAGAAGGAAGAGGACCTGCAAAACATTGCATTTCGCTCAAAGGCGATATAGCAAAAGGTATTTTCTATAAAGTTGGTGACATTACACAAAAGGACAGTACCGTTCGTCCGACTGCACCTTTTATCACTTCATCCCTTCAAGCATCTGCCTCGACAGCGCTCGGCTTTGCTGCAAAAAGAACCATGCGCGCAGCACAGGGTTTATATGAAGATGGTGCAATTACTTACATGCGTACAGACTCTACGCATCTTTCTCGTGATGCAATACATTCTGCACGAACCTATATAGTCAACAAGTTTGGCGAAAAATACCTTCCTGCAAAACCAAATTTTTACAAATCAGCTAACCAAGACGCACAAGAAGCACACGAAGCAATCCGGCCAACCGATGTCGGAATGCATCCTGACACGCTTAAAGCTTCGATGAATGAAGACCAGAAACGACTGTACGGATTAATTTGGTCACGTTTTGTCGCATGCCAAATGACTCCTGCTCGCTGGCACCGCACTGAAATTTTCTTTGATAGACAAGACGAAAATACTGGCGCAACTTTCAAAGTTGGTGGCCGCACACTCGCGTTCGATGGTTTTTACCGAGCAAGTGGCGTTCCGTCTTCAGACACTGAGCAAAATCTTCCCGAGTTAAAAGAAGGTTGCGACCTGTACCCGTTTGACCTAACACCAAAACAAAATTTCTCATCACCACCGTCAAGATACAGCGAAGCTTCGCTCATCAAAAAGTTGGAATCCGAAGGAATCGGTAGACCATCCACGTACGCATCCATCATCGATGTCATTCAATACAGAAAATACGTTGAAAAAATCGGCAGTGCCTTCCACCCAACCGATTTAGGAGAAGTAGTCACAGAGAAACTCATCGAAGCGTTTCCAGTTTTGATGGGCGTCGAGTACACTCGTTCGCTTGAAGAGCGGCTCGACAATGTTGCCAAGGGTGAAACCGATTGGGTGGACATGTTGCACGACTTTTATGGCCGTTTCAGCAAGCGCTTAGAAACTGCATACGAAGAAATGCCGCATGCAAAAGCTGAAACAAAACCAGCCATTTACAAGTGCCCTGCTTGCGAAAGTCGAACTGAATATCGCTTTGGTAAAAACGGGCGGTTCCTTTCATGCACTGCTTACCCTGAATGCAAATACGCGGCGCCGATTGATCGAAAGGGTCGACCGCTTCTTCCTGAACGCGTTGACGTGGCTTGCCCTGAAGATGGTTCAGCAATGGAAAAAAGAACTGGGCGTTTTGGTCCGTTCCTTGCCTCGGTGAATTACCCAGATATTAAAACGGTTGTGAACTTGGATAAAAAAGGATGCCTCAAGTATCCATCTCCGCCTGCATTGCTTGTTGAAACATTGATTTGCGAAAAGTGTGAAAGCCCGATGAATTTACGTAACGGCAAACGTGGCCCTTGGCTTGGGTGTTCGACATTCCCCAAATGCAAAGGACGCATGGGCTGGAAAACGCTTGATGACGACGTACTCAAAGAACTTGAAGCAGCCCTCGATGCGCACATGGAAGTAAACCCACAAATCATCGTGAAAACTATGAGTGGCATGGTAATTCCAGAAGGCACGCCCATCGAAGACCTTCTCATTGAAGGCAATGTTGCTGAACTCGAAATCTACACCGATTAATCCTTCCTTAAGGATAATTAATCAAGAATCTCATACAATGCTTGAATGGAACGGCGAAAAACCCGAAAAATAGTTGTTGGCGATGTTGCAATTGGGGGTGATGCCCCAGTTTCCGTGCAGTCAATGACTTCGGGCTACACGCATGACATTGATGCATGCGTTGCTGAAATTCATCGGCTCACAAAAGCAGGTGCAGATATTGTCCGTGTTGCAGTACCTGAGAAGAAAGACACACTCGCGCTTCCAGAAATCCTATCGCAAGTTACTGTTCCAATCGTTGCCGATGTGCACTTTCATTTCAAACGTGCACTTGAAGCAATTGAATCAGGCGTACATAAAATTCGGCTAAACCCCGGGAACATCGGCGATATCAGCCAAGTGCATTCAGTGATAGACGCGTGTAAAGACGCGCAGATTCCAATTCGAATCGGTGTCAACGAAGGTTCTGTGGTTGAAAGAAAAGACAAACAAAAACGCCAAGCAGAACTTGCCTCTTTTTTTAGCGATCGCAAACAAGGACACTTACTTGCAATGATGATTGCAAAAGTGGAAGAGTACCTTGAGATTTTCCATGCGCGTGATTTTCACAACATTTGTTTAAGTGCAAAGCTCATGGACGCACGACTTGTTATTGACATTTACCAAGAACTTTCCAAGCGTTTTGATTACCCTCTACACTTAGGCGTAACACACGCAGGCCCTCGCGAGACGGGTTCTATTCGGTCCATTTCAGCACTGGGATCTCTCCTTTCGCAAGGTATAGGCGACACAATTCGAATTAGTTATGCAAGTGATCCTGTCTTTGAAGTTGAAGACGGTGTTGAACTGTTGAACTGCCTAGACCTTCGAAAACGAATAGGCGCTGAACTTATAGCTTGCCCGAGTTGCGGACGTATCCAAGTCGACTTATTCAAACTAGTTGACGATGTTCGTAAGCAACTTGAAAATGATATTGACGTGCCGATCAAGGTCGCGGTCATGGGATGCGTCGTGAACGGTCCAGGTGAAGCAGAAGGCGCCGACGTCGCTGTGTTCGCTGGTGACAGACGAGGAATTATTTACGTTCAAGGCGAACGTGTTGCCAACATAGGCGAAGACGAGATACTCGACCGACTTCTGACTGAATGCAAGGCATTACAGGAGCGAGTCCGTTCCGGCGAAACAAAGCTTGGTGAAAAAGCAATACATATAGTCGCCCCGATAACTGTCGAAGGCAACGAGACTTGAATTACAACAAACGAGCTTTTTCCATTATCGAAATGATTGTGGTGATTGCAATCATTGGCGTGCTTGCTGCAATCATCCTCCCATCACTCAACGGCGCACGGCTACGTGCACAAAAAACACAAGAACTTTCGATCATTAGCCAATCCGGAAAAGCGTGGTTCATGTACACCAGTGACCATCAAGGAAAACTTCTGCCTGGGTATCTAAGTGCCGGTGTACAAGAATATCGAGAACTCGCTTGGGCTTTTCCTGATGAGTCCATTATTCCACCCGCACCATTTTATGAATCGACGCAACCAAATGATGCGGGCTCTTGGCCTTGGCGTCTTTTAAGTTATATGAACAATAACTGGAACTCCCTGCTTTTTTACAAAGAAATTGATTGGGATGCAAACGGAACCCACCTTAAAGAACACGCAAATGAAATCGCAACGCAACCAGCGTTCGGCTACAACGGGTTTTATCTCGGGGGTTGGTGGGACATTGACAACCACAGCCAGAAACAAGAAATGGTATTTAAATCAGTCACGCTCACAGACGGAAGAACTGAAGGTGTTGTTGCTACATTCGATTCGCAGATAAAAAAGACAAGCCGTCAGATCGTATTTTGCAGTACTTTTCTTGCAGAAGAAGGTATTTATGAAGAAATGCCAAGCGATACCAATGGAACGTTCATGGCAATACCGAGTGTTTTTGCACGAGTTGTAAAATGGCTACCCTTTGGACAAAATCGTATCGATGCACGGTCTGAAACTTCAGTACCACTAGGTCGCTTTAATGGCATGCCTGCAATTTGCAACGCTGATGGTTCAACAAAAAATGTAGAAATCGAAACACTCGTTGACCAAAGTTTATGGATTTCAAAAGCACAAACTATTGGCGATATTCCTGCGAGTTCTTTTAGTCACACGCAATAATTAATCGCTTTTTTCAACTGCCGAATTTTTTTTAGCTGTATTCTCCATTTGAATTTGCATCATCACTCGCATTTGGCGCATGTATTTTTCATCAAGAAGCGACTTACTCGGATCAACACTCATCGTTGGAAACCATCGCTCCTCGACTGGAACATAGCCAAACAAATCAAACAACCTCGGTGCAAGGTCCGACATATGCCCCGCGCCGTAGAGCACGGCGATTGTCTTCAAATCTTCAGCAATCGAAAGGGTCGCGGCAACATCGCCAAGTAATTCTGTGTTTCGGTCAACAATAATAACATGGGAAAGCTCTGGTTCAATGTCATCAAGCATTTGATCAGAACTCGGCATCGAAAGCACCTCAATCATCAAAAGGCGTGCTGTTTCCCGAATGCCACCGCCCAAAAGTGAATCAAGCATTGGAATAATCTTCATCATTCCCGTTGCAATTTTTGCTGTGAAGGACGCGCCTGTAATTGCATCAAGCAAAGCAGGGTCAGCACCGCGCTCAACTAGTTTAGATTGCACTTCATCAATAGTTAAGTCACTGCAAAACCAATTCGGATCTTCATACGGCAACGCTTCAAGTTGGAATTCAAAACCAAGCGCATCCGCAAACTCTGCCTGCATGCCCTTTGATTCAACTTCTTCCAAATCTTCTTCCTCTTCATCTAAAAAAATTCCTGCTTCAAGTAGTTCTTCTTCGTCAAGTAAATCTTGTACCGTTGGCACATCCACCACACGAGAAACCGTTAAGTCTTCTGCGCTGCCAGAGCCACCAACCGCACCATCAGAGCCAAAACTCCAAAGCGT
This sequence comes from Phycisphaerae bacterium, assembly GCA_002689385.1. Classification (GTDB taxonomy): domain Bacteria; phylum Planctomycetota; class Phycisphaerae; order Phycisphaerales; family SM1A02. The sequence continues at coordinate 23,148 of NZFX01000017.1, forward strand.
AATTGTTCCTCTGTCTTCATTCACTTGCAACGCAAACGGCCGTCCCCACGCATCGACGGATGCATCTTCAACCCAGCCCGACAACCTTCGGTCAAGCAATCCAGCATCTGAAATAACATCATCAAGTGTTTCAGGTATAAACTCCGTTTCCTCGGAAGCGCGTTTTGCAATATCAGCAACAAATTCCAACGATTTTTTAGTCGATGCAACTTTTTCTTCATCCGTAACGCCGCTTGGAGGTCGCGATCCAGACGGACGAACGGACTCGTACAGCACAATGTCCATTTCATCTAACAGTTCAGTAATATCATTGTAAAAAGAACTATCCGCAATATGCGCAACGCCAATTAGCCAAAGGTCGGGCTTACCCCCAGATGCAAAGCGTCTAGAAACAAGTTCAAGAGAAACAATGTTTTCACCTGTTGTTTTTCGAGCCCACTCCAGTGATGGTTCAACAACACGCTCTGGAACAACGGTAGGTGCTGGATCTTGCGAAACCGCAAGTAGACATATAAATGGTGCGAATGAAATCATGTTGAATCTCCTTGTTGTGCTGCTGCAATCATTGCTTCGATTCTGCCGATTGCTCTTGATGACCATCCTCTAAACAACATATATGGAAAAAGTGTAATCAACGCGATGATTAACCCAAATGCAGTGGTTAAAAGCGCTGCAGCAATTCCACCAGCTACATCGGATGGATCGGTCAACACTTCTTGCGCGCCTAGTAATTTGAACGATTGAATTATGCCTACGACCGTTCCTAAAATTCCAAGCAAAGGCGAAGCAGTGATAATGGTTGAAAGTGCAACCATGAACCTATCGATGCGTGGCCGCTCTGCTTCAATGGCCCCCATCGCAACGGCATCGCTCGCTCCATCGTCGAGCAAAGTGTTTGCAATTGCACCGTACGGTGATCCATCATTCTTCACAATTTTTTTTGCACCCGTTGTGTCGCCCTTACGAAAACACGCGTTTAGTTTTGCGAGCCGTCCAAGCGACCCCCTGCCTCCAACGAGAAACCAAAACCAACAACGTTCCAAAATAAGCGCAACGCTGAGCACACTTAAAATGAAAAGTGGAATCATGACGTACCCACCCTTGTCAATAAACGTAATGAAATCTTGCATTAGTTCTTCTTGCATGCCATAGATTGTACAATCTGTACGTGACACCAATGACATTTCCCAATCCACCAGCTGAATTGCTTGAAGTAGCCAAGATAATTGAAATCGAACTCGAATCATGCCTCATAGAACAGCAATTGCCTCCGCACCTTGCTGAAGCCGCAAGGTACGCCGTGATGAATGGCGGAAAACGGGTTCGACCGGCGCTTACTCTTTTGTGTTGCGAAGCTGTGGGTGGCTCTCGCCGCCAAGCGATGCATGCGGCGCTTGCAGTGGAACTGGTCCATTGCTTTAGTTTAGTGCACGACGACCTTCCCTCCATCGATAATGATGATCTTCGTCGCGGAAAACCAACATTGCACATAAAGTCTGGTGAAGCAATGGCTGTACTCGCAGGCGATTTATTGTTACCCGTTGCGTTCTCGCAATTGATTGCAGAAGAATACACCTGCGACCAACAAGCAACATTAACGAAATTGCTTGCAAAAGCAACAAGCGACATGGTCATTGGGCAAGTCTATGATACGCTTGGTGGACTTCCCGAGCATCTCGAACCACTCGAACAACTTGAAGAAATTCACCGTAATAAAACGGGTGCTTTGATTTGTTGCTCTTGCCAGATGGGCGCCGTTTGCGGTAATGTCTCTTCAGAAGCGTACGAAGCAATCTCCTCTTTTGGAAGTGCCATCGGTCTGATGTTTCAAATTGTTGATGACCTGATTGATTTACATGGCAATGCAGCGCTTGTTGGAAAAGCCACGGGTAAAGATGCAGAAGCTGGAAAAACAACGTACCCCGGAACCATAGGCGTAGAAGCATCCAAGAAATCCGTGCGGGAACTCCAAAAACAAGCAGATAATGCACTTCAATCACTCAATTTTGACACAGAAACCTTGGCATCTTTCAATCTTTGGATGGCTCACAGGACTCGTTGAGCGTACAATAGCTGTCTGATATGAATACTGAACTTCTCTCGACAATTCAATCACCTGCAGATCTTAAAAAGCTCTCGATAGAAGCACTTCCAAAACTTGCTAATGAGATTCGTCACGCAATCTGCGAACAAGTAAAAAAGAGTGGCGGCCACTTAGCGCCAAACCTTGGTGTTGTTGAGTTAATGATTGCTTTGCATTACGTCTTTGATTTTTCAAGCGACCGACTTTTGTTTGATGTTGGGCACCAGTGCTACACGCATAAATTGCTCACTGGCCGTCAGGAACTGCTTGGCAAGTTGCGACAACGAGGCGGCATGTCTGGTTTTCCATCACCTGATGAATCGCCGTTCGATTTATTCTCGGTGGGACACGCTGGCACGGCAATTTCTACTGCCGTTGGCATGGCTCGTGGCGACACCCTCAACGGCGAGTCTTACGAACCGACAACAAACAACGATGGAAGGCGCGTCGTTGCATTTGTTGGCGATGCTTCAATCGTCAACGGTGTTGCGATGGAGGGTTTGAATAACGCTGGAACGTTAAAACGTCAGTTCCTCGTTGTCCTCAATGACAACAACATGTCTATTGCAAATCCTCAGGGCGCGATTGCAGATTATTTCGACCACCTCCGAGTTGGTTCAACATATCGCTCGATGAAAAAAGCAGCGAAGAACGTCATGGGCAAATTGCCCGGCGGCTCAATGCTCGAAGACATGACACACCGAATGACCGAGATGATGAAAGATGCAATCTTTGAAGATTCATGGTTTGAACATTTCGGCTTGCTCTCCGTTGGCCCAGTCGATGGGCACGATCTGCCGTCGTTGATTGAAATGCTCGTAGAAGTTCGCGATGTCGACAGACCGCTGTTGCTTCATGCGCACACAGTCAAAGGCAAAGGTTTTGAATACACCGAACAAAACGCCACGAAGTTTCATTCACCAAAACCATTTGATGTAAAAAACACCTCCGTTGAAATGCAACCATCTGGAAGAAGTTTTACGTCTGCGTTTGCTGATTCACTTTGTGATTTGATGTTGCATGATGAAAAAGTTGTTGCCGCAACCGCGGCGATGCCGGGTGGCACTGGAATTGATTCCGCGTTAGAAAAATTCCCAAACCGCGTCTGGGATACAGGCATTTGTGAATCACACACCATGGACATGCTTGCTGGCATGGCGAAAACCGGCTGTAAACCATTCTTTGCGGTGTACTCAACGTTCCTGCAACGAGCGTTCGACCAAGCGTTCCAAGAAGTTGCGCTCCAAGGGTTACCTGTTCGGCTCTGCCTCGACAGATCGGGCGTTGTTGGTGGCGATGGCGCTGTCCATCACGGTTTCTGCGACATTGCACTGCTTCGCGTTTTGCCAAACGCAGTGCTCATGGCGGCAATTGATGAACCGACGCTCAAATCTTCCATGACATTCATGGCGAGCTACAACGATGGACTCACTGCGCTTAGATACCCTCGTGACACTGTGCGCGAACACGCACCCGACTGCCCTTCGTTTGTTCTTGGCAAAGCACACCAACTTCGAAAGAGCGCATCTTCAAAACTTGCTATTCTCGGCTATGGCACAACTGCAATCGATGCACTTAATGCCGCCGACCGTGTCGATGAAACAGCAATAGATGTTTACGACGCTCGGTTCGCAAAACCAGTCGACGGTGAACTTATCGAACGCTTGCTTACAAATGGCACCCCAATCATTACCGTTGAAGAACACTCCATTATTGGTGGGTTTGGTTCAGCTGTGCTTGAAGAAGCTGCGAGACGAAACCTCGACACAACACTCATCACATCCCTTGGCTTGCCTGATCACTGGATTGGTCATGGCTCACGAGCAGAACAACTCGCACAAACGGGTATCGATGCAGCCGGCATCGCCGCCGTTGCCTCCCGCATTTTGTCTTCAATCGAAACTGAAGCACCATTTGTTGTCACAAAGTAGAAAGTACTAATTCTCGCATGTCTATCTTAATAATCGAACACAGCAACTTAACGGGCTCTGATCGCCTAGGTGAGCGACTCCGCGAAGATGGCCACCGTTTACAAGTCGTCCGCGTTCATCTTGGAGAACAACTTCCAACTGACCTTGATGAAATTGACGGCGTGATTAGTTGCGGTGGTCCACAAGACCCAATATGCGACGAGCCATGGGTTGAGCATGAACTGCGATTACTTCGAAGCGCAAACAATCTCGAACTACCTATCTTTGGATTATGCCTTGGAAGTCAACTTCTTGCACGAGCATTGGGCGGCGAACTGTCCAAATGCGAATCGCCTGAAATGGGTTGGTATAACGTTGACCTTACACCCGTTGGTCGATCAGATTTTATTCTTTCAGGGCAACCATGGAGTGGTCCACAATTCCATTGGCACCATTGGCAAGTTAGCGCACTCCCTGATGGTGCAACACTGCTTGCTTCAAGTGAACGATGCAACGTCCAAGCATGGATGCACGGCACAAATACGTACGCTGTTCAATACCACCCTGAGTGCACCATTGCTTGTATAGAATCATGGATTGAAGACGACGCAGCAGATGTAAAAAACGCAGGCATTTCAGCATCAACTATTCGCGAAGAAACTGAGAAAAACTTTGCTGACTATGAACGTCTTACAGACCGATTGTTCGATTTAATTTCACAGTTACTTATGCCGATGCACAACCGTCTTTCACGACAACGCGTGTAACCTTGTCAAACGCTCCCGATTATCTAAAACCCTATCAAGAAGCGGTCGAAGCGCACGGCGGAACATTCGACGCAACACTTTGGCGTTCCAAAGAGGGGCAAGCACTGCGCTTCAAAGTCTTTTGCGACTTTATTGATTTCAATGACTGTTCTATTCTAGATGTTGGCTGCGGGATTGGCGACTTTGCAGACTACCTTGTAAAACGGGATGTTTCTTTTTCTACGTTTCACGGTGTTGATGCGATGGAAGCGATGGTCAAAACTGCGATGAACCGCAATCTCGCAAAGTCAACATTTACAACGGCAGATGTGCTGCGAACACCAAACTTTTTTCGTGGGGACTGGATTACGTTTTCTGGCACGTTAAATGCTATGGATGAAACTGCAGCGATGAAGTTGATTGACGATGCTTTTGATGCTTCAAGTAAAGGTGTTGCATTTAACTTTCTTTCTAACCAATCCGGCAGAGAACCAAAAAGCGAAGACCTTTCGCCTGCTGCGCGATTTAATACAACTGCTTGGGTTGAGCATGCGTTTACGCTTACGCCAAACGTCGACTTTACACAGTCGTACTTACACGGGCACGATGCCACTATCGTGCTCCGCAAATAGTACTTGGCACTGAGATGCGTGCATTGCATGAAAAAAGATGCACGATTTTACGAAGTATTTGTTGGTAGAGCAAAAAACTGCTTTACAATGGCAAGCTTACTTTAAGGAGAATTGATATGGAAACACACGCAGAAACAAACCAACAAACCACGTTAAAAGTTGTCGCTACAACTGGTGGATTTAAAACATTCGTCGCGTTCCTTGCAGCAATGTTCATTTTTCTCATTGTTTTCCTAGTTGGAATCATCGCAGGCGTTTCAGGGTTCGCAGCAGCCACCGAAGATAATGGGCTAGTAAGCACACACGTTTCGCACAAGGGTAACAACAACACTGTTGCCGTTCTTCACATCGATGGAGTCATCGATGGGTCAAACGCATCGTACGCACAACAAGCCATAGAAAAAATACTTGACGATAAACATGCCCGTGCTGTTGTGCTTCGTGTTGACTCACCAGGAGGTGACGTGACCGCCTCCGATGAAATTTGGCACAACATTCAACGGCTTAAAGAAGCTGGTCTTCCTATCATTGCAAGCTACGGCAGTGTTGCGGCATCAGGTGGCTATTACATTTCTTGCAATGCAGATCACATCCTTGCCCAAGAAACTTCTATTACTGGCTCCATCGGTGTCATCGCTTCCATCATGACTTTCCAAGACCTTCTCGAAAAGATTGGAGTCAAACCAGTCACACTTATAGCAAAGAGTTCTCCTGAAAAATCAGTTGCTAACGATGTCTATCGAAACTGGACTGTCAAAGACAAACAAAAAATGAACAGTATTCTTCAGGCGATGTACGCAGTCTTCTACGACCGAGTTGCAGAAGGACGTTCATCAGTCATACCTGACGCGAAGAAACTAAAAGCCGTCGCGAATGGTTCAGCGTACACAGCACAACAAGCGCTCGACAAAGGGCTCATCGATGGAATTGGCTATTTAAACAACGCAGTTGACATCGCAGAGCAACGCGCTTCCTTACAAAACGGAAATGCAACCGTTGTCCACTATTCTCGCGCTACACCTTCGTTTGGTGGTCTTCTTGGCGTTCAATCAAGTGAACTTACAACATCCGATGTCAGATCAATGTTGCAAGAATTCACCATGCCAAAACTGATGTACTTGTACAACCAGTAACCGCCACGCAGAGGTAAGCAAAGCTGGAATCGCCTGCCTTCGCACTTTCACCAAACGCAAGGAACAGACATGCCAACACTACTTCACTTGTTGAATCAATCGGTGGGCGTCATGCATTTGCCTCATCATTACAAAAATAATAGAAGCTGAAATTGGCGTCACCTTCCAGGATGCAAAACAATTTTCTGAGCTTCGAGCACTGCGCGGCTGGTCCATCAAAAACAGAAACACAAACGTTTCGCCACATGTTGCCTCGTTGCCAAAGGGAAAAATGTACATTTTTAATTGTGACTTACGCAACGGACTTCTTGAACAAACATGCTGGGGCGTACATGGGTACACGGCAGAGTCTGCAGTCCACATCATCGACGCCTTACTTGAAGAATAAATGCATTACACTGCCATGGTGAAACATGCCTCCATCATCTCGTTTACCTTCATCATTCTTTTCGCAGTCGTTGCTGGCCTATTTGTGGTGTCAAAACAACGTGAAACGAGCATTGTAAGATTGCTTGATTCTCATACGACTGCTGACCAAATCGTCGGTGTAGATAAGGCAAAAGGCAAACCGTTTAATGAGCTTGTGATTCTTTTTGAAAAACTACTCTTAAAGCAAAATGATGCTTCTGCTCGTGCACAAGAAGTTCTTGTTACGACTGCATTTTCAGAACACCGCGTTGAAGATCTCAGCACACTTCCAATTCAAAAAGAACTTCTTGAAGCAGTTAACTGGTGGAATGAAGAACATAAAAAAACAACGCGTTTTGCACCATCAAATGCTCTATTGGTTCCTTCTCTGCATCAAGTGGCATGGCTTACGGGCGTTGAAGACCCACCTATGTTCGATGTGCTCATCGAAACATCTGTTCAAGATCGCGACGGAAGCGTCGTCTTAGGCGTACTTGCAATTGAAAAGTTTACAACTGAGCAACAACGCAATACTTTGATTCAAGAATGGACGACGGACTACGACTTTGCTCGGCAAAAATCTGCAGTCCTCCTCGCGATGTTGGCTGACACATCGTTCGAATTTCCCCATACACAACGCCAGGCACTTTCTACACTGCAAGCCATTCAAAAAGACAGCGATTACTTACTTGCATGGCGAGCGCTGCATGACGAAGACGGAATGATTATCCCCGACATTGCACTCGCAGGCATGCTTGCCAATGAAGAAAAGTTTTTCCCGATTCTTCTTAAAAGTGTAAAAGAAAATAAATGGCAGCATCCCGAGCACCCAATATTAATCGCCTCCTACTTCGCGCCTGAAATTGCCGGCAAACTTCCGTTTGATTTTCTTCAAAATAGCGAAACAAGAAAGAAATGGTGGTCGCTCTACACTTGCGGGTTACTGCTTGAAAGACGATGATACACACTATGGACAAAACAGCAGCACTCTGCGTCATTATGATGCCCCGCGATGCAAACGGCCTTGGGACAATCTTTGGTGGAATTATCTTGTCATACATTGACCAAGCTGGTTTTGTTGAAGCAAGGAGAAGCGGCATACATCGATGGGTAACTGCGTCAATGGACAAGGTTGACTTTGAAAAGCCTGTATACGTTGGCGATGTTGTTCGGTTTATTACTAAGACTGTTAAAGCTGGTCGCACCTCCGTTGTTATTGAAGTAACGGTTGAATCGGAACGGTTTAACTCTGGAAAAAGAGTTATTGTTACGACGGCATCCATGACGATGGTCAGCGTGGATGCAGACGGGAATCCTATTCCATTTGATTCTCCTCCAACGTGCCAAATGGGCGGAAACAAATGATATCTATCGCAGTGCTATTCAGCGGTGGTGGAAGAACTGTATTGAACCTTCTTGATCAGATTGAAGACGGTTCACTACATGCAACTATCACACTAGCCATTGCATCCAGAAATGGTATCGCGGGCATCGACCGACTTGCCCAACGCGGCATTGATGTTGCTATTGCGAAACAAGAAGGTGATGCACCAGAGCAAATCGACGCACGAGTACAAGCATGGCTTAAAGATGCAAAGCCAGATTTAATTATACTTTGTGGGTACCTTCGACTTCTCACAATAGAACCGTGGATGCAAGGTCGCGTTTTAAACATACACCCCTCCCTACTTCCAGAATTCGGCGGCAAAGGGATGTACGGGATGCATGTGCATAACGCAGTACTTGAAAGCGGGTGCGAACAATCTGGATGCACTGTTCACTTTGTCGATGAGGAATACGACCACGGTCCAACTATTTTGCAAAAAATATGTGCAATCGATTCCGACGATACGGCTCAAAGCCTTGCTGATAAGGTGTTCCAGCTTGAATGCGAGGCATATCCAAATGCTATACGTAAAGTTGCCGAGCAACTCTAGGGTATGATGCACAGCGATGAGTGATACACATGCCAAAAAATCGAAACGTCCCTTTTTAAAAGGACTCGCTGTTCTCCTTCCCTCGATTTTGACGCTCTGGCTTATTGTCAAAGCGTACCAGTTCATTGATTCTGCAATTGCAGAGCCAATCAACCGAGGGATTCGTGCCGGCTTCATCGAGATACCAAACTATTTCCCCTCTCTCGCAGAAACACTCGCGATGGGGCCAACGCCAGAAAAACTCGAGGAAGCGGCTCGAGTTGCCAACATTTCTGCTACTGATACTGCTGCTCTTCATTCGCTTGCAATGGACATGTTTGCAGATTCAGTGAACACGTGGTGGGCAGAAAATATCTGGATGAATTTTCTTGGATTAGCTGTTGCTGCAGTTATTGTGTACATCTGCGGTCGGCTTGTTGGTGGATTTATTGGAAGAGCTTTTTACAAACGCATAGAAAAAATAATGGTCGCTGTGCCCGTCATCCGAAAGGTCTATCCCTACATCAAGCAACTAGTTGACTTTTTGATTAGCGACGAAGATAAACCGAAATTTAGCCGAGTGGTCGCTGTGGAATATCCACGCAAAGGCATTTGGTCGGTGGGTTTTATGACCGGCGGTTCATTGCAATCCATCGAAAAGAAAATCCCTGACTCCATCACTGTTTTTATCCCAAGTTCGCCTACTCCTTTCACGGGATACACGATTACGGTGCAAAAGAAAGACACGGTCGACTTACCTATTTCGGTCGAAGAGGCCATCCGGTTTGCTGTCAGCGGCGGCGTACTCGTTCCAGATCACCAGATAATGGCAAACGGCCTTACAAGTGTTTCGGGCACTCAGGAAATATCGGCAGATGAATCTGCTAAAATGGATGAAATAGATCTTCAAAAAGATTAGAAGAAAGAAGCGCACTCCATGCAAATCAATATCACAAGCAAACAACTAGACATGACTCCAACCATTAAAGAGTATGCAAGAGGCAAGTCTGAAAAACTCACACGTTTTTACGATCGCATCGAACAAATCGATATGAAAATAGAAAAAACAACACACGGTTTTATTGTTGAGTTAATTTCTGATGTCGAGCACCACGATAACATAGTCTCAAAAAGTGAAGATGACGACATGCATGCTGCCATTGATAGTTGTATCGACAAAAGTGTTCGCCAATTAACCGACCTTAAAAACAAACTTCGCGACAACAAACACAACACTCCTGCTGGAGGACAAGACCGATGAAACTCATGGACATAGTCGTAAAAGACGCCATTATTACTGAACTCAAAGCATCCAAACGCGATGAAGTCATCGCTGAGATGGTCGACGCGCTTGTTACGTCTGGTTGTGTTACTGAAGACCAACGCGTTGATTTTACTAAATCAATTATTCGCCGAGAAAACAAAGGTTCGACTGGTTTTGGCCACGGCGTTGCAGTACCACACGTTAAACACGCTGACATAAAAACAATGCGTATTGCTATTGGCAATAGCGCAGAAGGCATAGACTTCAAGGCACTCGACCGCGAGCCGGTGTACTCTATTGTGTTGCTTCTAAGCCCAGAAGATCAACCTGAAAATCACCTCGACGCAATGGAAGCAATTTTTAGTTCACTAAGCCAAGACACATTCCGGCGTTTCCTTCGCCAAGCAAATTCTTCAGATGATGTGCTTACGCTTTTAACTGAAACAGACAACGCCGTTCGCTAACGGTCGTTGACACATTTATTTACCGAAAACTTGTAGCTCTTTTCGAGTTACCGCATCTATCAAACCCTATTTATGGCTACCGCAACTAAAACAGTAAAAATCAACAATCGCCTCGGCATGCATGCACGCCCTGCAATGTTGTTTGCTGAAATTGCAGGTAAATTTTCCGCCGACATTACGGTTGGTCATGCGAACAGCGACCAGGTTGATGCCAAGTCCATCATGCAACTCATGATGCTCGCCGCAACCGAAGGCACTGCACTTACTATCAATGCAGACGGTGACGATGCCGACGATGCGCTCACTGAATTGATCGAGTTAGTGAACTCCGGTTTTAACGAATAAACAATCCAGCGGGTCGTTTACCGTCGAAGTTGCTCTGCACGCAAATCTCTTGACATCAACGAGAGAATCGCCTCCTTCATCGAAAGTTTTTCATACAAAACGTTGTACATTGCATTTGCAATTGGCATCTCAATGCCCTGTTCTTTTGCTAATGCATGCACTGCTTTTGTTGTTGCAACACCCTCGACCACCGAACCCATTGTCTCTGTAATAGTTTGCAAATCTTCACCCTTTCCAAGACGTTCTCCGCATGTTCGGTTTCGCCCGTGAGGACTGAAACACGTTGTTGCTAGGTCGCCTACGCCAGCAATGCCAAAAAACGTTTCAAGTTGTGCGCCAAGTGAAACGCCCAGACGTGAAATTTCTGCGAGCCCCCTTGAAAGCATCGCAGACTTCGCATTGTCTCCAAGCTCCATTCCGTCACAAATGCCTGCAGCAATCGCAATAACATTTTTAAGTGCGCCTGCAAGTTCAACGCCAAATGGGTCACCATGCGTATAAATTCTAAGCCACGGGACGTCAAACAAATCTTGCACTTGCTTTGCAACTGCTTCGTCTGTCGAACTTGCAACCATTGCAGCAGGTTGTCTTCGAACTAGTTCAGTCGCGATAGTTGGCCCAGACAAAACGCACATTGCGTGTCCCCCGCCGATGACATCTTCGATGATTTGCGTTGGCAATAAATTAGTACCAATCTCGATTCCCTTTGCTACGCAAGCAACTGGAACATCATCCGAAACAACACTCGAAAGCGATCCCCAGACTTTGCGAATAAACTGTGTAGGAATTGCATTAAGCGCAACATCGACTCCTGCAAATGCCTCTTGTGCATTTGGGGTAACGCGGATGGCATCGGACAGCGTAAAATCAGGCAAGCGTGCCGATGTGCGCCGTTCAGCGAGATCA
>NZFX01000018.1 GCA_002689385.1 Phycisphaerae bacterium
ATTCAGGTGAAGATTGATGTTTAATATAGTATTTACAATATACAGTGAAAACCGTTATCCTTCAACCTGTTTGCGCCAGCACGATTCCAAGCTAAAATCGCAGATCGTACAATACTCTTCAATTTCAGGAATTAAAAACACCATTATTTTGCAAAAAACTGTGATTTTTTCGGTATAATTACTTAACTGCGCCAGTTGAAAGACCTTTTACGATATAACTTTCAAGGAAAACCCCAATTATAGCCAGAGGCGCGATGGCGGCAAAAGAAAGTGCTGCCATCGACCACCAGTTAATCCCTTGTGATCCCGTTTGACTGGCCACCATAACAGGCAAAGTTTTTGCGTCAGCACTCGTCAGAAGCGCTGCAAAAAAATATTCGTTCCAAGTCAATACAAGACAAAGTATGAAAGCCGCAACCATACCGGGAAATGAAATTGGCAGCACGATCCGCAGGAATACTCCCCAAACACTGAGACCGTCCACTAGGCCAGCTTCTTCAAGTTCAATCGGAATTGTACTGAATTGATCCCGCATTATCCAGATTACAATTGGTAGAACCATGAGTCCATAAAGCATGACCAGACCAATAGTTGAATCCAGCAAAGCCAACTCACGATATAGGACCAGAAACGGCAATGCGAGGACTACCGGAGGAAGAATCATCTGAGACAAGAAAAAAAAAGATATGTCCGTATTCTTGACGAATCCTAATTTGTACTCGAATCGGCTGAGTCCATAGGCAGCAAGTGAACCCAGCATCACCGCTAATGTAGATGCACTTATAGAGGTAATGACGCTGTTAAAAAATCTTCTCAGGAACTCATCCCGAACTGTTGAAATCTGAAAAATGGTTTCAGGAGAAAGGCCAAGTGAACGAAAACCAATCCATTTTGGTGTGAAATCAACCCATGGAATAAGATGCCCCTGTGTAACATTGACCGCGGTTTTGAAAGATGTCGTGATTGTCCAGTAAATGGGAAATAGACATAAAAAAGCCCAAAATATTAATGCGCTATATATCAGGATACGATAGACAATGAGGTTCACACCTCCGGTAGATTCATTCACGATTTGTTTCAGTAATAAATTTAATGTGCCGTAACAGGTACACGATTTAATAATTATATGGCTCTTTAGTTCAAGTGACTTTGTTCATCCAGCGGTTTAGTAGATTCAGTAAGGCAGTCATCATGATGATAATTATTATCAAAAAAACCACTGCCATCATTGTTCCGTATCCAACATTTGAACGATCTCGGTACTCCCGGAAAATAAAACTTGTAACAGTATCAGTTGCTCCTCCAGGTCCTCCGGAAGTGACATTAATGACGATATCTGCAAGTTTCAATTTAAAAATAATTCTAATTACAGTTGCCGTGATACTGACGGGAAGCATTAGCGGGAAGGTGATTTCCCAAAAATGCTGCCAGTTATTAGCTCCATCAATTCTTGCGGCTTCATTGACTTCTTTGGGTAATGCCTGCAATCCTGCGAGTAACATGATCATCATGAACGGAATAAAAGTCCATGCGTCCAAGATCATTATGCTCAAACGCGCGATTTCTGGAGTTGAAAAGAATGCTGGGCTTTCCCAACCTAACTGGCGTGCAAGAGTAGCCGCCGGGCCAAAACGGTACTCCATAAGCGACTTGCCTAACATCCAGCTAACAGCAACAGGACTCAGCATTAACGGCATCAGGAACACTACCCGAAAGAATTTTCTGGCTACGATCTGTGCATTTAGTAGAAGTGCGAGGCCGAAGGCTATTGCATATTCGAATAGTATTGCAATTAAGTAGTAGACCATGTTCAACATGGAGTTCCAATAATAGGTATTTCCAATTAAGGCTATGAAATTATCAATTCCATTGAACTTTTGACCTTCAAATGCGCTAAGATTCCAGTCGTGTAGAGAAATGTACACACTAAAAATGAGAGGAAAAATGACCATCGCAATTGTGAAAAGAAAGGCAGGAAGAACAAAAAGTGCTCTTTGACCTCGTTCGCCTTTGATCAGGGTAATCCCCCAGCATAGTGCTATTGACCAAATCAGGTATGCATAGAGAACAGGACGCCAGTTGTCAAATCCAGCAGCAATGCTGCCGGCTTTATGTAAAGTTTGTGTGATGAAAAGAGCAACTAACAAAATAGTAGCAATGAGAATCATTGCCTGTCCGATGGCTTTGCGTTTAACAGGAATATGATCCGTGCCGACGTAAGTCGATGTCATCTCAATCTAATTTCGACGTGTATTATGTAAATATTTAATTGTAGTGAAGGATCTTCGAAAGCAAGTAAGACCGACGGCTTTTGCTTCACACCGCCGGCCAAACTATTGTCTCCGGATTTGTGCTTTTTTATGACAAACCGAGAGAGGCACGGTAAAGCTGGAGTTGCTTTTTCCGGCCGATCTGATCAGTAAGTTTTTCCCAGGCAGCCGCAATGTTATCGGCTCCAGTCTGGGCATCAAACTTTCCTGCAAATATTTTAGACAACTCATCTTCTGCTACACTGTAGTACTGAAAAATCCCAGGAATACGAGGTTCAATTGCAGCATTAGGATGGTTGTAGGAATTTGACTCAGATTCCAAATAGGAAGTGATAAATCCCCTGTCATATCCAGCATTGACCCATTCATCAATGTTGAAGTGACTGTTACGATATGGTTGGAAACCAGAAGGATAAGCAGAAGCCCAGAGAGAGATATCTTTCCCTCCAAGGTGTGCTGCAGCACTCCAGGCAGCCTTACGCTTTTTGGAATTGCTGTCCACACGGGCCATGACATATACTCCCCAGCCAATGTAGGCCATATTTGGAGCGTAGTTTGGACCACCGGGCAATGTGTCCCATTTGCCTGTTTGGGAATTATAAACATCGTCTGATCCAGGAAGGATGTCGAAACCCACGACATCACCAACTACAGAGCCGTCACTGGTTTTTGCCATGGAACCAACATCACCCCACCAGGATACCATTGATCCGGTTCCAGCAAGAAACTGCTGAAAAGCGGTTGTACCTGGGTCAGCATTCAGTTGATTTGCAGGTTGGGAAGGCAATACGTCAATTACATCCTGAATTGCCCGAACCCAAGCCGGATTATTCACACGGGGTTTCATCGTATCTGCGTCAAACAACCACGCCGGGTCGTTCGGATGCTTGGCATAGGCCGTAGCACGACTGGCCAGGAAGTAGAAACCAAAACCACCCCAGCCCTTGCATGGATCAAGATAACCGACAGCATCTCCCCCGAAAGTCGGGTCTTTTTTGCCTTTAAGGAATTTACTAACTTCCTGAACTTGTTGCCATGTTTTTGGTACGCCCCAGGCACCCTTGTGCCCTTCGGCTTTCCAGGCAGCAGCGAGTCCTGCATCCTTGAAATAATCTGCCCTGTAGTTGAAATTGTGACAATCTCCGTCAATCGAAATTCGATAGGTTTTTCCATTCCATGTACCAACGGGAGCTTTCAGATAACCGACATAATCATCCATTTCTATTTGCTCTTTGACCCAATTTGGCATTTCGGAGGCAAGTCCTTTACCGCAGACATCGC
Source organism: Phycisphaerae bacterium (assembly GCA_002689385.1). Classification (GTDB taxonomy): domain Bacteria; phylum Planctomycetota; class Phycisphaerae; order Phycisphaerales; family SM1A02. The sequence goes on from NZFX01000018.1 coordinate 3,552, forward strand.
CTTCGAAAGGTGCCCCCATTTCCAAAATATCAAAATCGACCGTTTTAGTTGCAATGGATTGTTGCAAACGTGCATTGTAGTCCGCCTGTGCCAGATCAATCCATTTTATTTTTGCACCCGTATACTTCTCCCAGGGTTTCAGAAATCCTCTGAACAGGAAGTTGTGCAAATTCTGATTGTTCAGACCCATGAAGGTTAATTCTACACCGTCAAATTCACCCTTTGAAACTCGTGCCTTTGTCGGATTAAGGCACAGAGCACCGACTTTCTGCCAGTCTGAATCTGTAGGCGAGCCTTTACCTACTCCGGGTATTCTCAGGATGTCTCTCCTGACGTTTGCAGCCGATGCACTCTTGGGAAAGAGTCCGACTCCTGCAGCTGAACCGGCTGCAATTGCGCTTGCTCCAGCTACAACCGTCGATGCGTCTTTAACAAACTGACGACGGTTTATTATTTTTTTGTTTTTCATCTTGCTCCTATTAAATTTAAACTAACAATCATTTGCAGTACCGGACAGTACATTTTGCACAAGGCTAAATATGACACAAATGTTTGCTCAAAACCACTTCTGCGCTTAGCGCAGAAGTGTAAAACCAATCGCATTGCGATTGGTTAACAACCGGACAACCCCGTTGTTAAAGGTTTAAAGTTTTAGTTTTCTCTCAAGTATCAAATTAATTTTGTACCACGCTATATCAAAAACTGACCTTTTTCAATGGTTTTTTTCCCATCTAGATACAGCACCCCTTTTTCCCGTAAATCTTTAATAAGATCCCAGTGAAAAGCGGATTGATTAATTCCGCCACATTCCGGATAAGCTCGTCCCAGAGCTATATGAACGGTCCCGCCTATCTTTTCATCAAAAAGCAAATCATAACAGTAGCGACTGATTCCGTAATTTGCACCAACTCCAAACTCGCCAATTCTCTTGGCACCATTGTCCATTTCAAGGAGTTCCAGGAGCAGTGCTTCGTTCTTGTCAGCAGAAGCCTCTACCACTTCGCCCTTGGAAAAACTCAAACGGATACCTTCGATAAACTGTCCGGCAAAAACTGCGGGAAATTCAAATGTAATGTATCCTTCCGCACTGTCATCTGTAGGAGCGGTATAGATTTCACCACCGGGCATGTTAATGTGTCCGTCGTCAATCAGGTATTTTCGTCCTGTTGTTTTGAAACTAAGATCAGTACCCGTGCCGACAATTCGGACCTCTTCGGTAGTTTGCATGAATTCCCTGATTGCATCGTAACGGTTGCTTTCTTCCTGCCAGTCAAGCAGTGTTGCATTGAAGAAAAACTCCATCATTTCGTCTGTACTCAATTCTGCCTGTTGAGCAAATGCAGCGTTTGGAACCCGTACTAGGACCCAGCGTGTCTTTTCTGTACGCAAGGCAGAAACTTTGCCTAAAGATTTCCGGAAAGCTGTAATTCTTTCAGGTTTTATTCCGTTCAGTTCATGAGGGTTAGCTGCACCACGTAATCCAATGTAAACATCTGCCCACTGCATCCCTTTTTGTTGTAGCTCATGTGCGCTATCGAATTGTTCAGGGTCACCGCCTTGCATCAGATCCCGCTGGAGCAGGGTGGACTGAAATTCAATATGAGGATGGGCACCAACCTTTATCACCGCTGAATGTACGGCCCGTGCTAGAGGCCAGGTGTCTGTTTCCATCATAGTGATCAGAACACGCTCTCCTGGACCGGTCGAGGTCGAGTAATTTACCAGAATATCAGCAAGTTGTTCCCAGCGAGTATCAAGCATATAAACGTTTTGAAAAATCAGTGTAAAGTTTCAACTTTATCCATAAATTTCCGGACTCTCTCCGGATCAACAGCACTCCAAGTATCACCGTTATATTTGAGGTGTGAGCCGATGACGCAACCGTCGGTGAGCGAAAAAATTTCGGCAACAGTGTCTATGGTTACTCCGGTATTGGCTAATAACGGTGTGTCCGGAAGGGCCTCACGGACTTCTCTCAACTCTGTTTGATTTACGCCCATTCCGGTCATTGGCCCGGAGACACAAATCACATCGGCCTTTGAGGAAAACACCGCGCTTTTGGCCTTGACGGCTAAAGGCCTGGTATCAAGTGAGGTGGCAAATTCTGCATTGATATTGAAAAGCATTTGCAAATCGGAACGTCCTTGTGAGGCCCTCAAACGCGCAGCTCCGGCACAGTCCGGTGCCCAAAGTCCCATGTCAGAGGCATAAACACCGGTGAATATTTCACGTGCAAAATTGGCTTCGGTTGCGACGGCTACAGCCACTGTAGCTACTGGATCCCACAGGTAATTCACGCCGAATGGAACCTTTAAAATTGATTTAACCTCCCCTATAACTGACGCAAGTGCTGCCAATCCTTCAGGTGGAGCCTTTAGCACATACGGGCGATCAAATTCGTTGCCAAACATTACTGCATCTACTCCACCTGATTGTAAGGCTTCAAGATCGGCGATTACGGAAGCGATAATTTTAGTCATTCCGGCGCCAGCATCATAATCCGGAGAACCAGGCAAGGCTGGAATATGCACCATAGCCACCACAGTTTTACGGCCAAATTGTATTATTTTATCAGACATTTAGTTCTCCAAATTATTGCGGATGTTTCTCAAGCCTACATAACTTGCTTTGTATGCTTCATAAAACGGTTGATATTCAGCGTTCACCTGGGAGTTTGGCTCAATCACGCGATCAAATTGTACCATTTGTTCAACTGCTGTAGGAATGTCTTCGTATATCTCTGCTCCAACTGCAGCAAGAATAGCACATCCCAGCAAAGGTGCATCAGGATTTTTGGTGAGGATCAATGGCAAGTTTGAAACATCGGAATGGATTTGAAGCCACAATTCGGAATGTGTTGCTCCTCCGGAAACGACAATGCTCTCGGGGAAAAATCCGTTAGTGCGCATGGATTCCAAAATCAGTTCGCTGCCAAAAGCTACCCCTTCAATCGCTGCCCGAAAAAGATGTTCTCTACCATGTTTGAGAGTTAAACCATGGAAAGCCCCACGCGAATTTGGATCTGTATGTGGTGTTCGATTTCCTTGAAAATGCTCCTGAACAATTAAGTTTTCAGACCCTGGAGGAAGTTTCGAAGCATCTAGGTTGAGTGCTTCATAATCGGACTCACCAAACAAATTTTTGAGCCAGTTAATTACAGAACCGGTTGAAGTCTGTCCGCCTTCTACAGTGTGCAATCCCGGTAAAAGTGCATCTGCATAAGTACCCCAAATGCCCGTTCCGTGAAATGGTTTTTCACTCAATCCCAGATGAAGATGAGAAGATCCGGTAATGAGTGCAAGGTTTCCTGGTTTGACGACACCAAGACCGATCATGCCGATTTGCGCGTCCGCACCACCTTGGACGACGGGCAAATCAGGAGTTAAGCCAAGGTGTCCTGCTGCTCTTGGGGTTAGACGTCCAACCAATTCTCCTAGTCGAAATACATCCTGGGGCCACTTTTCGGCAAGTTCGGCTAAATCGAGTTTTTCCAATAACGATTTTGGCACTCCTTCTCTGGAATAATCACAATGCCATCGAGTAGAAACATTGTTGATACTGGCACCCAAACGACCCGTGAGGTGCAGATTGATGTAATCCTGATATTCGCAAATTGTGACTGCACGATCAAAATTTTCCGGTTCATTCTGCTTAATCCAGAGAGCCTTGGGAATCATCCACTCTGCCGAGACTGGACCACTGCCGTTACTGTTGATTAGCAAGGCATCATCCTCTGTGGCGACCATTTGTTCTGCTTGCTCTGCACTGCGGACATCCATCCAAATCAGTGCCGGACGAACTGGATTTCCAGAATCGTCAAGGGCCACCACGCTGCAACAAGTTGTGTCCACAGCCATTGCCGCGATCTGATCAACACTTATTTCTGAATTACTAATCGCTATCCTGACTGACTTGCCGAGAGCATCCCACCAGTCGTTGGGGTCTTGCTCGGCCCAGCTTGGAGCGGGAAACTGAGTTGGATATGACGTTGAGGCGAAGGCAAGTGGAGTTCCTAAAACATCAAATATTCCTGCACGGAGTCCTTCTGTACCCCCATCCACTCCCAGTAAATATTTTTTACTCATTCAATTCTTACCATTTGTTGTGATCATGTCCTACCGCCCTGTCAAAATGTGTATACCCGCCATCGACGAAAACGAGCTGTCCGGTGGTATGGGAAGAACGGTCGGAAGCAAGAAAGACAATAGTTTGTGCGATTTCTTCAGGTGTTGTTAGCCTTTTTTCAAACGGTACAATGTCAGCGATGGCTTTTTTGGCGGCTTCCGGTTTAGCTTGGGATTGGAAAAACTGCTCGTATTGATCTGTCAGGCACTCAGCAGGTATAACACAATTAACACGAATTTTATCCGGAGCCAAGGCCACTGCCCACTCTCGGGTAAGAGCACTTATGGCACCCTTTGCAGCGGCATATGCGGAAGTGTGCCCCTGTCCAGTTTCAGAGACCTTTGAGCCAAGGTTGACAAGACAACCAGGCCCCTTACGGAGTTGTGGCAATGCATAATGCGTCATTGCATAGACATGCAGAAGATTGTTTTGCACAGAAATCATAAAATCTTCAGGAGGTGTTTCAAGACCCAAACCGTCATTAAATCCGGCATTATTCACCAGTACATCCAAGCCTCCGAACAAAGAAACCGTTTGCTCGATAGCTTTTTTGCAAGCTTCTAAATTTGTGAGGTCCGCTTTAATATAACTGACTCTGGAACCTAAGGATTTCTCCAAAGACGTCCCAGTTTCTGTATCCCGATCGACCAACACCACTCGACAATCCTCTGCTGAAAATGCCTCGACCGTTGCGGCACCGATGCCTTTAGCTCCGCCTGTAACGAGTACAAGTTTATCTCTTAGTCCTAAGTCCATCTATTACTTTTATTTTAAGCCAGGTTGGTTTTTCCTCTACATTACATTTCCATCAGGTCCAATCACTCCTTTTGTGATCATAAAACAACCATATGGTCGACGCTCTGCGGTGGCAATGACCGCATAAGTTTTACGAGACAATTCATAAAAACTGTGTCGTTCCACAGAATCCATCTTCCATTCTCGATCAGAATTTTCCAAAGCAATTCGATGCAAATCACTATGTACCTCAAGCGTGGTTTCAGGTTCTCCCACCACCTGCATATACTGAATTGGAGCTTCAATGAAACTGTCCAGTGGAAAAACAGAAAATATTGCCTGGGCAACTTCCGGAATTCCTGCGCCATCGAACCTAATCACTTCACCGTGAACAGTTGTCGACGCCACAGAATCAGCAGGGAAATTACTGTCAACAATTGTCAGCACGTCTCCATGTCCCATAGCACGGAGAATATAAAGCAAGTTTGGATTTAATAATGGATCAAGATTTTTTAGCATAATGTTTCCAAGGTTTATGGTTAATGGTTTTAGCCACAGGTTTTCGCTGAGGCACACGGATTTTATTTATCCGTTCTTATTTGTGAAAATCTGCGACCAACTTCTAAAGTTGGTAGAGTCGTTCGGCATTTATGCTAAACATTTTATCTTGAACAACAGTAGGACGAGTTGAAACAATTTCCTTAAGTGTTGCGATCCATTGAGACAAACTTGCGCCAAGGGTGCATACTGGCCAATCTCCACCAAACACAACTCGATCTTCTCCAAAAGCCTCAAGGCAGGTATTGACTGTCGGCGCCAGAGTTTGTGCATTCCAGTCGGTTTCCGCACGCGCTACTATTCCGGAAATTTTGCAGTAGACGTTTTCAAGTTCTCCCAATTTGTAAATTCCTTTTTGCCAACTTTCCTTGGAGTGTACATAAGTGGTGTCAGAACTAGACGAACTGATTTTACGATGCCCGTTGACAACGTATGGATCAGCGTTTCCGCAATGGTCTAGAACAAAAGTTGTCTCCGGAACCTGACGGCATAGCTCAACGGCATCATGAAGTTCCGCAGGACGTATGCAGATGTCAAAGAGTAAATCCCTCTTGCCCAAAGCACGAATGCCCTGCACAAATTCCGGAGTGAGGCAATATCTAGACGCTTGTTCTGGATTGTGAAGAACTTGGCGCACACCTTTGATAAACGGATTACCGGAATTAGCACCCAGAAATTCAGTAAATCCCGGTTTTCCAGGATCAGTGGAAACGACCATACCAAGCATTAAATCCGAGTCTTCCTGACAATGCAGTGTCATGTCGTCAATCTCTTTCTGTTTGTGATCCGGATGTGCATCCACCTCCATATAAACAGTTCGAGTTACTCCGGAAATTTCTGCTGCTTTGAGATAATCATTAAATTTATAACTCCTGTTCAATTCAGGCACCCCATTAACCCAGGGTAATTTTAATCGGTCTAAATTCCAAAGATGCTGGTGAGTGTCAATAATGTCGAGCATTTTTTTTGAATAGAATTTTTTTTACTTCTGTCTGTTCCTATTTCGCAGGTTATCACACGAAACCATAGAGATCAAAAGAATTAATTGATTGTATTGAGAGAAATATAAACGACTGGTTGGCAGTCCTTTTAACGAACAAGGAGCAAAAGACAGTAAATCTTATAAATTACGGTGTGCTTTTGATTGTCTTTTTGTTCTTTAGAGATCAGGTTGAGCAATAATATTTTTCCATTTGCGGGCGCATTGGCCTGCCGTAAGAAAAACTGCCTCTTTGGATTTCAGCCAGTCTATAAGCAGTTCAACCTGCTTCAGGCAATATTTACCGCA
>NZFX01000019.1 GCA_002689385.1 Phycisphaerae bacterium
TAGCATTATTAGAATTGTTTTTTCTTGCAGCATCACCAGGCGAAAAAGCATACGTCTCAATAAGAACTTTCGTTCCATCATCTTCGTCAAGATGACTTGACCTTTGTTCGAGCACTTCGTTGCTAATTGCCATGCTGTTTTCATAATTGCCTTGGACTGGGGTATAGCCTTGATACTCATAGCAGCCACAACTCGCATCAGCTCTGGATCTTGGGGCGCTTGCGCCGAATTGTAAACCGGCAAACATGTAATTAGAACACCCCGCCCCCAATGAATTTCCATTCGTACTCCAACACGATAAAAAAGGGAGGTCCTGCTCATCTCTTAATGTGCACGAAGCGCCTGAACTGCTCAGTGCATAAAATCCTTGCAGCATTAAAGATGTTGCTACTTGTTTTAATTGATTGTCTTTTAGTAAGTATGCATTTTGTGTAGTCATCATGACTGAGTCGCGACTCTCGTCAAATGGCTCCTCTTGATCTCCTCGGTTGACCAATTCTATAGCTGTGGCAAAATATGCTCCATTGGACGGCCCTTGGCTGGCAACATTATCGCCTATTTCTAAGTAGATCTCAGAGCCAACAACTCCTGGACCATCAAATCTACAAGTACCTTCAGGTATAAATTGCCCGTTTTTCTCTTCACAATCAAATTGATCTGTATTTATGCAATATTCAGTGCTAAACGAATCGATAACACATGAACCTAAGCAAATACCTGTAAATACAGTTTCGTCACAGATGATTTCGTCGCAAGCGGAGCCAAGGTATGTTCCATCAATTACGGAACAGCCATATTCGCTTACCTGGACGCAAGCTTCTGTTCCACTAAAGATCACGCAACAAGCACCCACGTTAAGACAATAAGCTTCAGTACCTGAACGCGGCTCAGTAAGATTATTGGTTCTATCACCAAACGATGCTGTGGTAATAGCGAGGGTGAATACAGTAGTGCATAGTAATTTCATAGTTTTCTCTCCAAACTATAGTAGAACAGGGTGAACATTTAAAAGCAACAAAAAAACACCCAATCTAAGAAACAGGCAGGAATCTTTAAAAAGGGTGCTTTAGTTAATCATGCCATTACAGTAACCCTTTAGTCTAGGACTACATTCACGGCTTCGTTTTCAGGTCAGTGATTTTATCAGTACTTCAATGCATTTAACTAGGCATTTGCTTGTGATTAAACCACTAGAAACACGCGTGGAGGGACTCGAACCCGCAACCCTCGGCTTCGAAGGCCGATGCTCTATCCAGTTGAGCTACACGCGCTTGGGTGTGATGGGGGATTATAGCACTCTCTACCACTCATGGAGTTAGGCGGGTATCATGCGCGCCATGACATTAATGCAAGGTAAAAGAGGACTCGTTGTTGGCATCGCCAATGAACGAAGTTACGCGTGGTACATCGCTAAATCGCTCGTTGAAAACGGTGCAGAATGTGTCTTTACACACTTGCCCGGTGAGAAGATGGAGCGGCGTTGTCGCAAGGCACTTGAAGCATTAGGGATTTCCGACCCACACTTGATTTCGATGGATGCTGGAAGTGATGAAGATTTGGACAAGGTTTTTGGCGAACTTGGTGAGATTGATTTTTTGGTCCACTCGATTGCTTTCGCAGATAAAGATTGGCTCAAAGAGGGCAAGTTCGCTGCGACACCTCGCGAGGTCTACACCCAAGCGCTCGATATCAGTGCGTATACGCTGATGGCAATGGCACACAGGGCAACACCGCTAATGAAAGAGGGTGGGTCGATTATTTCGATGAGTTACTTGGGCGCAGTTAAAGCAGTGCCAGGATACAACGTCATGGGTGTTGCAAAAAGCGCTCTCGAATCTGCTACGCGGTACCTTGCGATGGAACTTGGCGAAAAGAACATTCGCGTGAATTCCATCAGTGGCGGTCCGTTGAAAACGCTGTCTTCGATGGCGGTTGGCGGATTTAGCTCAATTCTAGACTGGGTTGAAGAAAAGGCACCGCTGAAGCGCAACGTGACTGGCGACGATGTGGGCAATTCAGCAACATGGTTATTGAGCGATATGTCTTCAGGCGTGACTGGACAAGTCTTGTATGTGGATTGTGGCTATTCATCCGTAGGGCTGTAACTTCCAGGAAAAAACCAAGGCCCTGAATCCGCGAGAATTTCTGGCGGCACTATCGCATCGCGAATCATCAAGGCGAGTTTGTCCATGTTTTCGCCTGTATGCGCGCTAATGCAAAGGTCAGCGCAGTGTTCTTTGCTGATATCAGCCATCGTGGATACTTTTAAATTCTTCTGAGGAATGAATCTGTTTTGAGAAAAATTCCTTAGAGGAATTAATTCGTTTTGGGTAGTGAAGATTTGGAGTATTAGGCTGGCATCAGCCGCAATGTATTGCGCAAGTTGGATGGCTTCCTGCTCGATAGGGTCGCCGGACTCGCGGAAACCTGGAAGGTCGTAAAAGTCAACTACGAGTCCAGCGCAATTGACCCGAGCGCCGACAGCATCACGGGTGGCTCCCGGAAGTTCGTGGACGATGGAAGTATCTTGTTTGGTGAGCGCGTTCATCAAGGTGGATTTGCCGGTATTGGGTGCACCAAGCAAAACGACTTTTGGCGGATGAATAAGATTGTTAAGAATGCCTGCTCGTTTCATGTCAACTTCAGTTGGCATCACACCATTTAATGCGCGTAGCTTCGATGGTTGTTGCAAGAGTAGTTCTACAGCTAGGGGGCTTTGAGCAACAGCAAGCGTTGCGAGCATTCGTGCTTCGACCTCGTCTTGTGCTTCTGCATAGTGCGGCGTATTGCTTTGGATGATATCAAGAGCAGCAAAACGTTCTGTGAGTTTTCGTAAGATTTGCATTCCGCCGTGGGGCATGATTTGTGCCAGATCTTCGTTAATTTTTACAGCAATAACTTCATCAATCTCAGGAATGTCAGCGAGATAAAGTGCGCCTAACTCCCACTGCGTTCGGTTAGTGAGTTGACATAACGCGCAAGCTGGAATTTGCAAAATTGCAATCGCTCCCATGCTTTGGGGTGTAAGCAATGTCCACGTTTTAAGAGTCATCTTCTTCAGCCATCGTGTGGCGCACGGAAACAGCGATGCCTTGCATTTGTAGGTTAGGAACTATTTGCTCAATGAATTCGTCGTCCTTAAAAAGAAGCTCGGCATCACCGCCAGTTGCAATAATGCGTGGGTATGCGCCGTACCGCACTGCGTATTGCTCGCAAAGCTGTCGGACCATGCCTTGTATGCCGTGGAAGACACCTTGCAACATTGCTTGTGCGGTATTTTTACCAAACGCCTCTTGCAATGGTGCGGTGAACGGTACATCGGGCAGGGTAGAAGTTCCACTGTGCATAGATGCAAGTTGCATACGAGCGCCCGGTGCTATTGAGCCACCATGAAACGTGCCTTCACCGTCAACAAAATCTACAGTTACACACGTGCCGGCATCAATAACAACGCATGCTTGCTTGTGCATATCCCATACAGCTGCAGCATTGAGTAAGCGGTCAATGCCGGTAATCGTTTCTGGGTCAAGGTGTTGGCCAACGGCTGCTGGCACATCATCACCGATATGCCAAATTTGGCGGGATGTTTGATCGGCGAGCGCAGCAGCTATTGTTTTGCTTGCGTCTTCATTGGAGGATGCGAGAATTATCTGCGGGCTTTCGTAATCAAGCTCTTTCCACGCTTTGAGGGCGTGCTCGACAATTGTGCTTGTTTCATTGGAATCGAAGGATTTTTGGTCTTTAATCTCACTGCCCATGATTGTGCCGACAGTGGTTCGAGTATTTCCGATAGTTAATGCTAAGAAAGGTTGGTCTGTGCTCATGTTTGTATTGTATCGTTGGTATGCTTCCACTTCATGGCAGAAACAACGATTATTGATGGCCGCGCACTTGCAGGCAAGGTAAAAGATGAACTTGTGACTCGAGTGACGCAATTGCAATGCGAGGGCAAGAAAGTACGGCTCGATGCAGTGCTTATTGGCGGTGATCAAGGTGCGCATTTGTATGCTAAAAACCAAGCCAAGGCATGCAGCGCTGTCGGGATCGAATACATGTTGCATGAATTGCCAGATTCAGCAACACATAAAGATGTCGAATCAATCATTCAGGGGCTCAATTCAAATCCTAGTGTGACGGCGATTATGGTGCATATGCCGTTGCCAGCAGGTGTTGATGCGCACACGATTCAAATGATGATCGCAGTTGATAAAGATGTTGAGGGTGTAAACCCAGCAAACATAGGAAATATTGTTTTTGGCCACCGAAGTTTAGTCCCATGCACTGCGCTTGCTGTGATGGAGATGATTGAATCAACTGGTGTTGAACTTCGCGGTGCTCGAGCCGTCTGTGTGGGTGCAAGTACGATTGTTGGAAAACCGGTTGCTGTTTTACTGATGCAAGCAGAAGCAACGGTCATTTCAACAAATATTCATACGAAAAAACGTGATGAGCTTACACGCAGTGCTGATATATTGGTTTCTGCAGCTGGTGTGCCTGGCTTGATTAAGGTGGATCAAGTGAAAAAAGGGGCTGTTGTTATTGATGTTGGTATTAATCGTGTTGTTGGTGATGATGGCAAAAAGCGTACTGTTGGTGATGTGGATTTTGAAGGTGTTTGTGGCATCGCAGGATATATTTCCCCGGTTCCCGGTGGAGTTGGACCTATGACAGTCGCGATGTTGCTTCGAAACACAGTACAAGCAGCAGAATAAACAATTCGCTGGTCATTTATATAAGTGCGCTGAGGTACCGGTGGTGAAATTCGAAAGAATCTATCCAGAATAGTCGAAGGAAAAGAGGGGCATTAATCGACCGCGAATAGATTAGTTGAAGAGACGGGTGGCGGCTTCGCGGTAGCGAGCGACAGTGCCATCGATGATTTCTTGCGGTAACGCAGGTCCGGGTGGTGTTTTGTCCCAATCGCCAGATTCTACAATCGTCTCGAGCCAATTACGAACATACTGTTTGTCGAAGCTGTCCTGTTCGCGACCAATACTGTAATCGTCTGCTGGCCAGAAGCGCGAACTATCTGGTGTAAGTACTTCGTCAATAAGAAGGAGTTCATCAGTGGTGTTCCCGTGAGCATCTATGGCATATCCAAATTCAAACTTGGTATCAGCAAGAATAATGCCACGTTCTGCTGCGTATGCTGCCGCCTTTGTGTAGATTTCAAGTGAGACATTTCGCAACCGTTCCATGACTTCTTTGCCTGCAATTTCGCTTGCTGTATCGAAGTCTATGTTTTCATCGTGACCTTCAACCGCTTTTGTTGCTGGTGTAAATATAGGCTCAGGAAGTTTGCTTGAAAGTTGAAGACCCTCAGGTAGTGTAATGCCACATACAGTTCCGTCGTTTTGGTATTCCTTCCATCCACTTCCAGCGATGTACCCACGCACAACAAATTCAACAGGTATAACCTCGCATGCTCGGCCTAGCATCATTCGACCGTCACATTGATCATATAGAGAAGAGTCTAAGCCTGGAACATCTTCTGGGTTTGTTGAGAGTAGGTGGTCTTCAATGATTTCCAGGTTACGAATGAAGTCAAACCATTTACAACTGATTGTTGTGAGTTCTTGGCCCTTTCCAGAAACGGGGGTAGGCATAACGACATCAAAGGCGCTTATTCTGTCACTTGCAATGATCAAAACCTTGCCCGCTTCGCCATTTTGAGCTGGGATTTGGTAGATATCGCGGACTTTTCCTTGCCTGCGGTCAGGGAAGGGGAGGTGGGTTTCATAGACGCTGGTTTGGGTAGTGTTCATATTGTAATTGTAGCGAACTTTTTAGGGTCTGACCCCTTGGGGTCTGACATCAGGGAGCACACTCCAGGGTCAGACCCTCAATGTACAATATGAGGTTCCTATGATCCGTTTTACTACATGCTCATCGAATCCAATTGCAGGCGAATGTATCAATGCGCATTTGTTAACGAGGGATAGTCAAGTTATTCAGGGGACAGTGAATGTTGATGAAAAAGGTTTGCTTTCAGCCAATGCGATAGGGCATACTAGTTTTGCTCTTTGTATCCTGTATGACGCAGGCAAGGCGGGTCGTCTTATGTTGCAAACAGCAATTCTACCTCCACGTGAAGAGCCCTATATGCTCTCGCTTGAACTTGCTCGGCACAGGATTAAATCGTTTCTTGATTTGAGCGAGAACTGGAGTTTATTTTATCTTTCGGAAGATAATCCTGCGGTGCAACGCTGGGAGCAAGCCCGGTTAATTTTTACGGAAGCCCTTGTTTGTCTTGATGAAGAAGAAAAAGGAAAACTTGCTCGAAGAGCACTGCAGTTAGCAGTCGATGCTTCTGAGCGGTTGACCATGGCGCATGCGCAACTCTTGTTGCATAAACGATATGCGCATAAGTCTGCATCAGCCGCCGCTCTTGGTGTTCAAGTGAACCCTGCTCGATTTGATGCACCGCTTCAGTCACTCTTAGAGAAGAATTTTAAGATCGTCAAAATTCCAATGGACTGGGTTACTCTAGAACAAGAAGAAGGATCGTACAATTGGGAAGCTACAGACCGCTGGGTAAAATGGGCGCAAGAAAACAAAAAACATGTAATTGGCGGTCCACTTTTGGATTTCACAAGTGAGGGCGCAATGCCGCCTTGGGTTACTAAATGGGAACATGATTATTCAGTGTTTCGCGATAAATGTTACGACCATATTGAACGTGTCATTCAGCGCTACGGTAACGCTGTCTCCTTTTGGAACGTGACTTCTGGCATAAATGTAAATCGGCACGTTCGCCTCGCAATTGCAAACATGGTTGATTTGATTCGCATGGCTCGTTTACTTGTTCGTCAAACACGCAAAGACGCACGTGTCATGATTGAACTCGCTGAGCCGTTTTCCGAATTTGTCTCTGTGATTTCTGAATCGTGCAACGCAAAGGTCTTTCTCGCGCGTCTTTCACAAGAGGGTGTTGGCTTAGATGCCATTGGCGTTCAATGCCTAGTTGGCGGTCCCGGTGGTCGTGCAACTCGAGACCTCATGTTGATGAGTGCGAAACTTGATGAGTATTTGCATGCAGATATTCCGGTCATTATCTCTGGACTCGGTGCTCCATCTGTCATAATCAACGAAAAGTTTGGTTGGTGGAAATCCCCTTGGGATGAAATCCGCCAAGAAGAATGGGCGAGTTCGATGCTCGCAATTTGTTTAAGTAAACCTTTTGTAGATTCAGTGATATGGACAGATTTATTCGACCACAAACAGATGGACATTCCAACATCAGGGTACATTTCTCGCAAAGGCAAGCCGCGTCTCGTGCTCAAGAAGATGCTGTCCATCCGGAAGCGTCTGAGCAAGCCACTTGGCCCACTCGAACTACCAAAGAAAACAAAACCAGGCAGCGGTGGTGTGTGAGCCCGATTGGACTTCCCTACGTTTTTGTTTTTATTCTTTTCTGCTTTGCACTGATTGCAATTGATTTTGCATCGCCAATGTATCAAGGCATTGAGGCAAAGCCACTTCGAGTGCAACTGCAAACTGCACTAATTTGGGAATTGGAAATCCTTCCCGGCGTCGGTCCCAAAATGGCACAGCGCATTGTGGAGTATAGAAAACATCACATACTTAGGACACCTGATAATTTGATCGGAGTCTTTGGTTTGGGGAAACGCAAAGTCGAACATTTTCGTAGGTTCGTTTTGGTCGAAGAGGGTGCAGAATGACATTGCAACATATACGCAATGCTATTGACGCGAGTGCAAAACTCTTAGAGGTGCAAGGTTGCATAAGTGCTGGGCCAACAGGGGGATCTTTCTCTTGCTTTGCTTCTGCAAAACTTGTCGAAAAATGCGGAGTTTTATTTGTCACAGCCTATCATGATGATGCAGACGAAACGGTGGCAATGTTTCGAGAACTTGGTATTCAAGTAGACTTGTTTCCTGCGTTAGAATCCGAACTTGCAAAAGATTTGATAGCAGCACGTTTCGCTATTCTTGATGATCTAGCTAATTCATCATCCCCACGGGTAATCGTTGCGAGTATTGCTTCGCTAATGCAAATGACTCCACCTCCTGAGCAGGTCGCAAATGTTGTTCGCCGTCTTCAAGTGGACAACGCGTGTTCGTTGTCTGATTTGCAACAGTGGTTGGTTGATGCTGGCTATGAACGAAAAGAGGCGATCGAAGAATCAGCGCAGTTTGCATCACGTGGAGGTGTGCTTGATATTGCGACAGCATCGGGTGAGTTCGTTCGACTAGATTTTTTTGGAGACACTATCGAATCAATAAACGAAGTGGATCCAATATCTCTTGGTTCTGATTTAAAAATAGATGAAGTCATTATTGCTTCTGCTAATCAAGTTAGTGTTTCTGGAACACTCGTTGACCACCTCCCAACTTCATGGTGTGCAGTGCTTGATGATATTTCGGAGATTGCGCAACAAGCTAAAAGTTATTTTGACAGAGTTGCTGATGCAGATGAACTTTCGCATATCGAGGATACGCAGGCCTCAATGGTGAAGAAACTTTCAGCCGTCATTACGCTGACTGGGACACTATCGGATTGCGTCGATGTTTCACTTTCTGTAGCGCCATTGCCGTTGTTTTCAACGGTCGTTCCAGAGGCACTAGAAGAACTTGTAGTGCTTTCGAAAAATCGCCATGTGCTCGTTGCATGCAGAACAAGCGGTGAAGCAGACAGAATGCGCGAGTTGATGGCAAAAGGGCAACCATTAGCGCAGGCGACCAATTTGATTGTTGAAGAACAATTTATCCATAGAGGTTTTTTGCTTGGTGATGCTATTGCTGTTGTACCATCGCACGAAGTTTTTCATCGATATGAAATACGTCGTGGAGTTCGTTCAAAAAAGAAAACTATGCGACAAGCCATGGCACATTTCGATGTTGATGATATTGTTGTACATCGTGATCACGGCATTGCACGCTACCTTGGATTAAAATCGCTTAAAGGCCAGGCAGGGATAAAAGGGGAAGTCGAGTTCATGACATTGGAGTTTGCTTCCTCCAGACTGCTTCATGTCCCTGCTACGCACTCGCATCTTGTGCAGCGATACGTTGGTGCATTTAAAGGAAGGCCAGAATTGTCAGCACTTGGGGGTACAAAATGGGCAAACCAAAAATCTAAAGCAAAGAGCGCTGTTGCTGATTTAGCGAATGAGATGCTACGCGTCCAAGCAGTCCGAGAACACGCACCTGGCATAGCGTTTCCAATAGATTCCCA
This sequence comes from Phycisphaerae bacterium, assembly GCA_002689385.1. Taxonomy (GTDB): domain Bacteria; phylum Planctomycetota; class Phycisphaerae; order Phycisphaerales; family SM1A02. The sequence continues at coordinate 9,199 of NZFX01000019.1, forward strand.
ATGGATGTGTGAGTTTGAAGCAAGTTTTCCATGGGAAGAAACGGAAGATCAAAATAGTGCAATCGCATCGATGAAGAGCGATATGGAATCACCAAGGCCAATGGACAGGTTAATTTGCGGGGATGTGGGTTTTGGGAAAACAGAAATTGCAATTCGAGGAGCGTTCAAAGCTGCTGAGTCAGGTCGCCAAGTCGCAATTTTAGTGCCCACAACTGTGCTGGCTGTGCAACATGAGAGGACATTTAAAAAACGATTGGCAGATTATCCTTTTGTCGTTGAATCGTTGACGCGTTTTCATACGTCCGCAGAGCAAAAGGAAATTTTAGAACGCAATGCTAATGGCGAAGTGGACATACTCATTGGCACCCATAGAATTTTAAGCAAGGATGTGCATTTTAATCAGCTTGGACTCGTTGTTATTGATGAAGAGCAACGATTTGGTGTTGAGCATAAACAGAAATTACTTGCTTTTAGGGCAGAAGCAGATGTGTTGACATTAACTGCAACGCCAATTCCAAGAACGTTACATATGGCCTTGCTTGGCATTCGTGATATTAGTTCATTGCAAACAGCGCCGGTTGATCGCCGTGCTGTTGTGACAGAAATTAAAAGTTGGGATAAGGAACTCGTGCGCCATGGTATTCGGCGCGAACTCGCTCGCGAGGGGCAGGTGTTTTATGTGCACAATCGAGTGCACGATATTGAAACAGTTGCAGGTGATATCCGAAAACTCGTTCCAGAGGCAAAAGTAATTGTTGGCCATGGGCAAATGCCGCCTCGAGAGCTTCAAAGCGTAATGTCAGAGTTTGTTCGAGGGGAAGCAGATATTCTCGTATCGACGACAATTATTGAATCTGGTATTGATATTCCAAGTGCGAACACGATGTTCATTGATGATGCAGACCGTTTTGGTTTATCAGATTTGCATCAATTGCGCGGCCGGGTTGGCCGGTATAAACACAGGGCCTACTGCACATTGTTGCTCCCACGAAAACGTTTTGTGAACAAAATAGCCCGAAAGCGATTGCAGGCAATCGAGCAATTTTCAATGTTGGGCGCTGGTTTTCAAATCGCACTTCGTGATTTGGAAATTCGAGGCGCAGGCAACTTGCTTGGCGCAGAGCAGTCTGGGCATATTGCGGCGGTTGGGTATGAGATGTATTGCCAACTGTTGGAAAAAGCAGTTATAGATTTAAAAAATGGAAACAGCATCTCACGACTCATCACGATGATCGACATCGGTGTGACGGGTAAAATTCCTGAAGCGTACATAGCATCACAAACCAGGCGGTTGACTATGTACCGACGGTTAGCCGACTGCGATAACCAAGATTCTGTGCGCAGTGTGGTAGCAGATTTGCAATCTGGATATGGGGATTTGCCTGAGGCCATCCGTAAACTAGTGCAGTATCATGAGTTACGTGTTGCATCTTCAGAATTAGGTATTCTTTCTATGACAGTGGATGAGCGTGATGTGGTTATACGCACAAAGCAACCTAAAGCATTGAATCGTCAGATGCAGGGTGCAAAGGGAACATTACGCCCAGTTGGAACTGTTTCGGCATCTGGTTTTGTTGCGGTCTATTTCAGACCCTCTGGGGGAAACGATCCTTCTGCTCTGCTTGAACTTCTGCATTCTAAGTTAGTAGAGTCAAGTTCTTTGACTTGACGTACCGATAATCCTTCTACTTATGACTATATTAACAAAGCAGAGTAGAAAAACACTTCCCTCAACCCACAGGTCAGTTACTCATAAGTTTTCTGTGAATGGGCATGAAGGATATCTGACTATTGGTCTCTTTGAAGATGGTATGCCAGGTGAAATTTTCATCAAAATGAGCAAGGAGGGTTCGACGCTCTCAGGGCTTATTCAAGGTTTTTCTAGGGCATTTTCTTTGGCAATTCAATACGGACTTCCGTTGCTTGAAGCAACAGATCGTTTTCGTAACATGCGTTTTGATCCGATGGGCCAAACATCAAACCCAAACATTCCTCAAGCAACGAGCATTTTAGATTATGTCGCTCAGTATTTAGCTTTTGAATTTACCTCAATCTCCCCTCGGGAGGCATCCGCCGCGTAGTCTAATTTTGGAGCGCCGTAGGTCCCAACCGTGAAATAATACAAAAGGCCCACCTGCTGAGGTGGGCCTTTTGTTTTTAATCAGTAGTTTAAACTTACTCGTCTGTTGTTGCTTCTGCTGCTTCTTCAGTTACTTCTTCTTTAGCAGTGCCTTCTGACATGACGAGGTTGCCTTCGTCGTCGAATTCCATTTCTTCGCGGTCTTCGAGAGCACGGTCTGAGTTTACTGTGATTTCAACATCGATTTTCATATCTGAACCAAACTGAATCGTTACATGGTACTCACCGATGCGGCGAATTGCGGAGTGCAGACGAACGGCACGCGTATCAACGGAATAACCGTTTTCAACAAGTGCGTCAGCGATGTCACGTTGTGTGACAGAACCGTACAGGCCACCTTGGTCGTTTGCACTTCGCGTTAGTGTAAGTGTAATACCTTCAAGTTTTTCGATAATGGAAGCTTGTTCTGCTCGATTTGCTTCATGTTCTTTCAGAGCAATTTCACGCTCTTCAGCGAGTGCTTCTATCTTTTCTTCGGTTGGTAGTTCTGCAATGCCCATCGGAAGTAAGTAGTTGCGAGCGTAACCCATTCGTACGCGGACGATGTCGCCCACGATGCCGAGGTTTTCTACGTTTGATGTAAGGAGTAGCTCAATTCTTTTTGTGCTAGCCATAATGATGTCCTTTCAAGGAAAGTTAGGAGCCGCCGGCACGACCCCATCGAAAATTGCAGACGCTTGCCGGTGCGTCAATGTGGGATAATTAGAAGGGGATGTCGTCAGTTGGAGGAGCTGTCTGCGGTGCTGGGTTCGTAGTATTTGCAGGTGGCTGGCTTGACTGACCGCCTTTTGAATCAATGAATTGAAAACTTTCGATCACAACTTTCATTTTGGAACGATTGTTACCATCTTTGTCTTGCCATTGATCAAGTTTTAGACGGCCTTCGATGAAGACAGGCTTGCCCTTAGAGAGGTATTGCGACATGACTTCAGCAGTCCGTCCCCATGCTTCACATTCAACATACGTTACTTCTTCACGCATGTTTCCTTCGCGATCTTTGAATTTACGGTTCAAAGCAAGACCAATTTGTGCAACAGATTGGTTGTTTGGTGTTTGCTTGAGCTCAGGGTCTCGTGTGAGATTGCCCATGATGAGGACTTTGTTGTATGTAGCCATAGTTTTTATCTCCGATGTTGGATTCTATCAGAAGAAAAGGGGCAATTCTTTAGAAATTGCCTTTTTTCATTTCGCTTCTGTAACTTCTTCTGTTTCCTCAGTTTGAGCAGCTTCTTTCGTTTCTTCTACTGCTTCAGCTTCAGCAGGTGCTTCTTCCTTCGCTTCTACGGGCGTAGGAGCATCTTCTTTCCGGCTTACAGTCGAGGCTGCATTTATGCCTTTTTCTGTTTTTTGCTCACCACGAACTTTAATCTCATCTGCGAGAGCTTGCGCGCCTTCATTTGCTTCGATGATTTCAGTTGGCAAGTTTTCAGCACGAGTAACCATCATTCGGATGATTTCTTCAGACTGATTGCATCGACGTTCAAGGTCAGCAATCATTTTAGTTGGTGCATTGAAGTAGACCAAAAAGTACACGCCTCGTTTGTTCCCTTCGATTTCGTAAGCGAGCCGACGATCGTCCCACTTGCTAAAGTTGATGATTGATACATCGCATTTTTCAAGAACTTCTTTCAGGTGGTCAATCGCTGCTTGCAAGTTTGCTGTTGCTGATTGGGGGAAGAGGAACATGCCCTCATACAATGCTGTTCGTTCAGTGTTCATAGTTAATTCCTAGTTTCTGTTTTTCCAGATTCATTACATTTGTTCATGGCTTCGTCAATGCCTTGGGTGATCCAGATGGATGCAGCATTGGCGGCGCCGGTTAGAGCGGGTGCGATACATTCGAGTTGTTCGGGAGTGAATCGACCCAGTACATAGTCAGCTTGCGGAATGATTCCTGCCTCGTCAACACCTATGCGGAGCCGTGACCAGTTCATATTGCCGAAGTGGTTATTGATATTGGATAGTCCGTTGTGGCCTCCTGCAGAGCCGCCTTGTCGAAGACGAAAAGCACCGCAGGGTAGATGGATATCATCAACGATCACGAGAAGGTCTGTCGCAGGGTCTGCTTTATAAAAAGTCAACGCCTGCTTTACTGGCGATCCGCTTCTGTTCATGAACAATTGTGGTTTCATGAGCAAAGTTTTTTCGCCGTTACATCTCGTTTCAATAATAATACTGTCGAACTTGGTTGTTGCTGGTTCACCCATTGCGATATTGTTTGCAATGCGGTCAATAACATCGAACCCAACATTGTGCCGAGTGCCGTTGTATTTTGAACCAGGATTTCCAAGACCGACGATGAGTTTCATATTATTCGCTGTCTGCGCCTTCTGTTGACTCGGAAGAACCAGAGATAACTTCTGGTGATGCTTCTTCGCCATCTTCTGTTTCATCGCCTTCTTCACTTGCTTCTTGGACAATTGTTACGTGAGCAATGTGTCGTTCAGAATCGAGCGTAGCTTTTACGCCTTCAGGAAGAATCAAATCACCAATTGTGAAAATTGACTCAACTGTTGAAAGGTCGACTTTGATAGATTCAGGTATATCCTTCACCATGCATTCAATTTCAATTTGCGGGCGAGGTACTTCAAGAATTGAACCAGCGATTGAAGCGCTTGTTGGTTGACCAATAATGTCTAGCGTCATCGTTACAGTAACGATTTGCTTGAGGTCAACGCGAGCGAAGTCAACATGAATAAGGTTGTCCCCGAGGTAACCGAACTGAAGGTCCTTCACAAGAACAGTTGCAGGATTGCCGTCGCCGTTGTCAAGTTCCATAACGTGGTTGCCACCGTGCAAGTGCTTCAGGATTTGTTTCTCATCAATGCTGACGGAGACTGGGTTGGTGCCTTTGCTATAAATAGTTGCTGGCATGCGACCGGTTTTACGGAGTCGCCTTGCATATCTTGTGCCGAGTTTTTCTCGGAGTTCTACAGTTACTATTGGTGTTTCGTGAGCCATTTGGTTTCCTATCTACTAAATTATTTCTTTGGGCCTTCTCCACGGTTGAAGAGGGATGAAATTGACATGTGGTGATGAATTCTATGCACGGCTTCGCCGAGAAATCGTGCAACACTTAAAACGTGTAATTTTTCGCTGATGCCATCAAGATGACTGTCGGTCGCAATAGTGTCAGTAATGATGACTTCGCTAATCGGTGCACTGTTAATGCGTTCGATTGCTGGTCCAACAAGCAAGCCGTGGGTTGCGGCAGCAATCACTTTCGTTGCACCTTTTTCGGTGACGAGTTTTGCAGCTTCGCAAATAGTGCCAGCGGTTGAAATCATGTCGTCAACCATGAGTACTGTCTTACCGTTGACGTCGCCGATGAGGCGCTTTGAAACAACTTCACTTCCAGATTCACGACGTTTATCAATGATTGCAAGTTTGGAATCGAGCAATCCTGCGTACATGTTTGCAACTTTTACGTTGCCAACATCAGGTGAAACGATAACCATGTCATCGCCTTGCATGTCCTCTCTTGTCGAGAAGTAATCGCAGAACACTTTTGTCGCTGTAAGGTGGTCTACAGGAATATCAAAGAATCCCTGAATTTGTGCAGCGTGCAAGTCCATGCAGAGCACTCGATTCGCGCCCGCTGCAGTGATAAGGTTTGCAACAAGTTTCGCGGTAATGGGAACGCGTCCTTCGTCTTTTCGGTCTTGTCGTGCGTAGCCGAAGTAGGGAACGACAGCTGTAATTCGACCTGCAGAAGCGCGCCGTAATGTGTCAATCCAAATCAAAAGTTCCATCAAGTTATCATTGACAGGCATTGCAGTTGATTGCACAATAAAACAGTCTCGGCCGCGGATATCTTCCTCAATTTTTACGATTATCTCATTGTCCGGGAACTTTTCAACCGTAGCTGAAGCTACAGGTATCTCAAGATGGCTACACATTTCTGCGGCAAGGTGTTCTCCACCAGTTGCGGAGAATATTTTCATGCGCTTGTGGTCTTCGTGACTCATGCTGTTTGCTCCGCTTCTGGGTTTCGAGCAAGAAGAAATGCTTCGACTTCTTGAAGTTGTTCTTGTGTGTTTATAGAAAGAATGTCTTCAGGCGCAACAGCGTTGATTACTTCAACTACTTCGCCACGATCTTTGAGCATTCGAGGTACTTCCGTTAGGTAGTATTCATTTGTAAGTGGGTTTGGCTCAAGTGCATCGAGGCATTCCCAGAGTTTTGTTGCTTCAAAGACCGCGTAGCTTGGGTACACCTCGTTGATTTTGCGTTGTTCAACAGTCGCGTTTTTATGTTCGATGATCGCCGAAAATGTATCATCGTCGTCTCGGACGATTCGTCCATATCCGGTTGGGTCAGGGATAATGCTTGTTGCGAGTGTTGCACATGCGGAAGTTTCGACTTGCAATGCGACCATGTCGTGTACCGTCGATGCACGAAGAAGTGGTCCGTCACCGCCAAGAATTAAAATGTCACCATCAAAATCTGCAAGTGTTTCTTTGCACACAAGAACAGCATGGCCCGTGCCGAGCTGCGGTTCTTGAGTGACGTATTCACAGTTTGGAATTGCCTCTTTGACAATATCTGCACCGTGACCTACGACAAGAATGACACGGTCTGCGCCTGCTTCGCGAACTGCATCTACAACCCATTGGACCATCGGCTTACCAGCGACTTCATGCACAACCTTTGGTAGGTCGCTTCCCATACGCGTGCCTTTGCCGGCAGCAAGAATAATTGCTGCAAGTGGTTTATTGTGTTGTTTTGCAGATGCGTTCATCAAAAATACCTTTAGCCCTTAGTGTTTGGAAGAGAGATTCTTCCTCTAAGAACTGGCCCGCCAAGACTTGAACTTGGAATGCCTGGATCAAAACCAGGTGTGTTACCGATTACACCACGGGCCAAAATGTCTTTAGAGATGCTCTGTATCTTAAATACAGAAGAGCAACTCTTGCTAACCTCCTGCCAAGGACAACCATTAATGGGTGGCTCAGCATGCATGAATCGCGGAGGGGACAAGAGAAAGCCCAACCGCGGCGAACTTCTCCTAGGACTTGGAGCACGCATCGCCGCGATTCGTGCCCCATGCAGCGCCAAGTATACGACTTGTCACTGACGGTCCCTCTTTAATGGGGAAGGACGGGAATTGTACCTGTTTTTACCCCTCTTGCCTACAGTATGCCCAATTAAATTAACTGCATGGGTTTGCTAACTGAAGTACGGTTCCAGCAGAAGGCATTCGTTTTTGGTGTCTATTTGAGGGGAATTCCTCACCATATATTCCAAATGAAGCATAATTGCTGTTCAAATCAGTTTTTGTTCGCGGAAACATTGCTGGGATGTGCCCACTCACTCGTAATTTAAGCATGTCGAATACCTTCCATGCCTCTGGGTGAAGGTTATTGTCAAGAATGTGCTGGGAAATTGTTTGGTCAAGAAAAATCCTGTTACTTATGGAAGCAATACCAGTAGTTGCTTTCTTGCGATGCGTTTCGATGAAATGTGTTTTTGGGATGCAATTCGCGCCAAGGATGACGACATATTCATATTCTGCGGTACCTATTGCGTTGGGCACTCTGTCTGCACTCTTCACAACGAGAAGTTCGAAGGATGTATCCGATTGCGCTGAAATGGCATCTTCAATTGGGTGAAGCATTCTGGTATTCGGAAATGTATTGACGATGAGAGAAATAGACACTGTGACCTCACTTTACCGTATCCTCCCACTGTACGCTTATGCTTTCGAATTTGATTCTTTTCCACCGCCGATTGTTTGTGCTCATTGCCGTTTTTATTGCAGTGTTATTCGTACTTATAACACAGGTTGGCCGTTTGGCGATAACGCAAGGCGAAGCACGATTTTTAAAAGCGCACGACCGATTGCATTCGACTTCCTACTTGCCGACATGGCGCGGGAAAATCTATGATAGAAAGGGCAGAGTGATTGCTGAAGATAGAGCTTCGTATGATGTGGCAGTCGACTGGGATTTGATCACCGGCGATCGTGCAAAACAAATAGCACGTCGCGATGCAAAATCCCAAGTTAGTCCAAAAGCTTGGAAGTCCATCTCTGAAGAAAAGCGTGAGGAGTTGGTTGCGCCATTTTTGCTTCAACGAGCCCAGGAGTTGCAGCATTTTTGGGAAGTCGTTGCAGTCGAGGGTGGGATTTCAACTCAAGAACTTGCAAAACGGGTTGCTTTTATACGCGCAGAGGTTGAGCAAACAGCGAAAGTAGTTTGGTCGCGTCAAGAAGAAGCGCATCGAAAACGCTACGGTGACAACGTTCCATTTGAGGCAAGGCCGATTCGCGAACAAAGTGAACCACATGTTGTCTTGCCACGAGTGGACGATGCTTTAGCCATTCGTTTCTCTCAGCTGAGCGATGTCTTTGATGGTGCGATTCATGTTGAACATTCAAGAGAACGAGCGTACCCGTTTCGTACGCAGGTTGTGCATGTTGATCGTTCAACATTGCCACGTCCAATGGTTGTTTTTGACCGGGTGGAAGTGCAACTTGAAAATGTTGCTGAACTGCTTATTGGCGATGTTCGCGATGAAGTGTGGGCGGAAGACATAAAACGAAATCCATTTCGATCATCGGATGCTGTTGATTTGCAGGGATATCGCGCAGGCGATGAGGTGGGCAAGCGAGGTGTGGAATCTTCTTTGGAAGGCGTCCTTAGGGGTACTCGTGGCAAAATTGTTAAGCATCGAAACGGTGAAGAAATAGAACGTTCTCAACCAATTGGCGGTCAAGACGTACGCTTAACACTGGATATGAAACTGCAAGCGAAGGTTGAAGCAGTGCTTTCGCATGAGCTCGGTTTGATGCAAGTGCAGGCATGGCACCGCAATGCAGTACTACCAGAGGGAACACCACTTCGAGGCGCAGTCGTTGTGCTTGATGTTGCAACGAGCGAAGTCCTCGCAATGGTGTCGACGCCTGCATTGCGAGACGAACAAGATGCTGATGGCTATCCATGGCTTAATCGTGCTGCGCAAGGGTACTATCCGCCTGGTTCTGTTATCAAACCGCTGGTGCTTGTTTCTGCAATGACAGCAGGCAAGTTGCAACATGGCGAATCAATTGAATGTGTTGGTCACTTCTTTGAACATGTAAAAGACGCAGCTCGTTGTTGGATTTATCGTGCTAAACATAATTACGAAACGCACGCAAAGCTTGGGCCAGTTGAAGCAATCGCGCGTTCATGCAATATTTTCTTTTACGAAATTGGCACTCGGCTTGGTTTTAGAACGTTGTTGTCTTGGTTGCAAAAGTTTGGCATGTCACAGCCACTCTCGCTACAGTTAACCGATAGTAAAGCGATTGGAAGCGAGGGGCATGTTCCAAGTGAAGCGACTATTCAAGAGTTGAAAAACAGAGGTGCTCTAGCGTTTGAAACGGTAAGTATCTCTATCGGCCAAGGTGCGTTGACGTGGTCGCCTTTACATGCGGCCTCTGCGTATGCAACATTGGCGCGTGGTGGTTTGTGGAAAACACCAACGTTGTTGTTGGGTGCAGAACAACAAGAAGAAGATTTGCAACTTGATACTGAGGCAGTTCAACTTGCAATTGAAGGTTTGCAAGATTCCGTGTTGAAACAATACGGGACAGGGTCGCGTCTTCGATATGGGGCAGGCAATGACGAATCCACATTCAATATAGATGGTGTCCGGCTGTGGGGAAAAACAGGTACGGCTGAAGCTCCTCCGTACCGTTTGACGAAGGATTCTTCACCTGTTTCTGGGCTTGACCATTCTTGGTTTATTGTGATGGTTTCACCAATGCACTCAACTAAGCCAGAATTCGTCGTTGCTGTTCTTGTTGAACATGGTGGAAGTGGCGGTAGAGTTGCAGGTCCAATTGCAAACCAAGTTTTACATGCGTTGCAAACTGAGGGTTATTTGGAGCAAGTCCAATGAGTTTGCGTACCAGAGAAACAAGGCAGTTGCACCAAGCGCGATTGCGCCGCGTGCATGCTGGTTGGATTGTAGTACTTGCTGCAGTATTGCTTACAGTTTTAGGAGTTGAAGCAATTAGTACGACTCGCCCAAATACAGCGGTTCGGCAAATGTTTCTTGGGGTTGTTGGTTTTATACTGGCTTTTTCTGTTGCTTTTGTTCCACAAAGAAGATTACGTCAAGCAAGTTGGTGGCTGTACATCGCAGGGTTGTTGCTCTTGATTTTCTTGCTTATCCCAGGTGTTCCTGATTTTATCGTGCATCCACGTAACGGTGCACGGCGCTGGATTAACCTGGGTGTTACGGATTTTCAGCCCTCAGAATTATTGAAAATTGCATTTGTTCTTGCGTTGGCATCGCACCTGCGTTTTAAAGAACACTACCGTCAATTCAGCGGATTGATTCTCGCCTTGTTTGTTGCAATACCGCCCATGTTTTTCATTCTTGTGGAGCCAGATCTGGGCACCGCGATGTTGTTCATTCCAGCGTTGATTGCGATGCTTATTGCCGCTGGCGCGAAGTACAAACACCTGCTCACAATCGCTTTATTGGCAATCGTTGCAGCAGGTTGCATGTATCCAATTCTTCGACCCCACCAAAAGGACAGAATCCAAGCGCTTATTGCACAGGTGCAAGGTGATGATCGATATGAGCAGACAATTGGATATCAAGGTGCTCGCGCAATGACACTCATAGGTGCAGGTCAGGTCGTGGGTGTTGGCAAAGAGGAAGCACGCCAGTTGCTGCGAGCGAATCACCTTCCAGAAGAACATAATGACATGGTTTTTGCAGTGATTTCTTTACGATGGGGGCTCGTTGGAGCGTTAGGCACTTGGGCTTTGTACATAGTACTTGGGCTTGGAGGATTTGCCGCATCCCTCGGTTGTAAAGATCCATTTCCACGATTAGTTGCAGTTGGTTTGACGTCAATTCTGCTCTCACAAATGATCATTAATACTGCAATGACAATTGGCTTGGCACCAATCACTGGGCTTACACTCCCTTTTGTTAGTGCTGGTGGATCTAGTTTGGTTGTGGCCTGGCTCATGGCGGGTATCCTGTTCGGTATTGCAATGCGAAGAGACCCACGAATGACCCGAGAAGGGTTTACTTTTTCAGATCAAGGAACGATGTAGTGACATCAATAAGCAAAGTACCAAAGAATTTTGACCAACTTGCGGCCGATTTAGGAATTGAGTTTGATAATGGTGATATCCAACAACTTGGTTTGTATCTCGATCTATTACTCGAAACAAATAAACAATTTAATTTGACTGCAATTAAAACATCAGAAGAAGCATGGACAAGGCATATATTAGATTCAATTTCCTTGATTCCATCACTTGCAAAAGAAAACGTTGAACATGTTGTGGATGTTGGAAGTGGGGGTGGTTTGCCAGGTATTCCCCTTGCAATAACTATGCCTGAAGTTACATTTACGCTTGTTGAAACGACACAAAAAAAAGCGATGTTTTTGTCGCATGCTGTGCAAGCACTTGACCTTGAAAACGTAACGGTTATATCAGAACGAGCGGAAAATTTAGCAACTAAAGACGGCGGTTTTCGTGAAATTGCAGACGCAGTAATTGCAAGGGCAGTTGGTCCACTGAATGTTTTATTAGAACTGACGATTCCATTTGCGAAAATTGACGGTGTAGTACTTGCGATTAAAGGTGAGAGGGCACCTGTAGAAGTTGAAGAAGCTCGCAAAGCATTGCATGTGTTAAAAGCAGAAGTCGAATCAAGTGTCCGAACTACTACGGGAACTATTTTGACAATTCGAAAAACAGATGCGACGCCGAAAAAATACCCACGTCTTCCAGGAGAACCGAAACGGTTGCCAATTGGAAAAGGCGAGAAGCGTTAATGACTGGTGAACAAATGTTTGCAGACGGTGGACCCTTAAGTAATGTACTAAATGACTGGGAGCCAAGGCAGCAGCAGGTTGACATGGCCTCCGCAGTCGCAAAAGCACTCGATTCAAGAGGGGAACTTCTCGTTGAAGCAGGGACGGGCGTTGGTAAATCATTTGGGTATCTTGTGCCTGCCATTCGCCGAATCATTGACCACGGTGAAACCGTTGTTATCTCAACAAACACCATTACGTTGCAAGAGCAAATTGTTCGCCACGACGCGCCCATTTTGCACAAGGCATTCGGTGGCGGTTTTGAAACAGTTTTAGTAAAGGGTCGTGCAAATTATCTTTCCCTGCGACGCTTGAGTAGGGCAAAAGCACAACGTGCTACACTTCTTCAAGGTGGAGTTGGCGCAGAGCAGTTAGCTCAAATTGACAACTGGGCGAACATGACTGTGGATGGTTCAAAATCGACGTTGCCTTTTTTGCCACGTGGAGACGTTTGGGAACTCGTTAAAAGTGATGGTAGTCGTTGTTTAGGCAGGAAGTGCCCAACTTACGAAGATTGTTTTTATCAGAAAGCACGCCGTGCGATGGAGCGTGGCAACTTGCTTGTTTGCAATCACGCATTGTTTTTTTCAGATTTAGCATTGCGTATGCAAGGAGCTGGTTTTTTACCGAGATACGACCATGTTATTTTTGATGAAGCGCATGCTATTGAAGATGTTGCAGCAGATCACTTTGGTGCTTCAATTTCTGAAAGCCAAGTTGAATATTTTTTACGCTCACTGGTTCCGGTTTCTAGAAGCCGCGCGACAAAGGGATTTTTGCATTTACTTGAAGCAAAGGGATACAAGACAGAATTGCTCTCGCAGTGTATTGGGTTGGTGCATCATTGCCGCGAACAAGCGCAGTCTTTTTTTGATGCACTTGTGCAATGGAAGTTAGATTTTGCGCCATCAAATGGTCGGGTTTCAAAGCCAGGCATTGTCGATGATTGCCTGAGCGGCCCTTTACTTGCACTGGGAAAACACTTAGCACTTTTGCGTGAATCACTAGAAGATGATGCTGAATCTGTTGAAACAGCGGGTTTCTCAGTCCGCGCTATGGATATGGCAGGGGCTTGTTCTTTGTTAATTTCGCAGGAGCGTTCGGGTTGCGTGTATGCAGTTGATGGCGTGCCGCATCATGCGAGCGGTGCAACAAAGGCAAAGCCCGTATTGAAATGTATGGCGGTGGATGTTTCGACTTTATTGAAGCAACATTTATTCGACGGTGAACATTCCGTTGTGCTTACTTCTGCAACATTAGCAACTGGTGGGGGTGATTTCTCACTTATGAAATCGCGTCTTGGTTGCAAGGACCCAACAGAGTTGCAATTAGGCAGCCCGTTTGATTACCCAAGGCAAATGCGTGCATGGGTCGATTCTTCGATGCCAGAACCATCAAGCGACCAGTACACCCAACGACTAGCAAACCGCGTTGTTGATTTAGTTGGCCGTACGCAAGGCGGGGCCTTTGTGTTGTTTACAAGTTACCGTTTATTGCAAAAAGTTTCTGAACTTGTTAAAGATGAAATTGAAGGCAAAGGGTTGACGTTCCTCGAGCATGGTTCCTCAGTGACAAGAACAACGTTGCTTGAGCGATTTCGTGAAGACGAGGGCGCTGTATTGTTCGGTACAGCTAGTTTTTGGCAGGGCGTTGATGTTCGAGGGCACAATTTGCGCAATGTTATTATTACGCGATTGCCTTTTGATGTTCCAGACCGTCCCTTGGTTGAAGCAAGACAAGAGAAAGTTAAGGAAGCGGGTGAAAACCCTTTCATGAATGATCAATTACCACGCGCGGTTATTCGGTTCCGCCAAGGAATTGGCAGGTTGATTCGATCGGGTGACGACAAGGGTGATGTGTCAATTTTAGATTCGCGCGTTGTTCGAAAGTTTTATGGAAGCGCATTCTTAGCAGCTTTGCCTGAGGGTGTTGAAGTTGTAGACCTTGCGACTGAAGATTGTTGCGATTTTTAGCTTTCGGGTATAATGCTTGAATGACAGTATTTAAAGCTTACGATGTTCGCGCGGTTTATCCAGAACCATTGAATGAAGAAGTAGCACACAAGATTGGTTTGGCAACGGGGCGCTTGCTTCTAGCGGAGGCCGATGAGAAAGGCGCGATTGTGGTTGGGCATGACATGCGCCCGAGTTCGCCATCTCTCGTTGAAGCGTTAAAGAATGGCATTCTTGCATCAGGCGCTGACGTTATTGATGTAGGGATGGTGGATACACCATTTATTGCATTTGCCGTGAACCACCTTGGTGCAATTGGTGGAATTCAAACAACTGCATCGCACAACCCTATTGAGTACAACGGTTTTAAAATTTGCAGAGCGAGAGCAAAACCTGTTGGCATGGGGACTGGCTTGGAGCGAATCGAGTCAATGGTAATTGACTGTGCTGAGCCGACTATATCGGCTGTGCGAGGCGACGAAATTTCAGTTGATTTATGGGAGCAATACAAAGCGCATGTCTTTACGTACCTTGACCCTCGTATTCAATCTGGTGAAATAGTGATTAAAGCAGCGATTGATGCTTCAAATGGCATGGCTGGCACGATGGTTCCGAAACTGTTTCGTAATGTTAAAGGTCTTGAGTTAATTGAGATTAACTTTGACAATGACAAGGGTTTTTTTGTACATGAGCCGAATCCACTAGTTGATGCGAACTTACAACAAACAATTGATGCAGTGAAAGAACACAGTTGCCACCTTGGAATATGTTTTGATGGGGACGCTGACAGATGCATGGTGGTTGATGAGGAAGGAACTATTGTCGGCTGTGATCTTGTTACTGCTTGGCTTGCGCCGAAGTTTTTGGCAAATGAAACCGATGGTGCGATCGTATTTGATTTACGTTCAAGTCATGCTGTTCCAAATTCAATTGAGAAAGCTGGCGGGAAA
>NZFX01000020.1 GCA_002689385.1 Phycisphaerae bacterium
GAAGATGTTGAGTCTGGTACGGCGCTCTCTGATGCAATGGGTAAGCACCCTAAGGCATTTGACCGTTTGTATTCTAAGATGGTTGCCGCAGGTGAAATTGGTGGTGTGCTGGATGTCATTTTGCAGCGTCTTGCAAACTTTATGGAAAAAGCTGAACGGTTAAAGTCCCGCATTAAAGGCGCGATGATTTATCCAATCTGCGTTATTGTTGTTGCTGTCGGTATTGTTACAGGCATTATGTATTTCGTTATTCCAAAGTTTAAAGATATTTTTGATGACTTTGATGTAACTCTTCCAGGTTTGACATTGTGGCTTATTGATGCAAGTTTGTGGATCGCGGGAACGCCCGAACAAGGCGAACAAGCCATACCTGGTTTTGTCTGGATGATTGCTGGGCCATTTATCATTTTCTTCTTCTTGAAACTGGTTCGCAAGACAGACGCAGGCCGAGCTGTGACAGATATTATTATTATGAAAGTTCCAGTAATCGGGAACTTGGTTGAAAAAACTTCCGTTGCAAGGTTCACACGAACACTTGGCACATTGATTGCAGCAGGCGTGCCAATCCTTGAAGCAGTGTTAATTACACGCGATACTTCTGGAAACCATGTCTATGAAAAAGCATTGACTGGTGTCCATGATTCAATTCGCGAAGGCGAATCAGTTGCAGCCCCTCTTCGCGAAGCAAAAGTATGCGATTCGATTGTTGTAAACATGATTGAAGTTGGCGAAGAAACAGGTGACCTTGATGTCATGCTCATGAAAATTGCTGACAACTACGACGAAGAAGTGGACGTAGCAGTTACCGCGCTGCTTAGTTTGCTTGAGCCAGCGCTAGTCGTTGTTCTTGGCGGCATTGTCGGTACGATTGTCTTGGCCTTGTTCTTGCCACTTGTGAAGATGATTGAGTCTGTATCGGATTCTGGGTAATTTGTAATGCACAAGCGACGAGGTACATCTAGGTTTGGTTTTACTATCATTGAATTGCTCATAACGATTTCAATTATTGTTGTCCTTGTAAGTACGCTTGTGCTTGCGCTTACGTCAGCGAGAACTGCGGCTCAAGTTGCTGAAACGCAATCACGTCTTACTGCTTTAAAAAATGCAACCGTGCGTTTCAAAGAAGAAGTTGGTTATTTGCCAGCGGTTCTTGATACAGGTAGGAACCTCGCGTCCTTCCCGATTTTTCCAAGTGATGATTCTGGTTCTCCGCAAC
Organism: Phycisphaerae bacterium; assembly: GCA_002689385.1. Taxonomy (GTDB): domain Bacteria; phylum Planctomycetota; class Phycisphaerae; order Phycisphaerales; family SM1A02. The sequence continues at coordinate 1,217 of NZFX01000020.1, forward strand.
AAATGTATAGGTACCAAGCACAAGACTGGTATTCCATAACATCACCAGCGGAGTTCTTTGTGGGGTACGGAAATCGTGACCAAGACGGGTATGGACGAACTACAGACCCCTCACTCGACCCTAATCAGTTTCCAAATTCGTACGAAGAAATGCCTCGTTTTGGTATTCGCCATCCAAGCATGGATGGGGTCTGGCGTGCAACAGATGTTTGGGCATCAACTGGGCAGGGGCTTCTCACAGACCGCGTACCTTCGACTCGAGGCAGTTTGATTGGGCCGTATCTTGAGATAGAAAACGACCAAATGTATGGTCGAATTATTCCAGACTCAAGCGGCAACCCCACGGTTGATCCAATCACTGGAGAGACGAAAGTTTTTTATCCTGGAGACCCGGAACTTGAAGCATTCACAATGGATGAACGCCAAGTATTGCCTATGGTTGTTGTTGACACTTGGGGTTCACCGATTCGGTACTACCGACCGTTGTACCCCGTAGGGTCAGATCCAAATTTGCCGTTAACAGGTATTTCACGCGTCTATCCGCAATCAAACAGTTATTTGCGACCGACTCTGAGCGATTACATAGCCCTTCGCCCTTGGGATTTTCAGCCAGATAAAGTGATTGATGGCGCCATTCCTGATTACATAAATGGGATTAATGACACCACCGGTGATCGTTCGACAACGATTGAGTTGCAAGCGGGGCAATTTGCCTACTTTTCACCTGGCCCTGATAAACAAGTGAACGATTTGATTCGCGCAGACTTTTTCGGTCTGCCAGGCAATCAAGATGAAAATGCAACACAGGAAGTAAATGAAGACAACATTGTGGAGATTGGACCGTAATGAAAAGTATGCATAAACACCGAACACCACGTCCAGCGTTTACGTTGATAGAAATGATGATTGTCATTGCTATTATTGGATTGCTCGCGGCACTTACCCTTGGCATTTCAAGCAGTGTGCTGCGAAACAGCGAAATTCGCCAAACGGAAAATGCTGTAAAGATTCTTACGATGGCTATGCAAGAGTGGGAACTTGAGATGGGTCGTTCGATGGAGTTCGAAGGTGTTCCCGAAAGTGCCGACACTGGCATGTACGACCTTTATGCTTCTGGCCTCATTGACTATCCGGGCTTTAATCAGCAGGGTATTGATAATCAAGTGATGACTGATGCAATGAAAAACCGTGCAGTTTCATTTATGTACGTACTAACTCAATCTGAAAGCGCAACGACAGTTTTGTCTAAGATGGAATCAGATTTAATGGTTAAAGACAATGATGGGACGTTCGTCGCTGACGCTTGGGGAAACCCTATCGGCATCGTCTTCCCAGGAAAGTATTATTACGATGTGTTTCCTTCGGGCAATATGTTTGCAGAAGATTCCTGCGGCGATTTAACGGTGCGCGATCAAGTTGAAGACGGGCTTGGGTCTTGTATCAATCAAATGCCATACTATGTTTCAGCAGGGCCAGACGGTCTGTGGGGGTATCGCTTTCAGTCGAATAATGGTCCTATTGACGATGCGAGTGGTGCAATGTCGGATGCAACTTTAGACAATATCTATTCGTACAAGCCGTACCTAGTGGAGGGTGCACGTTGAACCAGCGTCAGAATAATTCAGTACGTGGCTTTACCCTTATCGAATTGATTGTTGTCATGGTTGTTATGGCAATTCTTGCGGGGTTAAGTGCAATCGCATATCGCGGTATTGCAAAAGATATGCAGATGTCAGCGGCAGTCAATACGGTAACAGCGGCGCTCGACAATGCCCGCGCAATCGCAATTAAGAACAACCGATATGTTATGACTGTTTTTCGTCCGCGACTTGGCGATGATGGCACAACCCAATTCATTGAACTTGTTATTGCTGAGTGGATAGGTGATTCAGCAAGCGCAAACAACGGTAGTAATAATATCTGGACCTACGACCGATTTGTTCCAGTGCCCAAAGTACTCGTGCGAACAATCTCCGATGGTGTAAACGTTGCAGGTCCAGGGTATGGCGTTGGTGATGATGATGTTTGGTGGGTGTGTTCCTATCTGCCTGAGGCAAATGAACCAAAGGGTGCACTTGTTGGCGTGTTGTACAGCCCCGAAGGAAGAGTCGTTGTGCGAAATGCTGAGTCTGGCTCAGATCGAATTTGGGTGGACTACAATCGCGACTGGATTCAAACCATTGATGCAACAACTCAAATCGATTGGGCTGATCCAGAAATTGTGTCCTACCCGTGGACGCCAGAAGCGACGCCAAGCATCGGTTCCTACTTTGATGTAGAAATTCAAGAAACAGAACCTTTTGTAAGTATGACTCCCATTCTTGCTGTCTTTAACGAAGAGGAATGCAGGAAGTTGAATGACACCGCTTCTTGGAACGATGCTAATTATCGTGATCTTAGGTATACCGAATACATTGATGCAAATGCAGATCGAATTCAGTTTAATCGTTACAGCGGAGCAGTGTTGAAATGATGCATGCAAAAAATCAACGCGGTTTTTCTTTAATCGAGCTATTGCTCGCAATATTTATCTTAGGTATCGGCATTATTAGTATTGCGACGTTGTTCCCTGCGGGCATCTCGCAACAACAAAAAACAACGGATGATGTCATCGGTCCAATTGTTGCGCGCAACGCAATGACTATACTTCGATCGCGCCTTTCGCAAAATGATTTTGGTGGAGCAGAACCTTTTGAAGAAGATTGGGCCCCGTACTTGTGCCAGCTTTCGCTTTCTCAGAATGGCATCAATCCATGGCCAACAGTTTGTGGTGATTGGATGTGGCGTCGGCCAGGAATAGTTCCAGATAATTATGGTACAGATGGTGATCAGACTTCTTTGTCTATTCGTGGCGCAATTGATATTTTTGGAACTCCAAATACAGAGATAATTGCAGGACAAGGAAGTCCTTTCACTGAAGATTGGACGGACCGTACTTTTGTAAAAGGTGATTTGTCAGGAGACAGCTTGATTGTTCCTGTTCCAGGAATACCATACAACCGAGCTAAATATCCATCCTACGACACAGACATTCCAAGCGATGGTGTGTCGAATGAACCAGGAACGCCTCTTGTTCGCATTTTTGCAAGTGAGCGACAGTACCCAATGTGGGATGGTGTTGCAGAAAATCGCCCAAAGGCCAAGTATTATTGGGACTGTATGTTTAGAAGATACGAAGGCCGCATTCTTGTTGCCATTTTTGTATACCGTGTGATTGACCCGTCCCAGACCGGCGCATACTCCGTTGACACACGCCAATATTCAACGCCGAATTTGCCGTTACGAGTTAACTTGTTTTCAGAATCATCGACTGGCAGTTGGAATGCAGGACAAGGTGCTGATTTGCTTGTTGGCTCAGAGTTGGATGACCCTCTCGAGCAACAACATCAATGGCAGTATCCTGGGCAATGGATAGTCGATCAAAATGGTAATGTCCACACCGTGCAAAATGGTCGACGCCGTGCAAATGATACTGAACCAGTCCGATTGACTTCACCACCATCAGAACTCCAAGTATTTTTGCAAGAAACGAGTTTTGGTTCTTCAGCAATTAATGTTAACTGGTGGGATCCAGGATTTAACGCGCAGCAAAATGGAATTCAATACGACGGTGTTGTGACTGATATCTGGTTTATGCCAACATCGGACAGCAAAGGTAGGAAGTTGATTCCAGTCTATGCAATGGTGGAGGCTTTATGATTCATCGAAGGCCATATATTTTGACACGATTAGGTTTTACGCTCATTGAACTTATGGTTGCCGTCGTCGTATTACTAGCAGTCATGGTTGCAGTTGGTCGCATCTTTAGTTCAACGAGTGATATTTCCTCGTCAGGCAAAGCTATAGCTGAAACATTGCAACAAGGCGTTGCTATCGAGCAACAACTTCGTGATGATATTGCGAATATCTCAAGAGAAGGTTTCCTAGGTATTCGTTCCGTTGCGGTTCCGAATAACCTTAAGGGTGAATACTTTCTTATTGATAATTCGCTACCTGCAGACGAAGTCATTCGTTGCGACCAACTTATATTCTTTACTGATGGCGTGGCGACTCCCATGTTAAACACCGGCAGTACTGACTTTGCAGGGCAGGGCCTCGCTACGCGTGTGTACTATGGTCATGGTGTTCGCTATTCGCAGCTTGATGGAATTAATCAGGGGGTAAACACGAATGAGCAATCTGACGACCCAGTGTATTTTGGTTCTGTTATCCCTGGAGTAAAAACGCCATGGTACGAGGGAGCAGTCGAAGTTGAAACACGACTCTATCCAGAAGCTCAAGCGGATCGTTTCGATGTTGTTGCAAGCGGTGCGTATGCGAACGGTACTCAGAATGATCCAAGCGATTGGACTCTCTGCAGGCAAGCAGTTATCCTTGCAGACGATGATGATAACGATCCAAATGCAGATTCTAAGAAGACGTATATGCGTAGGGGCGTTTCCTCACACACTATTTTTCCATGGGATCCACGCATCGGTGGTTCAAATACTTTTCCCCAAGTATTGCACGGTCGAGTTGACATTGCAGCGACACAGCTTGATGATGTTCGCCAGTGTATTTTGCAAGAGGTGGAGTTTGGAGCAGCGAACAGGCAGTGGCGTAATATAGACTCTGGCACAACTACAGATCAACAAGAATTGATTGCTTCCCTTTTTTACTGGCCAAGAGTTGAACCGTATCCACCTACAGCGATTCGGTACGACCAAGCGCTTATGATGCCAGCCATTGCTGAAGGTTGTGTTTCTTTCCAAGTGGAATGGACATACGATGAGGGTGTCGGTGAAGCGGTGGATGGGGATAATGTGTTTTACTCCGGTTATCAATACGATCCATTAGTAGCGCGCCCATGGTTTGGTGGCTCCTACACATACAGTTTTGATGGCGAGATTGACCAATACGATATTGGGTTTAACACACTCACGCAATATACCCTTGATGCAAACAATGGCTCGGCGAACAATAGCGCGCCACTCTCTGTTGACCCCAATCTTATTGAACCGTACTTCGATACCAACGATGTTGCAGGGGCGGTGCAAATACCATCTGTGCTAGCCAACAATTCCCGAACAAGGGAATACTGGGCACTATTTGGCTATAACGGTCACGACCCATTCATGGAAAACGATATCGATTTTCTCAATGGCGGGTTCGATTTAAATGGGTTTCCATATCCTGGAGACACGACATGGCGATATACACCTTGGCCAAGTGCATTACGTATAACCTTGCACTTGCTTGATAGAAATAACAGACTAGGAGCGGGCTGGACATACCAGTTTGTTGTTGACCTGCCGGAGCGAGATTAATGAACAATACTAGCAAGCAAACTTTTCGTCCACGTTTTGGCAACGCACTCATTCTAGTTGTGGGCATACTGGTTCTGCTTGTACTTGTTGCAACTGCATTTATCACTCGTACGCAAAGCGGTCGAGCAACTGCAGTAGCGCAGCGTGATGTCGCAAAAATTAACGATAGGGCGCGTACAATTGCCACGCAAGTTGCAGAAGAAACTGCACAAGCGCTTTTTGCAAATCCCGTTGTTCCTAGTGCGCAAATTCCTGCTAATAGTGCAAATACACGCAGGAGCGCGCCATATGAAAATGCTATTCGGTATGGGCACGATGATCAATACCCGTATAACTTTGCTCCGTACGATGTTGTTCCTTGGACGAATCCACCAGATGACACCTCGATTGTTGGTGTGCCAGCATTAGGACCAGTGAACCCAATTGGCGGGCCTTCCTTCGGCGATACTCGATGGCTTCGTGACCTCGAGCCACAGCGTGCAGATGTTATTGACGCAATCGGTCAGGGATTTCCAGGTTGGACGAACTCTGACGGCACACCTGAAACATTTACGCACTGGCGCCATTTGACAAATCTTTCTCGAAGCGGAAACGCATGGCGTCCTGTTCCAGATATCAGTGATGTTACTTTGAGTTTGGTTACTGATCTAAATGTGCCACTTGAACAATGGCCGATTAATAGACCGCAACGACCAGGTGTTGGCTGGCAAGACTTAGCACTAAGTCCCACAACGCAGTATCCAGCGCTTGTTAATGGTGGACAAGCGAATTTTAATCTTTGGCTGGATTGGACAACCTTGAATGGTTGGGCTGCTGCGCAAAACAACCCAAGTTTGCTTCCTCAAAACTTTTTAGATTTAAGCGACCTTGATGGTGATGGCATTCATAATAATCCTGATGCAGGGGAACGGCCACTCGACGCATTTGTTGAAGGTACAGACCGTTGGTTTGTTGAACGAATGTTGACTGATACCGATGGCGATGGTTTTACTGATGCATTTTGGCATTTGTATCCACAGACGCTCGGACCCGACACACGTCAAATCGTTGCAGTTTCAGTCACTGATAACAGTGGTCGTGGCAACATGAACGTGGCGACCCAGTTTCACCGTAAAGACTACGGCGACTGGAACGACAACGACACAGCGCGCGACATGGTTGGCGAAGCAACACGCGGGCACACGCCTGCGGACTTGGCTATAGTTGGGCAAAACGATCTTACATTTGGCAACGTGTACCCTTGGCGTGTTGGTTTTATGGATAACCTTTCGAACTTGCCAGGAAATGCATTGTTTAATGGACAGCAGTGGATTTCCTATCCGCGAGTTGAACCAGTGAATGAAAATGCGCAAGTCTATGTTGACTGGGACACAGATCAGTGGGACGATCAAGAAAATGCAAGTATGCTCGATGAGTTAGGCATTGAAGTCAACTACAACAGTCCCAATCCAGTGTTTGCTGACCCAACAAGCAACCACGCCCTGAGCATCACTGATGATATTTCTTCACGTTATGGTCGGTTGTGGTATTTTCAACTTGCAGGTCGTGATCCCTTTAATGCAACTAACGGCTTACGTCCATATACAGTCTCCGATGAAATCGAGTTACGCATAACAGAGGGTAATAACTACCAGTTTGTTGGTTCTCGTTTTGAGCGAAGTGCAAACAATCTTATTAGCAATTACGACAACCAATTTTTGCGTTCCAGTATGGATCAGCATGAAGCGTCCGAGTACCGAGCACAGCTAGATAATGGGCAGATGGTTTTTGATAATCGACGAAAACTCACTATGTTTTCTGGCGTTCGAAATGATTTGCTTCCGCCTTGGTTACGCTGGGAAGATAGATTTTGGAATCGTCATGACCCGGAAAATTTAAATATTCCCAATGGATATGATTCGTTTGATATTGCGAAATATCTCGACAACGGTATTTCTGGCTCTGACCTATTAGGTATTTTTGGTTCAACGTTTCCGACTAAGGTTGTTGTTGAGGGATTCAATGCAGTGGCATCAAACGGCCAAGTAGGTTTAGAAAATGCAATAAAAAACTGGCGTGAGCAATCACGAACCAAGGCAGATCTTCGTGAGTATTATCCGAACAGTTCTGATTTTTAC
>NZFX01000021.1 GCA_002689385.1 Phycisphaerae bacterium
CCCCTTACCGGTTTTCAAGACCGGCGCCTTCAACCGCTCGGCCACCCCACCATAGGGTTTGGAATTGCGGTTCCTGATGTGGAATTGTACTACCATAACGGCAGAATGCGAACCCCAACTTGTGCCTTCTTGATAATTTGCGCCCTGCTTTCTGGATGCAACTCCTATAGCAAGGTATCGCTTACAGTTTCTGAAACCTATGGTGAACCCGTAGCCGGCGCTTCGGTGCAAGCAGCGCCTATGTACTTCTTTAATCCAAGCGATAAAAACTACATCATCGTCGGACCATACAACATTTTGGAACCGTTTCCCGCAGATGGTGACAATGGAACTACGGACGAAAACGGAGTTGTCGAACTCAAAATCGTTTCTAAATCCCCATTACGACTTACTGTGTTTTCAAACAACTTCGCGCCTTGGAAAGGCGAAATATCCATCACTAAACACGGCGTTGCAGAAGTCAAACGAACTAGTGGAATGACTGATCTCACAGTCATTGCGCATTAATTATCCACAAGTACGAAGGTGTTTCGGCAACTGTTTATCTACCGCGGGTAGATTAATTTGCGTCCATCGAACCGCGTGGGTCGAGTTCGTCGCAGAGCATTGCTTTTGCAAAATCTTTGTTCATACGACCGATAAATTTAATGGAAATGCCTTTAGGACAAGCATCCTGGCACTCTGCATAATTTGTACAAGCACCAAAGCCCTCGTCATCCATCTGCTGCACCATCGCTTTTGCTCGGCTTGAGCGTTCAGGCTGACCTTGGGGAAGTAAACCCAAGTGACCAATCTTTGCGGCAGTAAACAACATCGCAGAACCATTTGGACAAGCAGCCGCGCAAGCTCCGCAACCTATGCAAGCAGCAGCGTCCATCGATTCTTCCAACTCGTCGTACCCGATTGGCACTGAGTTTGGTTCCGGCTTTGGCCCAGAGTGCGCAGAAATATACCCGCCAGATTGAATAATTCTGTCAAGCGAAGTACGGTCTACGACTAAATCTTTGATAACAGGCAAGGCTGCACTTCTATAAGGCTCAAGGTGAATAGTCTGGCCATCGGTAAAGGAACGCATAAATACTTGGCAAGAAGTTGTTAATTTGCCAGGGCCGTGAGCCCTGCCATTAACCACAAGTGAGCATGAACCGCAAATACCTTCACGACAATCACTGTCAAACGCTACTGGTTCTTCGTCTTTCAATGTTAACTTTTCATTTAACATATCTAACATTTCAAGAAGCGATGTTTCTTCTGAAACATTCGACATCTTGTACTTCACCATTTTTCCTTTGGCTTCAGGTGATGCTTGGCGCCAAATACTCAATATAAAATTCATTACTTGTAACTCCTTGTCGTTGGCTTCAACGCTTGGTGGTCTAACTGTTCAGTATGCAGTTGATGCGCAACATTTTCGCCCATCCACTCCCAAGCCGCGACATATGAAAACTTTTCATCATCACGTTTTGCTTCGCCATCTTCGTGCACATGCTCCTCGCGTAAGTGACAACCACAAGATTCATCTCGTTCAAGCGCATCTTTGCACATTAGTTCTGCGAACTCGAGGAAATCAGCAACACGACCCGCGCGCTCAAGAGACTGATTAAAACTATCCTTTGTACCAGCAACTTTTAGCTCTGACCAAAACTCTTTTCGAAGGGCTGGAATCAGTTCGAGCTCTTTCTTTAAATCTTCAGCATTTCGGGACATTCCACAATAATTCCACATAATGTCACCAAGTTCTTTTTGGAACGAAAGCGGTGTACGAGAACCCTTAATGTTCATTAATGCATCTATCTTTTCGTCCACTGCCTCTGCATGTTTTGCAAATTCAGGGTGGTCTTCTTCAATTTTTTGCTGATAAATGTCGCGCAAATAATCGCCAATCGTTTGTGGAAGGATAAAATACCCGTCAGCAAGGCATTGCATAAGAGAACTCGCACCAAGCCGGTTTGCACCGTGGTCAGAGAAGTTCGCCTCACCAATTGCATACAAGCCCGGAACATTCGTCATGAGGTTGTAATCCACCCATAGGCCGCCCATTGTGTAATGTGGAGCTGGATAAATTTTAAATGGCGTTTCGTATGGATCGTCATCTGTGATGTCTTTATACATGTCAAACAAGTTGCCGTACTTCGCTTCAATAACATCCTTGCCATGCTTTGCAATAGCATCACGGAAGTCAAGGTACACACCAAAACCCGTTTCGCCAAGACCATAGCCCTCGTCACAAACTTTCTTTGCTGCACGCGATGCAACATCACGAGGAACGAGGTTTCCAAAACTTGGATATCGTTCTTCAAGGTAATAGTATCGTTCTTCTTCAGGTATATCACGTGGGCGCCGATCATCGCCCTTCTTGCGAGGCACCCAAATGCGGCCATCGTTACGAAGCGATTCACTCATCAAAGTTAGTTTTGATTGGTTATCACCATGCACTGGAATACACGTCGGATGAATCTGTACAAAGCAAGGGTTAGCAAAAAGAGAGCCCTGCTTATGCGCGCGCCACGCTGCCGTGACGTTGCAATTCACCGCATTAGTGGAACGGTGATACACGTTCGAGTACCCTCCAGTAGCAAGTACAACTGCATCTGCAGCATGTGTTTGAATTTCTCCTGTCATTAAATCGCGAACGACGATGCCCCTGCAACGACCGTCTATCTTGACGATATCGTGCATTTCAGTTCGTGGATATTGTTTCACTTTACCCAGGGCAACTTGCTCTTCCAGTGCTTGATATGCACCGAGCAAAAGTTGTTGCCCAGTTTGTCCACGAGCATAAAACGTTCGTTCTACAAGTACGCCACCGAAAGAACGGTTAGCAAGATTTCCACCGTACTCACGAGCAAGGGGCACGCCTTGCGCAACGCACTGGTCAATGATTTGCGTGGATGTTTCTGCTAAACGGTAGACGTTCGCTTCTCGGCCTCGGAAGTCGCCACCTTTTTGTGTGTCATAAAACAATCGCCAAGTTGAATCGCCATCGTTTCGATAATTCTTCGACGCGTTGATTCCGCCTTGTGCTGCAATTGAATGCGCTCTACGCGGCGAGTCTTGAAAACAGAACAGTTTTACGTTATAGCCCATTGCTCCAAGCGATGCCGCTGCTGATGCGCCTGCAAGACCAGACCCGACGACGACGATGTCGTACTTTGGCCTGTTCTTTGGGCCAACTAAGTTGATCGAATCAATGTGGGCACGCCAAGCTTCTTGTATTGGCACGTTTGGTATTTTTGAATCAAGTTCCATATTATTTCGCCACTCCGATTAGTCCTGTTGCAAACGCCACTGGCACTGCGGAAAATCCTATAAACAACACAAGTGAAACCACAATTGCAAGTCCACGAAGTAGTTTATTTCTGTCGGGGTTATCAATGCCCAATGTTTGGAAGAAACTCCAAAGTCCGTGGCACAAGTGTATGCACACGATGAACATCATAAACACATAAAACCATGGCAGCCATCCCGAGCCAAATGCATGTGAAATGTTGGAATACACCTTACCTTCTTCGAACGGTGTCGAGAGCCATTCGCCGAATGTAAACTGAGCGATGTGCACGATGATAAAAATCAAAAGCAGTAATCCAGAAACACGCATCATCCGCGCTGGAAATGTTGAAACAAATGATTTCTTCACGTGGTATTTTACGGGCCGCGCTTTGTGGTTTTGTTTTACTAACAACACAATTGTAAAAATATGCGCGACGACTGCAACAACCAAACCAATTCGCGCAATCCAAAGCACCGTTTCGTGCCCGAACATGTCTTGGCCAATATCTCGAAGATACAACGCGTAGGCATCAAGTTTTGTTGCTCCAGCAAACGCTTTTAGGTTGCCAATCATGTGCATGACCAAGAAGCCAGCCATCATTATGCCGGTAACCGCAACGACAAATTTTTTGCCGACCGCAGTGCCGTAAAACTGAGTTAATTTGTTCATAGAACTTGAATTATACCACCAAAAGGGAGTTTTTTACACAAGACCAAGGGATACAATTGTTGTATCGTCGTCCAAATCCGTTGTATTGCCCCACGTCATCACGGCTTGGAGGAGCCGCTGTACGTCTTCTTCAGCAGTTGGTGATTCAGCAACAAGTTCGTAGACCCGGTCGACCCCATACTGTTCAGATTCGCTGTTTTGTTGCTCTGGAATGCCGTCGCTGAAAATAATAACTCGATCGCCCGGCTCAACAAGAAGTGTTGCGTTTCGATATTCCGAATTTGCATCGATTCCAATCAAGAAACCATCCGGTGTTGGTGGCGCTTCTGCCCTGCCATCGGCTCTTCGAATCGCCCAGTGCCCATGACCTGCGTCAACATACGTAAGCACTTTTTCATCCGCGTCAAAAATACCTACCCAAAGCGTTAAGAAACGATTCATAGCAGAACGTTTCGCAACGAATTTATTTACCGCAGTCACTGCATCTTCTGGGGAACAGCCCATTTGAATACGTGCGTGCAAAAACGCTTGCGCAGATGCCATCAAAATTGCTGCGCCAGCACCTTTGCCGCTTACATCGCCAACAATGAGTGCCATCCTTGTGTTGGACAGCGGGATGATGTCAAGCAAGTCGCCTGATGCTTCTTTACCTGGGCGAAAAACGCGTCCCCAACCAAACACTTCACCAGCGCTCACGTCTTTGGGAATCATTAGCTGTTGCGCTTCACGTGCAGCAGAAAGATCTTGTTCAAGTCGAGCTTGTTCAATTTGGTTTTCAAGACGGCGCAAATTTGCATACGCAAGCCCTGCCATTTGGCAAAGAGCTTGACAAAAACCCGCGGCATCTGGTTGAATTTGTCGTTCTTGTTCGCGTGCATCTAAGTACAAGTACGCAACAAGGACTTCATCGACCATGATTGCACTGCAAATTGCTGAGTGAATATTTAGGTCTGCGATTGATTGGCCAAACCCAGCCGTTTGTCCAGAAAGCATACAAGCAACATCCCCTCGTGATGCTCCTTCTAACAATGACCTACTAAATGTGGTGCCAGTTGCATCGCGTGACTCACCGTCAAGGAATCCCATGACTTGAATCTCTCCGCTTTCGTCAGCAGGAATAAGCATTGCTGCGCGCTGGAAACCCGTTCCACCGATTGCCGATTTTACAAGCAACGCACCAAGTTCTTGCACGGTTGTTGCTTCGTTGATGTCAGCAGAACATTCAATCAGTAACGTAAGGCGATGTTGCGCCAAGTGACCAAGTTCGTTGCGCCCCATTCGTTGGACGCGCGCCTCTACTTCGACACTGTCGTCGAGGGTCTGCATGGCAACAGGTGCTCCCTGCCGAACGCTTGTCCGAAAAACCCATGGACCAATTTGGACCATATTTCCCGGTGTTATTGTTGTATTCGCATTTTTTTCGCACTGCACTTCATTTACAAACGTGCCAAGGCGACTGCCAAGGTCAACGAGGAAACATCCTTCACTGTTAGAAACAAACTGCCCGTGCTGGCGTGATATCGTTGCCTCAGGCAGTTTGATATCGCATTGGGAACCACGACCAAAGAGCAATTCAGCGCCTGGCTCAAGCCAAAAACCATCAAGTTCTGGACCCATGACTGGTTCAAACCAGAGTCGTTGAATTGCTTGTGTTCCTTGCGTCACAGCATATAGGATAGCAGGAAGCAGAAATAATCGGAGGCAGCCACTGCTTGGTGACTGCCTCCGTTTTAGAATTCTCTAAATAAAAGAACCGCGGGGTTGTTTACGAGCTACTCACCAAAGCGTGACATAAAATCAAGTCTACCACCACCTCCAGAATCAGCGCCGATGGTGAACTGGGCGTTAAGGGCTTTCTTGATTTTCATAGAAGAATCAGCCAAATGAGCACGCGTATACGCGTCTTTTGCTGATGCGCTCTTTAGTTGCTTCTGGATACCTTGCAATTGCATGCGTACCAAACTTTGAATTGTTCGACTTGCAGGCGTGCGTGCATCTTCTTCCAAACTAAGTTCAATCAAACGTGCTAGGTGTTCACTTTGCAGATTACGACGCAACGAAGAAATCGCTGGTTCGCGATTTGACGAGTTCTTCGGGATTGCACCAAGTTCACTCCACACTTCGTCCGTTACTGCTTGTATTACTTCAGCAACCGTAAGCACGTCCACGTCAGACGCATTACGAAACTCACCGTCATATAAATGACCAAGTGTACTGGGGTTTAACACCATCGAAAGAGCAGATGCCTGCATACCACTGATGCGTTCATGAATAGGGAATGCAGAATTCGTCATTGCACTTCTTCCGCCACCATTATCCCAGTATTTTTCAACTGTCATTTTATTCAGTAAATCGTTGTCTAAGCCCCATGCTTCATCGCGCATGGAATTTTCGAGCACCATAGTGAGCGCTCTGCGTTGTACGTCAGGATCAATTTCTTCGATAGGATTTCGGTCGCCCGGATCACCTTTGCGCGCACGGTTATTGATCGTTCCACTAATCCAATCAGCCGCTGTGCCCACCGAACCAAATTGCCTGTTTAGCAACATTTCATATCCACTTCGAGCACGGCCCCAACTTTGGCCATCCTTGACCATGCGATCAAGCAAAGAACTACGAAGTTGTTTTACCAAACGAATTTGAGAGTCTGCGTAATCAAGTGGATTCTTGCCCCAGTCGAAACGACGTGAAGAAGGATCACTGTCAAACGTGTCTTCGTCCGTGGAGTACGCCAATTGTGGTTCATTCACTCGCGATAAAATCGCGGGGAGTGATTCATCATCCATCGTATACCCGTATTCAATTGCCCAGTAATCGTAAGGCCCAATAGTCATCATCGTAAAGTCACCTTGGTCTGGACCATCTTCAACGTTAATGTTAATTGGTGAATACTCCATAACCGAACCGCAAATTGCTTCGTGTTCAAAGTTTTGATTATTCATTTCATCCATGTCATACACAGTTGATGCCTTAAAGTTATGTCGAAGACCAAGCGTGTGACCCGTTTCGTGCATGATTACATCACGCAACATCGGGCCAATGAACCAGTCCGGAACGCCATCGAGCATATCGCCGTCGTACGCTTCGCCGTCTTCACCTTCTTCTGCTACTGCGAGCATCGCAAGAACATCGGGATGCAAACGCGCCATAGAAAGCTCAGCGGCTTGGTACGCAGGATACATGCACGCGCCATTTGTTTGACACACTCTGTTTCCAAGCCCATCGTATTCATCATCGCCAATCATTTCAGTGGACTGAGCAAGTGCTGGGTGAGTTGGCATTGTTTGTATTTGCTTAGCAATAGTTTTTCTCTCGAGCGGATCTGCAAGTCGAATACGGGGGTCCCAATTCGGGTGGGTCTTTAACCACTCGCGAGCAGCCGGGTCAAAACTTTCCATCGCAACTTCAGGAAGAAGACGATGCCATGCTTTTGTCCAACCGTTGACGAAACCTTCGTCCATCACGATGTCAGCATCAAGAATGCGGCCCGTTTCTGGATCGACTCGGCTTGGCCCGATTGCAAAACCCATGTCTGCAGTGGTCCATAGTATAAAGTTGTACCGAGCGTCTTCAGGATCCTTATCCATGTGTGCTCCAGTTGATGCGTCTTGTTGGTAGACTTCGATTGCGTTGACGATGCCGACCTGTTCGAACGCTTTGTTCCATTCAAGCACGCCGTCTCGAACCCAGCGTCGATACCTAACAGGAATAGTGTGTTCTAAATAGAACACGATTGGTTGTTTCGGAGGACTCATTTTTAATTTCGGATCTGCTTTTTCAAGATGCCAACGAGTTACGTACCGAACCCATGGGTCATCGTTTGATGCATCACCAATATCTTTAAAAGTCGTATTAAAATAGCCAATACGGTGGTCAGCAATTCTTGGCTGGTACCCAGTATCTTGCTCAACTGTACGAATGGAATACGAGAGCGTACCAAACTGCCCGCCAGCAAGCGGCAACTCAAAAGTCAACTCAACATTGCCTGGAAAACTCTTTGCTTTTTTTAACGTCGCAAGATCAGTCCTTGCACCACGAGTTTGCCCACCAAAAAAGTTTGAAGAACCGTGCAAGAATAAATTCGTTCCGTCAAACACTGGCCCGCCATTGGGGCCTTCAGTAAGAATTGGCACATCAAGAACAACTCTGTCTGTAAAGACTCGGTCGTACCCGCTTTGCGCTTGTTCATCACCAGTTGATTTAATCTCAAGGTTTGGTTGGACAAGCACGAGTTGATCGTGAATTCGAGTCCAGTGTCCATAGACATCGCCAATTTGTACGCCAGCTTCACCTATACCACTTGAGATGGTGTACGCAATTAGAATCGGTTGTCCTTCGTAATCAGGTGAAAGTTCAACAAGCAACCGATCGTCTTCATCGCGATAGAGTGAATACAAGCCGTCATTGCCATCAGTAGAGGAGACCACTGTGTCGTAGCCGTCAGCGACATCTTCAAAAGATGGAAGACTGCCTTGGGAATTAGGCATCGTCATGCCGCCAAAGTTGGGGCGAGATGCTGCATCTACAGGATTTGCTGCAGGTGCGGTAGAGAGAGTTAAAGCGATTGCGATAGTAGTAAACATAGTTTTTCCTTACGAGAGGTACATCTTTCTTGTTCTTTATTCGGAAAGACGATTCTAAAGGCAATAATCCAAGAATTGTTTGATGATTATCGGTCTTTTCGCCAAAACAGCCCTAGAGCCATCGCAGAGAGGAGAAGAAATCCTAAAACAACATAAATGACTACGTCAAATCCACTTTCATTGGCAGTGGGTGCGAATTGCAACGAGACAAGACCAAGCATCGGCCCAACCATGTATCCACCTCCGATGAACGCCTCGTGTTTTCCACCTGCATCGACTTCCGCAGAACCAACTGCCATCGCGTAATACAATGCTGTGTAGTAGGTTACGCCAAACCCGATGCCCAAGATAACTAAGCCAACAATTACGTTTAGAAGAGTGCTTGCACCCAAAATGCATATAAACCCTGTGCCCATTGCAATGAATGCTCCCCATAAGACCGACCATTTCCCATGCCAACACCAGAGAACCCTATCTGATCCACGGGTTCTTACCTCAGGTGCCTGCGCAACGGGGTCAGACACCATATACCACATAAAGGTCGTAGCGAAGACCCGCGAAATCATCCAAATTGCAACAACTGGTGTTTGCCAAAAAATATCCACCGCGATACCTGTAAGAATAAATGGCAACAACGGTGAAAGAACACCATTGATGACATAACTTAAGGGTAACAATACACGTGCACCTTGAAGCAAACCGGCGTACGAAGCTGGAACGTGCTCCTTTACCAAAGACGCCTCGTGACTTGGTGGATTTTTAGGAAACAATGGAAGCACAAAAAGAGCAAATACATTCATCACGCCAAGACCAACAATGACCATCGATGCGTGGTTTTCCATAAGCGGCGCCATCGCAAGCATAACACCCGCAACCGAGCACATCCAGACAAGATTCCACCAACCAATAGCACGTCGCATTTCTGGTCCATGCCTGCCCGCAACTAAATAACTTTCAACAATTGGCCAGAGCCACGCGCTGCAAAAACCTGCAACACCACCCGAAGTCCACATTATCCAACTGCTTTCATTTGTCGTAAACAACGGCAAAGAACACACCCCTGCAACAGCAAGCAACAAGACACCCATCATTGCACGCATTGATATATACGGCAGCAAAAAACGCGTACACCTACCAGAGATCATTGCGCCTGTCACATAGACAAAACCAATAAGCAAGTACAACGATAAGTTTTCGCTTTCGCTAAAACCATAATCACGTTTAGCGATGAACGGTAAGCCGTTCCAAATCACGCTCGTGCCTGTGGAAGCCAATCCCGTTAAGAGGAGTAAGGCCGTTAAGGATGTACGCTTATCGCGCGGTTGATTCGCTTGCAACTTGGTAATTCGGTGCTTCTTTGATGATTTGAATATCGTGAGGATGGCTCTCAATTAATGAAGCACCACTCACGCGAACAAAGGTTGCTTTTTGACGAAGTTCTACAACAGTTGCTGTGCCACAATAACCCATCGCCGCGCGCAGCCCGCCAACCATCTGATACGTAAACTCGCCAAGTTTTCCACGATAAGGAACGCGGCCTTCGACGCCTTCAGGAACATATTTTTTTGTGTTTGTTACATTTGCTTGACCATATCGATCAGCAGAACCCTGTCCCATCGCGCCTTCACTACCCATGCCTCGATACGTCTTAAAACGCCTTCCCCGATGCAAAATAAGCTCGCCTGGACTTTCATCAAGGCCCGCAAAAAGTGAACCGAGCATCACAGAACTTGCACCCGCTGCAATCGCTTTTCCAATATCACCGCTTTGGCGAATACCACCGTCGGCAATGACTGGAATGTTGTGCGTGTCCGCTGCCTTGCACGCATTCACAATTGCTGTAAGTTGCGGAACCCCAACACCGCTTACGATTCGAGTGGTGCAAATTGAACCTGGTCCAATACCTACTTTTACTGCATCTGCACCAGCATCAATGAGTGCTTGCGCACCTTCAGTTGTTGCGATGTTTCCAGCAATTACGTCAATGTCCCAACGGCTTTTAATTTCTTTAACGGTATCTAAAACATTTTGTGAATGTCCATGCGCAGTATCAACTACGATGACATCTACTTCTGCTTCGATGAGTGCTTCGACTCTGTCAAACTGGTGCACGCCAACTGCGGCACCAACACGTAAACGACCACGAGAATCTCGGCATGCTTTAGGATGATGCCGAATATTTTCAATATCTCGCATCGTGATCAAGCCATTTAGTTTGTTTGCATCATCAATAAGAATAAGTTTTTCTACCCGAGCGCGAACCATCATTGCTTCCGCATCTTCGAGAGTTGTGTTGGCACCACCAGTAATCAGATTACTTGATGTCATTAATTCACCAACCAATTGGTCGTCTGAGTCGACGAACTTCATATCGCGACGGGTAAGAATGCCCACAACTTCGCCGTTTCCTTCACCATCAAGTGTCACTGGAAAACCAGAAACGTTTTGTTCTTCCATCCACGTCATTGCCTTTCGAATGGAGTCTTCGGGGCTCAGTGTTACTGGGTCAGTAATCACACCATTCTCAGACCGCTTTACCTTGGCAACTTCGCGAGCTTGAAGCATTGGGGGCATATTTTTATGCACAAAACCAATTCCACCCTCTTGAGCGAGGGCAATTGCAAGCGATGACTCGGTCACAGTGTCCATTGGAGCCGATATAAGTGGAATATTCAAAGAAATATGATTTGTGAGGCGAGTTGATGTGTCAGCAACGTCTGGCGTCACTTCACTAAACCTTGGTACGAGCAAAACATCGTCAAAGGTTATGCCATCAGGTATATGCAACTTTTCCATTGGGCAATTTTACCACTTTTGACACCCATAATCAACCCGTTTTTACAGAGTAAGAGCGCTCAATATGCTACTCTGCGCAATCAAAGCATATCCCGTGCACGCAAATAGTAAAGAAGAGACTACAAGTGACAGAACCTCAAGATACAGATATAGCGAACACCGTACATAACGACCTAGGAACTACGCCTGGAAATGGCATTACCGAGTTCCGAAAAATGCTTAAGGCGACCATTAACTTCGAAGCATCGGACTTGCATATTAAAGCGGGTACAAAACCTAGGATTCGCGTCCGGGGTGTACTTCGCAGCCTAGATGCTGAATTGAACACAGAAGAATTGTGTTACCAAATCGCGAAAGATATTCTCGATGACGAGCAATACAGGCACTTCCAAAAACATGGGCAGATAGACTTGGCCTATGACTACGATGAAGACAACCGATTCCGCGTCAACATGTTCATGGCTCGGGGCAAACCATCGCTTGCCTGCCGTTTGATTACATCAGGCATCATGACCTTTGAGGAACTGCACCTTGCCCCAGTCCTTGGCGACGTTGCAATGGCAGCGAATGGTTTAATTTTGTTTGCTGGAGTTACTGGCTCTGGCAAATCGACTTCTATTGCAGCCATGCTCAACTATGTGAACGAACGAAAGCGTTGCCACATCGTGACTATTGAAGATCCGATTGAATACATTTTCAAAGATGACAAAGCGACAATCAACCAGCGTGAAGTTGGTATTGATTGTTTAAGTTTTAACGAGGCACTTCGTGCGCTCGTTCGTGAAGACCCTGACGTTGTGCTCATTGGTGAAATGCGCGATAACGAAACGTTTGAAGCGGCTATCCGTGCCGCTGAAACTGGCCACCTTGTGTTTGGAACAATTCACGCATCATCCGCTTGGCAAACCTTCGGTCGTATTTACGACTTGTTTCCAGAAAGTGAACGACCTCAAATTCGCAAACTGCTTGCATACAACCTGCGTGGTATTGTCTACCAAAAACTACTTCCTACATTGCACGAGCACACGCCACGGATTCCAGCACTCGAAATTTTGCTCGGCACGCCGATTGTTACAAAATACATTTTAGAAAGTCGCGAAGGCGAACTACTGGATGTCATTATGAAAAGTCATGAAGAAGGCATGTGTGATCTGAACACCGCCTTACTCCGTCTGGTTGAATCTGAATGGGTCTCCTTAAAAACAGCATTAGAGGCAACTCCAAAACCAGAAGACCTTAAAATGAAAATAAAGGGTATTGCATAATGTTTACTGGCATGCTTTCTGAAGCCACACCTGTTTTCTTGCTTAGTCCATGGAAACCACTTTTCGTTGTTGTTGTCTTTATTGGTTGGGGCTGGCTCGTCAGCACACACCTAGAAAAAGATGCACGCTTACTTCACCTGAATGCAGATAAGTGGAATGGTTTTTTTATCGGTGGAGCATTCGTTGCCCTCGTGATTATGCTTTTCGGCGTCAATTTTTATATTGCGCTTCCAGTGGGAACTTTCGTACTGCTTTCTCCAATACTTGCGTATTGGAAAATCCGAAACGCAGAAGTTCCTGAAGCGCAACAGTTTCATCTTGGCATGGATTCGATTAAGGAATCGATGGAAGGCCGAAAGAAAGCAAAAGCAAATCGGCAGGTTTCTATTAGCTTCGAAGGCAACGCTGGAACGATTACTGTTCCTCAAAAAGATAACCCACAAATTGACATTTATCTACTTGCTGATGAAATCATCGCTGCTGCGCTAGATAATCGGGCAACGCGCATTGAACTTCAAATTACCTCTAAAGGATGCCAAGGCGTTTACTTTGTGGATGGCATCGCAACAAAACTCGAAACTCTTTCACCTGATCAAGGTGCAAAAGTCATTGCATTTTTCAAAGAAGCCGCAGGCACTGACGCCAATGACGTTCGAAGAAAGCAAACCGGAACGTTTAATGTTTCAGGCAACTCAGGTAATGCACATATAGACCTCACCGCTTCTGGTTCTTCAAGCGTCCATAATATTCGTATGGATTTCAATCGCAAAGAAAGCGTACTGCGTGATTGGAATGCGCTTGGTCTGCTTGACAAACAACGCGAACTTTTAAATGAACTTACACAACCTGATCGTAGACACGGCATTGTACTCGTCGGCGGGGAAAAACAATCTGGAGTTACAACTACAGCGTATGCAATTCTTGGGCAACATGATTCATACCTGAGCAACATTGTTACACTTGAACGTGAAGTCATATCAGGGCTCGAAGGCATCACGCACAACGCTGATGGCGAAATTGACGGCGAGTATTCAACTCAACTGCAAACTATTATCCGGCGTGACCCTGAAGTCATTCTTGCAACAGATGCGAACGACCCTGAACTTGCAAAAGTTGCGGTCAAACCTGGCAAAGATGGTCCACTAATATATCTTTCTATGCCTGCAACTTCCTTGCAAGAGCTCGTCTCAAAATGGGCTGGCATGGTTGCTGACCCGAAGAAAAGTTTTGAAGATTTGCAAGCCGTTGTGTACCAAAAACTCGCACGTAAACTTTGTGAAAATTGCCGAGTCGCGTACAAACCATCACCCGACTTATCTAAGCAGGGCCTACCTATTAATACTGTTGAACAGCTCTATCGCAAAGGTGGTCAAGTTGAATTCAAAAATAAAGTCATACCTTGCCCTGTCTGTAAAGGGACTGGGTACATGGGACAAGTCGGTATTTTTGCAACGATGTTCCTCGACAACGACACTAGAAAATATCTTTTTGCTGGCGACCTCAAAGGTGCAATGGCGCATGCGAGACGAAACAAAAACCTAATCAGACTTCAGGAATCCGCATGGCAAAAAGTTGCTGCAGGCGAAACGAGTCTTGAAGAATTTGGCAGAGTAAACAAAACAAAAAGCAAAAAAATAGCTTCAGCAAGTAAGTAATCCATTATGACAATTATTTTTAATCTTCTTATCATTGGCCTTGTTCTCCTTATTGCTTATTGGTGGGCAAACGAAGGTTTATTCAGTTCGATTCTTCACCTTGTGTGCGTGATTGCCGCAGGTGCAGTTGCCTTTGCATTGTGGGAGCCGATTACGATGGCAATGCTTAATGGCGGCGCAATGGACAACTACGCTTGGGGTCTTGTTCTTGTTGGGGTTTTTGCTGTCACTCTTCTTGTGCTAAGGGTCGCCTCCGACAAGCTCATACCTGCAAATATCCAGTTCCCTGCGTGGGCGAACTTAGGAATTGGAGGATTACTTGGGGCTTGGTCTGGCGTGCTCTCTATAGGTATCTGCCTTATTGGTTCCGGGTTTGTACAGTCAACCAACGAAATCATGGGGTACCGCGGAATCGCACGAAGCAAAAGCACCGGCATCGTCGAAAAAGTGGGCGATCCAATCTGGCTTGATGTTTCGCAACTAACCTCATCATTTTTTAGCACACTTTCACTTGGCACAATGCACCCTGATATCAGTGGTGGCCCACTTGCGCATTTTAATCCAAAAGTAAATGAACAAGCAACTCTCTTGCGAGACTCATTTGATAACGGCAAGGGACAACTTTCACTCGCTCCAGATGCTGCATCTGTGACCAAAGTAGCGATTGATGATAGCGGTCTAATTGTAGTTCAAGTTTCATTCAATACAAAAGCGAAAGACCACGGCGGACAATTTATTATTGGCTCTTCACAAGTTCGCCTCATCGGAAAAGCAAGTAGCTCCAAAGAAGCGGATGTGTACCACCCAACCGCTTGGAAACAAGAGTCAAAAGAAGGCATTGAATACCTCTATCGATTCGATGACTTGAATAACTACGCGACAGGTGTTCCAGGCCGGCAGGACGCAGGCATCAAATTTGCATTTGACACCAAAGACAGTAATTTCAAACCACGGTTTATCCAAATCCGAGGTACACGATTTGAACTTCCGTCTGGCGAACCAGAGACTATCTCTGCCCTGTCAGCAAAACGCTATCGCGGGCGAACATTAACCGAAGATGAAATTGCAGCTGAACGCGACTCGCTCGGTAAAGACATTAGCCATCTGTTCCAGACGACTTCAAAGATAAAAGGGTTGCGTATCTCTATTAACGGGATTCCATCCACAATTGAATTTAATGAAGATAACTATTTAGTTGAAGGCAGGCTCACCACAAAGTGGTCGCAGTCTGGCACCTCAGCAAAAATGGCTGTAAAAGGCCTTTACGCTGATGAAGGCACGGCGATTGTGCAGTTAAAAGTGAGTCCAGGGACAAATGCTTCCTTTGGCTTTTTAACACAAACTGAACCAGAAACATCAGCAGTCACACTTCTTGACAGCGACGGCCGAAGGTACTCACCAATTGGCTACATTATTGGCGACGAGAAGTTGATGGATTTAACACTAACTCCTGCGACACCGCCAAGTACACTTGGCGACCTTCCAATGCACTTGTTGTCATCGAGTCGATCGAAAGATATGACCTTAATCTTCCAAGTCACAGAAGATAAGAAGATCGTTGAATTCCAAGTCGGTAATGTTACCATCGGCACATGCGATGTTGATGCCGTTCGCGGACGTCGTTAATCAACTATCAAGTAATCGTTCAACCCAGTTGATATCGAAGTCGGCGTCAACAAAATTTTTCTCTTGCACTAGCTGTTGGTGCAGTGGAATTGTTGTCGCAATCGGGCCAACTTTCATTTCACCTAATGCGGAACGCATTCGTGCAATGGCTTCCGTGCGATCCCGACCGTGCACAATGAGCTTGCCAATCATTGAATCATAGTTAGGCGGAATTCTATACCCAGGGCGAACATGCGATTCCACGCGTACGCCTGGTCCGCCGGCAGGTTGCCAGGTTTCGATCAAACCCGGTTGCGGCATGAAGTTTTTCGAGGGGTCTTCTGCGTTCAACCGGCATTCAATCGCGTGCCCATTCAGTTTGATTTCGTTTTGCTTCCATGATAGGGGCTCGCCAGCAGCAACTCGAATAGATTCTTTCACTATGTCGACACCAGTAATCATCTCTGAAACGGGATGTTCTACTTGCACGCGCGTATTCACTTCGAGCATAAAGAACTGTTGTTCTTTATTCATTAAGAATTCAACAGTAGCGGCGCCACTGTACTTAGCATTTCGTATAAGTTCCGCGGCTGATTCACAAACTTTATCACGGACTTCTACGTCAACTCCAGGAGCCGGCCCCTCTTCAATCAATTTTTGATGCCTTCTTTGGCTTGTGCAATCACGATTAAACAGATGCACCGCATTACCATGTTTGTCACCAAGTACTTGCACTTCAACATGGCGTGCGCTTTCCAGGAATTTTTCTAGATAGACTGCGCCATTTCCAAAAGATGCAATTGCTTCTTGCTGTGCAGATGTCACAGCATTGCGCAGTTCATCAACATTTTTTGCAACGCGCATCCCTTTGCCGCCACCACCCGCAGTTGCTTTAACAATGACTGGGTATCCAATCTCATTTGCAACTTCAATTGCTTCGTCAAGTTCTTCAATTTCACCATCGGTTCCTGGGAAAATTGGAGTGCCTGCTTTTTTAGCCAAACGCTTGCAACTAATTTTGTCGCCGAGCAACGCCATCGCCTCTGGTGAGGGACCAATAAATTCAATTTCGCAATCACGGCATACTTCTGCAAAGTGTGCGTTCTCTGCCAGAAAGCCATATCCTGGATGAATCCCTTCCGAGTCAGTCATTTCTGCTGCTGAGATTATCCGATCTATTCTAAGATATGAATCAGCGGACGGTCCCTTGCCAATACAAACTGTTTGGTCTGCAAGTTCAAGCCAAGGCGCACTTGCATCTGCTTCAGAATAGACACAAACAGTTTCGATGCCGAGTTCCCTTGCAGAGCGGATAATCCGAAGTGCAATTTCACCGCGGTTTGCGATTAATATTTTACCAAACATGCTTATTATGCCTTATTGTGGTTTAACTAAGAAGAGCGCTTGCCCAAATTCAACTGGCTCGCCATTTGCAACAAGAACCTTCGTGACAGTGCCTTTGCACTGCGCTTTAATTTCATTGAAAATTTTCATTGCTTCAATAATGCAAACTGTTGTGTCATTACTGACCGAATCACCAACCGAAACGAATGGTGGCGAATCTGGGTCTTGTGAAATGTAGAATGTGCCAACCATCGGGCTTACAATTTCTATTCCGCCATCAGCAACTGAATCGGTTGGCGCTGCAGGTTCTTCAGCAACCGGAACTACTGCAGGTGCCGCCAAAGCCACTGGTGCAGAAACTTGTGGAACAGCGACGACTGTGTCGCCTTGTCTACGTATTGTCACCTGTTCGTCTGTGTCCCTAAGGTCCATCTCTGATAAGTCATTTGCGACCATTAGTTTGACGAGTTCTTTAAGTTTTCGTATATCTATCATTAGTGTTATTCCTCAATGTTGCGGGAAAGTATACCTAACTTTCACGAAAATACACCCATCTCCTTAATAAATTAAAAAAGTAAACCACAAAAACAAATAAACGTCTCTAAGAAATTATTCGCAAAAAATAGTTAGCGCTGGGAAACTGATTTGTTAAGAATTTCAGTTAAGACTATGGCTGTTCTAATGTTACGCCGATTTTTAAGTACATGAGCAACCTGCTTCGCAGGCGAAGGTTGCTGTGATTTCTTCTCTTGTTCAGGTACCGGGTGACCCTGTTTATAAAGAGGCTTGATTGGGGCAATTTTTGCATCTATTTTTTGATATTTGGTCGTTTCGGGGGCATGTTCTTGAACAGCAGGTTGTGGTTGTTGGAGACGCCTTCGACGAAGAGATTCAACCTTAACAGTGACTGGGTCGACATTTAACACTTGAGGTGCTTGCTGTTGCGCTGAAACACCAACACCAGATTGCGCCGCTTTTCTTGCTTTAGCTTTGCGCTTTTCAATGATGCCTGAAACAATCGACCAAACGACGCTTATTATGATGAGATACGTTACACCTTTCATAACTAGCAGTATACGCCAAACAACAAAACCCGTTATGGCTGGACAAGATGACGATTTCCAGCATCATCAGTAGCCCATGCTAAATCGACGCCAAAGACATCCCCAAGCGAGCTCGGCGTTAGCACAGCAGTCGAGTTTCCCGCAAGTGTTAACTGGCCATCACGAAGCACGAGCGCCTCATCTGCGACATCCAGCGCAAAAGCAATATTATGCACAGCGGCAATAACAATATCCCCTTCTGAAGCACACTGCCGAAGCACATCGCCAACCATGCGCAAATGACGTAAATCCAACGCAGAAGTCGGCTCATCCAGAACAAGTACGCCCCCTGGAGTTCTCTGTGCAAGCGCCCGCGCAATGCCCGCTCTTTGGCGCATACCCGCACTTGCTTCGAACCAGAGTGAATCGCAGCGGCTAAGTAAGCCAACTTTAGCAAGTGCATCTTCGACTCGTTGCCTTGAAGGTCCAAGTGCATACCGCCCAAGTTCAACCACTTTTCGAATCGTAAATGAACTTGAGACTTCTCCAACCCTCGCAACCCAAGCTATCTTTGAGGCAAGGTCATGCGGCTTCATTTTGGTAACGTTTGCGCCATCGAGTTCGACTATCCCTGAACTTGGAACTTGCAACCCAGCGATAGTTCTAAGCAATGTTGTTTTTCCAGAAGCATTCGGACCAAGCACCGCGACAATTTTTCCGCCATCAATTCCTGCATCAACTGATCGAATTGCTGTGTGTGCGCCATATCGAACTGTTACATCTGAAAGTTTAAGTCTCATACACGCCCCTTCCCACGAAGTAAAAGCACAAGGAATACAAGACCACCAATAATACTCGTCACAATGCCAATCGGAAGTCTCCCAGTTCCCAAATCAACGAGTTGGCGAATATCATCCGCAGCTAATAAAAGAAGCGCTCCGACAAGGGCCGTTCCAACTGCAAGCGTTCGATGCGAACCATGCATGAGAAGCCGAGCACCATGCGGTGCGATTAATCCAACAAATGCAATTGGACCAGCAAGGATTACTCCAATTGCAGCAAGTAAACTTGAAGTCACGAACAAACGCCTGCGTATTTTTGGCAAGTCAACGCCAACGCTTTTAGCTTCATCATCAGAAAGACACGCGGCGTCTAACGTGGGGCCCCACCATGCTATGAGTGAAATGCCCACAAGAACAATTGCGCCGAGTATTCCTAATCGACTCCACGATTCAACTTCAGGCAAACTTCCCATTAACCACGTCGTAAATGAACCACGTAAACCCATCGGGACCAAATGCTGAAACACCATAATACCTGCGCCGCAGAGTACCGATACGACCACGCCGACAAGTACCATAGTCATTGGATCAATGCCACCTCGTCTTCGTGATAACCCAAAGACTACAAGCAAAGTGAGGAGCGCTCCAGCCATCGCCCCAAGTGCTTGTCCGCCCAAAACAGCGTTGCCTGAAACATGCTCAAAATACATTGTTGCCATGACACCAAGACCCGCGCCGCTTGAGAGGCCAAGAATCCAAGGCGAAGCCAAAGGGTTACGAAGTAACACTTGCAACCCCATGCCTGAAACGCCCAACGCTGAACCGACAATTAAAGCTGCTACAAGTGGCACAAGGCGATACATCAAAAATGCTTCTTCGGGCATTGCAAGAGAAAGCGAACCATCAACATCTCTGGTAATCAACAACCGAAGCACCGCGCTTGCAATAAGCAATAGCGCTAACAATATCAAGAGGATTACATTCTTCATTTTCATTGTGCTTGTAATTCATGTTGCAAAGCAATTGCAACGTCTGTCATTCTACTCGATGGAATCAAAACATCGGGATGAATGAACGGAATGATTGGAATATCCAGTGCGAAAACACCCTTTGAAACTTCAAAATGAGTATCTGAAACAACCACAATGACAGATGGTTCTAATCGAGCGATGTCTTCTAACGATAGCGAAATCCAGCCCGAAGTTTCGATTGCATTAGCACCACCCATCATGACGACCACGTCATCTAAATATGTTTGCTTACCAAAACAGAGCCCTGCCTTGCCTTCTGCTCCTGGGGTCATAAGTAAAATAGTTTCTGGCAGCGCGACTTCTGTTTTGTCTACATAAAACTGGAGTGGGTCAGTTTTGCAATCAAGAAGTTTTATAAGTTCATCATGCATCAGTGCAATTTCGCCTACACGGTCACATTTCCAAGCATACAAATCAAAATTATTTTCTTCTGCTAGCTTTACCAGATGTGCATTAATGTCTGATGTCGTTTTTTGCACAAACACTTTAGTTGGCCGAAGTCGTAACAAGCGTTCATAATCAATTGAGTACAAATCACCAACCACAGGAACACTCGAGTCTACTGCTGCGCAGAAGGCACTTCTCCCAACTACAAAATTGCCCTTACCAAGGTCAACAACCGTTGCGGTGATGCTTGGACTCAGGGAAACAATTCGTTCCCCAGATGTTTCCACTGGCTCAGATTGAGCACATGCAAAAAGCATGCACAGAAGCATCCAGAGACTATGCTTCATCTGTTGCTGTGACCAATTGAGTTTCTGCGAGCCGACGATACAAATCGCATGATTGAAGAAGTTCTTCATGCGCTCCATCACCAACAAGAACGCCCTGATTCAACACCAAAATACGATCCGCATATTGCACGGTGGATAAACGATGCGCAATCAAGAGCACTGTTCTACCTTGACAAAATGTGTCAAGCATTTCGTTGATAAGGGACTCTGACTCTGCGTCTATTTGACTTGTTGCTTCATCCAAAATCATTACGGATGGATTACGAAGTAGTGCGCGAGCAATTGCTAGCCGTTGACGTTGACCGCCACTTAATGACGTGCCGTGTTCGTACACTTCTGCAGAATAACCACCATCCATTGTTTCAATAAACGAATCAGCATGCGCCTGTTTTGCTGAGTCAACGACTTCCTGCATTGTTGCTTTCCGACCAAAACGGATGTTACTTTCAATTGTTCCTCTAAACAAAACAGTGTCTTGTGTGACAACGCCTAATTGATTACGCAAAGAATGTAAATCGACCGATTCAATCTCACTTCCGTCAATTTGAATCGAACCAGATTGCGGAGTAAGAAGCCGAGGAAGCATCGATACCAGTGTGGTTTTGCCGCAACCATTTGGGCCAACGATTGCGACCTTTTGGCCGTGTGGAATAGAAATCGAAAAGTTTTTCAACGCGGGTGGCGCGTCTTCCGAATACGCAAATGTAATGTCATTGAAGACTATGGATTCTGCGTGCCTTGCAATATCTGGACATTTCGCTTCTTCTTCACAAGGCAAGTGTAAAATCTGAAGCAAACGATCGGCTGGGGCGTCTGATGCTTGGATTTCCGTCACAAGTCCAGCGAGCGGACGCAATGAACCGCCAGCCACAGCAAGCGAACCGATCGAAAGTAGGAACATATCAAATTGAAGCGAGCCGTCGATGATGGATTTTGCAGCAATGCCTGCGAGTGTCCCAAGTACTGCGATAGCTAAAATTTCCATCAATGGGCTACCAAGTGCCCGAGCAGTGCGTACTTTCATATTCGCATTCACTACTTGCTTGTTCACTTCGCTAAATGATTCCTTGACCGCATACTCAGCCGTATTTACTTTTACAGTACGAAGACCTTGCACTGCTTCATTTGAAATGCTGAGAAGTTCCTGCTGAGCCGCTAGTGATTTCTTTGTGCCCTTGCGAACTCGCTTACCGATTCGGTGCAATGTAAATGCCAAAATAGGTAGCACGAGAAGTGCGACAATGACTAAGCGATAATCAAAAACGCATGCGACTAAAAAAGCAACAAACCCCTTTGTAAACTGAGCGACCGATTTGCCCATCAGCACGGTTAGTCCTGCTTGCAAAGCTTCAGTGTCACGAATAATTCTCGAAACAAACTCACTTGCACCGCTTCGTAAAACTCTTCCCAATTCCATATCGAGCACATGGCTAAATGCCTCATCACGCACGTCAGCAACAACGTGCACCGCAATCCATGCACTTAAATATTGATGCATGAAATTTGCAAACCCACCAACGACCGTCAAACAACCGATCCCGACCAAGATGAAAATTACGCCATCAAAACGATCATGTGGCAATTGCGAAACAATCCATTGAGGAATTTGAACGAGGTGTTTGTCTGTGTTAAACGATGTCGCTAATGTAAATAGTGATTGCCCACCCTCTGGGTCAAGAATGAGCGATAAAGCCGGACCTAAACTTAACAGGCCAACCCCTAAACCAATGGCAGAGAAAACTGCGAGGCCAAGTGCAAAAACAAGCCGAACCCGATAGTGCACCATTCGTTTTGCGAAGACCTTAAAGTGCTTCATTACGCATCATGCCCTTCGTAAATTTTACGAAGTTCCGTCCAAAACGACGGATAACTTTTTGAAACACATCCTGGATTCACAATTGAAAGTCCGCCGCGCTTTGTTCCGACAACCGCCATTGCCATTGCGATGCGGTGGTCGTCGATTGGATCAATCGCTGTCGATGTTTTTACTTTAGTGTTTTGCTTTAGTGGCGAAATTCTAATATCTGTATCACCAGACGCCACGCCACAGCCAACTTTCGCAAGAGAACGCGCCATAACTTCGATGCGATCAGATTCTTTTAGTGGCAGAGTCTCAAGACCAAAGATTCGCGAAGGTGAATCAGCAAACGCAGCAACGCCTGCCAGGCAAAGAGAAGCGTCGGGAAAACCAGAAGCATCTAGGTCACCAAACCCGCGAACGGTGCCGGTGCCAGTTATTCTAATTCCTTCTTCAATTTCTTCAACCTCGGCGCCGATCGTGCCAAGCACGCGGATGGCTTCCATGTCTGGTTGCAAAGAATCAAGTTTCAGGCCCTCAAGCGTGACGGACATTCCCTTATGAATCGCCGCTACTGCTGCAAAATAAACTGCAGAACTTGCATCGGGTTCTATGTCGAGTTCGCGGTGTGTAATTCTTGTCTGCGGAACAGTTATAGACCGAACGTCACCGTTTTGCACCTCTTGCACAGCAACGCCAAATGTTTGCAATATGTTTGATGTCAAATCAATATACGTTGAAGAAGTTACAGGCATTTTACAGTTAAGTGTTATGCCACCTTCAACAAATGGAGCGATAAGCATAAGCGATGAAATGAATTGGCTCGACTTAGTAATAGGCACTTCAATGGTTCCACCATGCATGCATATTCCGTTCACTTCAACAGGCAAGGTTTCATTGTTGAACGTTGCGCCAAGTGACTGCATCATTGTGACTAATTCACCAATTGGCCTAACTCGCATTCGCCCATTACCGTCTACCGTAACGGGGTCTTTCGCAAGTGCCCCTGCTGCAATCATAAAACGGGATGGCGTTCCACCAGCACCTAGGTTTACTGTGGCACCGTGTGGTGGTTTACCGTCAACCCCATGTAATATAAGTTTTTTTGAATTCCACTTTACACCAACACCTATTTTTGAAAATGCTTCCGCAAGCAGATTCGTATCATCGCACTTTAGTGGGTTTTTAAGAACTGTTCTGCCTGCGCCAAGGGACCCAAGCATTATCGCTCTAGCGGTTAAGCTTTTTGATCCTGGCACACGCAAAGTGCGGTGCCCAAACCGTTTCAACAAGGGCACAGACTCCGCACTTGCACCTATACTTTTCTTACTCATGTATCTCGCCTAAAAATAGCAACGATATCTTCGATAGGGACAACAAACAAGCGATTGTCGCCTTCAAAGTCTACGGGAATACTTTGCTTTGGATTAAACAACACTTTGTCGTACTGCTGAATGGGATAGTCTGGATTATTTTCAATAACAGTACTCACCGTCACGACTCTGCCAGTAATAGTTGGAATCTCAATTTTGTCCGGCAAGTGGATTCCTACCTTGGTCATTTTGCGATCTTCATCCTTTCGGATGAGGACTCGCTCGCCAATTGGTTCAACTGTCTCGAGGACATTTTTTTGTGCCTTAGTCTTTGCCATATTTGTACATGATATGTGCCTTCGCACTTATTCGCAAAAGAGGTACTTTGGCAGCATCTTTAGGTAGTCATCAACGCAGGACACCCAAAATTCTTTAGCAAAAGGTTCTTTCTGGCCCTCTCAATAGGAGTCCTTGGTTTATGCACCTATATATGTCTTGGTTCATTAGGAATAAGCATGTCTCCTTGAAACACCATGAACTTTATTGTCGTATTCATAAGGGGCTCGCCTTAATAATGAACGGTGCAATTTGTGTCAGATTGTATTTTGAACACCCATCAAACATTATTCGCTTTTTTTATGGCTATGCCATGCACGAGCAACAAGAAAATGCTGCAATCTGACCTAAATTTCGGAAATCTGCGCTTCCAAATACAAACTGACCGGCTGGCGAGATACAGCGAAGCAACTTCCTAGATGCCTTCTTTTTCTCATAGTCGCATTTTTCCTCTTCATTGGTGGCCTTGCCATCATTCTCTTCAACACCCGCGGTTGGTCATCAATAAATTCCATAGAGACGTTTATTTTTGCGATTAATTCCTCAGAGGAATTTATAGATGGAATACATGGGTTCAAAAGTTGTTTTTTAGGAAAGTATGGACTTTATGCTTCCATTATTAGTGGACAACTGTATCATGGTTGCTTCAGACCTTTATCATTTTTGGAGTACATATGACTACTGAAACACCCAAACCAGTCCAAGAAACCACCGTTGAAGTCTGTTCAAACACAGACCCACTACACCTCATCGATGTTGATCACGTTCGCATCTATGTTGGCAACGCTAAGCAAGCTGCGTTCTTTTACGCGTATGCTTTTGGCTTCCAAGTCACACAGTTTGACGACCTTACAACAGGAAAACGAGATGAGGCCTCATACTTACTTACGCAAGGTAATATCAGAATCCTCATCACTACTGGTCTAACAAAAAACCACCCTGCTCAAAGGCACATCAATCTTTTTGGAGACGGTGTCAAAGATATTGCGTTCACCGTATTCGATGCTGAAAAAGCTTACAATCGTGCAATTGATAATGGTGCTGAATC
This sequence comes from Phycisphaerae bacterium, assembly GCA_002689385.1. GTDB lineage: Bacteria > Planctomycetota > Phycisphaerae > Phycisphaerales > SM1A02. Next base: position 25,274 of record NZFX01000021.1, read on the forward strand.
CGCCTACGAGCCATTCACCGTCGGCGATGACAATGGAAAAGTAACACGAGCGGGAATTAAGACCTACGGCGAAGTTATACACTCGTTTGTATCACGAACTGGAACATTTTCACTGCCAGAATTAAAGCAAGGCGGAAGGATTTTTCCCGGCTTTGAAACAATGGAACACCCCCTCAACCAATTCAACAAAGACAACCCGTGCGGTTTGAAATTTCTCGATCACTGCGTTGGAAATGTTGAACTCGATGGCATGGACAAAACCGTCAACTGGTATGAAAAAGTCCTCGAGTTTTCCATGTTCAAGCACTTCGATGATGCTGACATTTCAACTGAATATTCAGCGCTTATGTCAAAAGTTATGTCTTCTGGCGGTGGTCTGATTAAATTCCCAATCAACGAACCAGCTGAAGGCAAACGCAAAAGCCAAATCCAAGAATACCTTGATTGGCACAACGACACCCCTGGCGTGCAACACCTTGCTTTTAGAACTGATGATGCACTTGAATCGATTGCGGAACTTCGCAAACGTGGCGTGAGTTTTTTACGCCTTCCCGATACCTACTACGAACTTCTTTGGGATCGTATCGGCGACATCGAAGAAGAGAAAAAACTTGTACAAGAACTCGGCATTCTCGTTGACTGTGACGACCAAGGGTACTTGCTTCAGCTGTTCACACATCCAGTTCAAGATCGACCAACGCTTTTCTTCGAAATTATCTGCCGCAGAGGTAGCCAATCCTTTGGGAAAGGCAATTTCAAAGCGCTATTTGAAGCACTCGAGTTAGAACAAGATCGACGCGGCAACCTCTAATCAAGATACAATCCCCAAAAAGGATTCCATACCGTGCCATACTACACATCACTAGGTAAAATTCCAGCGAAACGTCATATTCAATTTCGTCGACCAGACGGCGTGCTCTATTCTGAAGAAGTTTTCGGCACCGAGGGCTTTGTCGGACCTACTTCAACGATGTATCACATCCATCCGCCGACGCAAGTCTCTGGCTGGAAACTTGAATACTCTACAGAACAAGAGTACGTCGAAAAAAATGTGATGCGCATGCGGCACCTTGTGTCCAAAAAGATGCAAGCAAAAGGTGACCCTATAACAGGGCGGACCGTTTTATTCGGCAATGGTGATTGTGAAATGGGTGTTTGCGTTCCTGAAACTGAAATGGAGTACCATTTCAAAAACGGGCAAGGCGATGAATGCTTATTCATACACGATGGAACTGGCACGATGTGCACAATGTTTGGAACATTGAAGTTCAAAAAATTTGACTTTATCATCATTCCAAAAGGCACAATCTACAAAATGGTCTTTGACCCACGAAAAGAAGGCGAACCTGAAAACAGGTTTATGTTTATCGAAACTGCAAACGCTTCGCACATCCTTCCGCCGAAACGATACGTCGCTGAAAAAACCGCGCAGTTTCTTGAACACGCACCGTACTGCGAACGCGATTTACGCATTCCTGAAATGCCTATGGCGTACGATGAAATGGGCGACTTTGAAGTTCGAATCAAAGCACTCAATAGCGTGCACAGCTATATGTATCCATACAATCCACTTGATGTAGTTGGCTGGGATGGTTGCTACTATCCCTATTGTTTTAATGCGATGGATTTTTCACCAATTGTTGCAAAACACCATATGCCGCCGCCAACGCACCAAGTATTTACTGGCGGAAATTTTGTTATCTGCGCATTTGCTCCTCGTATGCTCGACTTCCACCCTGAAGCCATCAAAGTTCCGTACAACCACTCCAACGTGGATAGCGACGAAGTCATGTACTACTGCGACAGTAAATATACGGCCCGAAAGGGAATTGGCGAGGGGTCGCTTACGATCCACCCACAAGGAATTGCCCATGGCCCGCACCCAGGAACAGTGGAATCAACACTCGATAAAACATACACGGACGAACTAGTCATTATGTGTGACACATTCCGGCCCCTCTTCCCTACGAAGGCTGCAATGGACATCGATGACGATGCCTACCCGAAGTCATGGGAAGACTGGAAACCAATTCCACTAGGCTCATAATTTAATCTACCACAGGTAGATTAATTGGCGGGTAAGATTATGCCAGAGCATGCGCCGAAACCGATTCGCGCAGCGGATTCTGACTCGCACCACGCTTTGATTGTTAGTTCATCGCCATCTTGCAAGAATCGGCGTTGAGTACCATCAGGCATATCAATTGGTTCTGTGCCACGCCATGTAAACTCAAGCAAGCAACCTCTGCTGTCTTTGGTTTCGCCTGAGATAGTTCCAGAGCCAATAAGGTCACCGCTGTTCATCGGGCAACCGGTGCTTGTGTGATGCGCAAGCATCTGAGCAAAAGACCACGTTAAATTGTTCAACGAACTAGTTGTTAGTTGCATAGCTGGTAGGTTTTCGCCGCGCATCTTTTCAGACGATATGGAAACGCAACAAGAAACATCAAGTACATCATGAGTAATGGGCAATAAATATTCCAATACGTCTGGGTCGCCGTCTAGTCTTGCTGGCCCCGCTTGTCTAAACGGCGCGAGTGCGTCAATAGTCACAATCCACGGGCTAATACTTGAAGCAAAGTTTTTCGCATTAAATGGCCCAAGTGGTTGGTACTCCCATTTTTGAATATCACGAGCAGACCAATCATTTAGAATGACAATCCCAAAGATATGCTCCATGGCATCATCCATCGGAACGCGATTTCCCATTTTGTTTCCAGTGCCTATAAACGCCCCAAACTCCAACTCATAGTCAAGTAATTTGCACGGCGCAAAAATTGGTGCGCTGTCATCGGGCTTTAACTGACCGTTTGGACGGCGAATTTCTGTTCCAGAAACAACAACACTACTTGCTCTGCCGTGATAACCCACAGGCAAATGTAAATAGTTTGGCATGAGCGGATCACCATCTGGCCTAAACATTTTGCCTACGTTAGTTGCATGATTTCGTGCTGCATAAAAATCGGTATAGTCACCGATAGCCGCAGGCAACATCAGCTGCAAATCTGAGATGGAGCATAAGACTTCTGGGCAAGGTGTACCGCTTAACAATGCAAAAAGTTCATGCCGAACAAGCGTCCAGACCTCGTGCCCAAGAGCCATGAAACTATTGAGCGAGTCTTGTGTAAGTGCGCTTGTAATGTCGTCAGCAAATTGCAATCTGCCGCGGCTGATTGCTTCACGAAGCACAACTGCTTGTTCGCCTATAGCGACGACGATGCCGTATTTACGGCAAACTCCCCAAGGAAGGTTTTGAATCGGAAAGTCAGTCCTTCCACTGCCCATCTCAACCCAACTTGTTGCACTCGTTTCATGTGTATGGTCAATCATGTTGATTCCTTTAGTAAGCCCATGGTTCGCAAGTCAATTCGTGGGTCATCAAATGAGCACGAACCCACTGAGTTAAACAATTCAGCTCGTACTTGTTCTAATTCTGTTTCACTAAATGCCGAAATGTCTGGAGCATCGGAAAGAAGAATTTTTTCAACATCTTCTACACTTGCTTCATGGAGTCCTGCTGAAGCAGCCGCATGAAGGACAGATAAAAAACCGTACTCAACTACTCCGACACTTTCATTTTTATTTCTGCACGGATGATGCATCCCCGCTGTTGCCTTAAACGCTTGCCCAGCAACCGCGCAAGTGTGAATGAACATCGCAAGATTTTGAGATGATGGATATAACGCTGGAGTCACGCCTCCTGTCCGCACCTTTGCGCCTGCGATTGCACCCGACAAGCACGCGATTAGACCGCGAGGGTCTTTATCAATAGGCAACTCGATATAGGGAAACAGGTCATCATGTAGTGCTTCTAAAGCGGAGTCAATCTCGTTTGTTGTGTTTGCTTTAAACTCAACAACATTTGCGACTGCTCCACAATCAGACAAATTAAAATCTATCGTCTTTTGTACGGCATCTTCAAATTTATCACTCGAAGCTGGTGGAAGCAACACACTTAGTTGCCACATCTCTTCATTAGGCGTTGGAAGCAAGCCCTTCGCACAACGCACAAATTCTTCAAGTTGAACTGCTGGAATTATCAATCGAGCAAGCATCCAACTGTCTTCAGATTGAAGATACGACGCCCAATTCTTCACAACCGTTTGCAAATCTAAATCTGCAGGCGGAAACAAACCCGCATAATCAATAATGCCTTCTAAGGCAATTTCATCTTTGGTCGTTACAGCAGTAGGTACTTCAGGCATCACATGCACTCGCAAAAAAATCATGACATCGAGTCAACCGGCAAAGAGTTGATTCTTTACCGAGCAACACCAGCGTGTCGCCGATTGGAGGACTCACTGGCCCGCCCGCGACTGCAATTCGAACTGGTTGTGCGACTTTGCCTAGGTTGCCATCGGCAAGTTCTTCAGCCAATGCATTCAAACAGCTATCAATAGATTCAGCATTCCAGGTTTCTAGTTGCCCAAACGCTTCAATAATCGCAGGCATTCTTGACAGCCCACTCACTTCACCTTTGAGCAAGGCTTTCTTGAGGGGCTTAGATTCAGGCCATGCAATCGCTTCGTCATCTTTAACAAGGAATGATGATGTAACCGTCGCATCACGAAATGTTTTTGATCGTTCGTGGTTTGCAGAAGCGAACAAGGAAAAGTTTTCTATCGAAGCAAACGCTGGAGCATACTCTTGGCACCATGCAAGTAACTTTGATTCGAATTCTTCTTGGGAAAGTTTCTGCAAAGCATCCAGATTAAACGCAAGCAATTTTGCTCTGTCGAACTTAGCTGGAGATTTCACAATGCGGTCAAGTGAAAACTTTTCGACCAAGAAATCTGCGTCAAACTGTTCAACATCATTCCCAGGAGACCAGCCAAGCAAACAGAGGTAGTTTAAAAGCACCTCAGGCATGTAGCCCGCTTGTTTAAAATCATCGACGTTTATCTCAGGAAGTTCAACCCCAAGGGCTAGCGCGAGTTTTGTTGCGTCATCTGTACTAAGTTGATTGTCCTTAGATGCCTGCCAAGTTGCCCATGCATCCTCTGAAACACAACTTTCTGGCGCTGATTCAACATTGTTTTCACGAACAAATTTTCGAAGTGTTTTATCTTTATCTCGTTTTGACATTTTCGAACCGTCTGGATTAAAAATCAAGGAGATATGGGCGTACGTTGGTTGTTCAAATCCGAGTGCTTCTTGTAAAAGAATATGCTTGAACGTGTTGTTCAAATGTTCTTGTCCACGCAAAACATGTGTAACATTCATCAGCGCATCGTCGACAATTACAGCAAAGTGAAACGTTGGAAACCCATCGCCTTTAAAAATCACAAAGTCATCAACTTCGGTTCTCGCCACAGTCACCTCGCCAACAACGCAATCCGTTACCGTTAATGCGCCACCCTCTGGCACTTTAAATCGAACGACGTGCGGCTTGCCTTCTTTTAAATTCTGCTCCACAGTTTCGGGGGACAACTCTAGAGATGCTCGATTATATCGGTAGGCTCTTTTTTCAGCGCGAGCTTTTTTGCGTTCTTCGCCTAACTCTTTGGGAGTTTCAAAAGCATAGTATGCCAGGCCGGCATCAAACAATCGTTGAAGTTGTTCTTTGTATATATCCAAGCGTTTCGA
>NZFX01000022.1 GCA_002689385.1 Phycisphaerae bacterium
GTTAACTAAAATTAATTGAAGTTTCGAATGCAAGTTGCTCGAGCGAGCGCGAGAAGTCGACGCTTGATACACCAACCCCCTCTGGAACCTGAAGACGCACTGGTGCAAAATTTAAAATGCCCGTTATGCCCGACGCAACAAGTCGGTCCGCAAGTTCTTGGGAGACGTCCACAGGCACCGAAAGAATTGCAAGTTTAATGTTGCGCAGTGGGATGATTCGGGTCATGTCTGCAACCGGTCGAACGGTATGGTTTGCCACCTCACTACCAATGATGTTTGGATTGTTATCAAACACCGCAACGACATTGAATCCACGATCAATAAACCTTGGATAGCCAGAAATTGCCTGTCCAATTTTCCCTGCGCCAACTACAGCAACGTCCCACGTTCGATCTGTGCCCATGATTTGGCGCAATTGTTCACAAAGTGGTTCAATAATGTACCCAACGCCGGGCCGGCCAAACGTGCCAAAGGTTGCAAAATCTTTTCGTACTTGGGCGCCAGTTAAACCAAGCGCCTTTCCAAGTTGACCAGAATTGACAGAAATCAAATTGGTTTCTTTTAGTGCTTCAAGCTCGCGCAAATAAAGACTTAGTCGTCGCGCGGTTGGTTTTGGAATTTTTAAACGGTCACCCATCAAACACAAGTATATGCTGAATAAGCATATTAAGACAGCAGCAGTCTTGTTTAGGGCGGATATCCTACACATATGCACATGCACGACATCTTGAATCGAGATAAGACTATTTTTGGCTTTGAATTTTTCCCACCGAAAACAGATGATGGATGGGATGGCCTTGTGTCGAGATTACACACGTTTGAAGCACTTGAGCCTTCGTTTGTTTCTGTGACATACGGCGCGGGTGGATCAACCCGCACAAAAACACATGATTTGGTTTGCCATATTGCTGCGAATACATCGCTTGATCCTATTCCACACCTTACCTGTGTTGGACATTCTAAACAAGAGATAACAACCATTCTTCAGTCTTACCAAGAAGCTGGCATAGACAACATTCTTGCGTTGCGAGGAGACAAACAACAAGGTGGTGCAACGCCGCAAGATTTCGCACACGCTTCCGAACTCGTCAAGGAGGTCAGGGCATTTGCAGGAAAATCATTCGGTATTGGTGTTGCTGGATTTCCAGAGGGCCACCCAGAAACCCCAAATCGACTTGTGCAGATGGATCACTTAAAAGCAAAAGTGGAATGTGGTGTTGATTGGATTTGCTCTCAGTTGTTCTTCAATAACAACGCGTTTTACGACTGGGTTGATAGGTGCGATGTGGCAGGTATTGCAACGCCAACACTTGCTGGAATCATGCCAATTACTTCGATCGCAGGGATGCGAAGAATGGCTGAGCTTGCGGGCGGTGCTAATTTTCCAGCAAAATTACAACGACGTCTGTATCGTTTTCAAGACGACGCAGATGCGGTTGCCAAGATAGGCGCAACTTGGGCTGCTGAGCAATGCGCTGATTTGCTTGACAACAACGTTCGCGGTATTCACTTTTTTACTATGAATAAATCGACTGCGACAGAACAAATTTACAGCTCTCTGGGCGCATTGAGCGGGTCTAAACTCCGAAACTCACACTAAACCCTAATAAAAGGTATCCTTTGCGAGATGGAAAGAATGAAATATTTACTGTGCGTGTTTTTGTGCTCCCCTTTTTTAGCGACGCTTGCTCTTGCATCGCCACCACCAGAACCAAGTTTACGAAAATTCCCATCAGCCGCGTGGGGTTTTGGGCTGATGTTCTTTTTTTTCGTGGTTGTCGTACTCATTAGCTTGATGTCTTCAAAGCGCGGTCACCAAGACTAAGGCGATTATTCAAATGAAATCTACTTCAAAGCAGGGGTTGATAGCCCTGAACATAACATTGCTCGCCGTACTTGCAGCCGTTTCGCTTGTGCCAACAAGCGATGCGTATGTCTCGGCTTCAGACTCCTACGTTGCAGTGCCAGCCATGGTGAACGGACGGACGCAAGGCGTTGTGTACATCGCAAGCACCGCAAACAGAGCCGTGCTTGCAACATCCTGGGACCACAACAAAAAACGAATTGTACTGTTGGCAGCAAGAAATCTAGCGGCTGATTCAGCCGGTGTATCAAGGGAATGAGCGTGCAACAAGACAACTCAACGAGTAACACAACACTTTGGGCATCGGCATGCATTATTGCCGCGCTAGTTTTTGTAATGGCAAGCCGACATAGTCGTCAAGCAGTTGCGGAGAGTGCATCAACAGCAAACGGGTTCACACTTTTAACAACACCTGACGGTCAAGGCTCGGAACAACTGTATGTCATTGACCAAGAAACATCTATGTTAATGGTGTACAACTTAAAAAACCCCCAAATGAATTCAAGCATGGAAATGGTTGCTGCCTGGTATCTTCCGTCTATGTTTTATACGGCGATGAATTAAGACTATGCGCCACGCAATTGACACAGTTATGGTGGAACAACGCGCAGCTTCGTTTACAAGGCGCTCGATAAAAACAGATTCTAAGCAACAAGGCCTGCGCCTGGCTCTTTCTATGATTGATCTTACCACTCTCGAAGGTAAAGACTCCCCCGAAAAAGTCCGTTCGCTCTGCCACAAGGCGGTTACTCCCTGGGAAGGCATCATCGAACCACACCTGCCATCGGTTGCAGCAGTGTGTGTGTATCCAAGTTTGGTGAAAGTTGCAAAGCGTGCCCTTGAAGGGTCTAGTGTCAACGTGGCATCTGTTGCTACCGGCTTTCCAAGTGGACAGTATCCGCTTGAAGTTCGTTTGAATGACGTTGTTGAAGCAGTGAGCGACGGTGCAGACGAAATAGACATGGTGATTAACCGCGGTGCATTCTTGTCCGGCTGCTTTGATGAAGTTGCAGATGAAATTGCACAGGTGCGAACTGCCTGTGGTCATGCGCACTTAAAAATAATTTTAGAAACCGGTGAACTTGAAACACTTGAAAATGTTCGACTCGCTTCCGATATTGCAATTCAGGCGTCCGCATCGGTTGGACCCATTGCAGATGGCGAAGTGTTTATAAAAACATCCACAGGTAAGGTGAGTCCTGCGGCAACGATGCCCGTCACACTTGTCATGCTAGAATCGATTCGCGATTACTATGAACAAACTGGGGTCCGTATTGGAATGAAGCCAGCAGGTGGGATAAAGACAGCGAAACAAGCGTTGCATTATCTAGTGATGGTAAAGGAAACATTAGGAAACGACTGGCTTAATCCGCACCTATTCCGGTTTGGCGCTTCGAGTTTAACGAACGATGTGCTGCGGCAAATTTGTAAACAACAAACCGGTCATTACACCGCTACTTATGATTTTAGTGAGGCATAAACAGTGACAATTGCAACACAAGACACTTCAACCGAATGGGATTACAGCCCTGCTCTAGATAGCACAAAAGTTACCATTGAACAAAAAAACAAACTGTACATTGGGGGAAAGTTTGTTTCCCCAAGATCACGCGCATGGTTTGCAACAACAAACCCTGCAACAGAAAAAAAACTAGCAGACATAGCGCGTGCTGGAAAAGCAGATGTAAACGCTGCTGTTTTCGCTGCTAAAACGGCACTTCCAAAATGGTCGCGTTTAAGTGGATCAGAACGAGCAAAGTATTTGTATCGGATAGCAAGGCGCATTCAAGAACGCGCCAGAGAGTTCGCGATTCTTGAAACAATGGATGGTGGAAAGCCAATTAAGGAATCAAGAGATGTGGACATTCCCCTCGTAGCACAACACTTCTTCTATTACGCCGGTTGGGCAGACAAACTCGCGTATGCTTTTCCAGGTGCTTCCTCCTCCCCGGTAGGAGTGTGCGCGCAAATTATTCCATGGAATTTTCCGCTGCTTATGGCTTCCTGGAAACTGGCCCCCGCACTTGCTTGTGGAAACACTTGTGTTTTGAAACCCGCCGAAACAACCTCGCTTACTGCACTGCGGCTTGCTGAAGTTTTTCAAGAAGTAGGGCTTCCAGACGGCGTTGCGAATATTATTACTGGCGAAGGTGACACTGGCCGTTTTCTTGCCGAGCACAAGGCGGTTCATAAGGTTGCATTTACAGGCTCAACTGAAGTTGGAAAACTGTTGATGCGGCAAACCGCTGGCACCGGCAAAAAACGCACACTTGAACTTGGTGGAAAAAGTGCAAACATAATTTTTGCAGATGCCGCAATAGATCAAGCCGTTGAAGGAATTATTTCGGGCATTTACTTTAATCAGGGACACGTTTGTTGTGCAGGCTCTCGTCTGTTCGTTGAAGAATCGATTCTTGAAGAAGTGATTCATAAATTAACTCGAAGACTGGGTTCGTTGCGAGTTGGTGACCCTTTGGACAAGAACACAGACCTTGGTGCAGTCAACTCAAAAGAACAACTTAAAACAATCGAGCGATATATTCGTTGCGGCGTAGAAGAAGGCGCAGAGTTACACCAAACAAATACCAGTCGTCTTCCTAAAAAAGGAAATTGGTGCAACCCGTGTTTTTTCACAGACGTGCAACCAAGTCACACCATTGCGCGCGAGGAAATTTTTGGGCCCGTACTTTCGGTTATGACATTTAGAACGCCTGAAGAAGCGATAGCGCGAGCGAATAATTCTCCTTATGGTTTAGCTGCAGGGGTTTGGACAAACAAGGGCGCGAAGATTTTTGAAGTAGCAAAAAAACTTGATGCGGGAATTGTTTGGTGCAACACATACAACAAGTTTGATGCGGCATCACCATTTGGTGGTTTTAAAGAATCGGGTTTTGGTCGCGAAGGCGGAGTGCATGGCCTTCGGCCATATGTCCGGCTCGGTGGCGTGTAAGGAAGGCAAATTATGGCACGATTAACAGTAGCAAAAACATACAAAATGTACATTGGCGGCAAGTTTACTCGAACAGAATCTGGTCGATCAATAGCAATCAAAAATCTGCAAGGTGAAGTAGCTGCGCACGTTTGTCACGCATCTCGAAAAGATTTTCGAGGAGCGGTCGAATGCGCAAGAGGCGCCTTTTCTACTTGGTCAGATTGTACGGGCTATCTGCGCGGTCAAATTTTATACCGAATGGCAGAGATGCTTGAAGGCAGGCGTGATGAGTTTGCATCGGCAATTCAAACAATGCAAAAGATGACAATTGCCGCAGCAAGGAAAGAAGTAGATGCGTCTGTTGATTGTTTAGTGCAATTTGCTGGGTGGACGGACAAGTTTCAACAAGTCCTTGGTTGCGCGAATCCGGTCGCTGGTGCGTATTATAACTTTACCACCCCACAAGCGCAGGGCGTTGTCGCGGTCATTGCGCCACACACTCCGTCATTGCTTGGATTAGTAGCACTTCTTGGCGCACCGCTTTGCGCTGGAAATACGGTTATTGTGGTGGGTTCTGACGTGAATCCTATTCCCGCAGCAATTTTGGGCGAGGTTTGCCAAACATCAGACATTCCTTCTGGCGTGATAAACATAGTAACCGGTGTACAGTCTGAGTTGTATGAACACATTGCAACCCATCGACAAGTCGCAGGCATTTATTCGGCAGCCTTAGCAAAGAAAGACCGAGTCGAAATTGAACAAGGTGCTGCAGACAGCATGAAACGCGTGCGATTTAGTACCCTGGATGGCGATGATTGGTTTGACGGCAGTATCACCGCCTCCCCGTGGAATATAGAACCGTTTGTCGAGATGAAAACTATCTGGCATCCATCTGCATGTTGATTTTGTTTGTTTATTCGTTATTGTCGTGATTGATTAGCGTAGAAGTTTTGCTTCGAATGCCTTTATCCCCAACACTATTAAACGTTGCGCTTAGTTTGGCGTGCTTGGTATCGTTGGGAACGTGCAGGTTTTGCAACCGATAGGTTCTTGTTACTGCATCAAAAAATTCTCGGTTTGTCTCTGGGTTTTGTAAATTGACAACCTCTTCCTGGAGGACGGTGCCGTTTTGTGCGACAATTCGCACAATCAATGTACCAACACCCCTGCAAGCAAAACCATCGCCATCGAGCATTGCAATATGCGCAACAACACTTGTGCTGTCACCGTTAGTTTGGATCCTACTTAATGGATGAACACTAATAGTGTTTGGGGAGTATGCCCAGTGCGAAGTTTGTTTTGGTCCAATTTGTTTTGGTACCGAGGTGCATCCAGAAAAAGACATCGCCACGGTAAGTAATATCGTGGCGATGCAATAAATTGTATGTCGAGTACGCAAGCTTACTTAGCCGGCGACTTCGTCAATAAGCCGTTCGAATGCTGTGTTGATTTTTGCATCAGAGAGATACGTGTCGTTTGCAATAGCCTCTTTAATTGAGTCAATACGTTCTTGACGAACCTCAGGGAGTTGCCGAACTTTTTCGAGCATTTGGGCATGCTCAGAAAAATCAACAAGATCGACTGTTGTTGTTGTGCCACACCCAACTGCTGGAGCAGCGACTTCGACGACTGTTGTTGGAGTAGTTGCTGATGTAGGTCGTACATTGCCCACTACTGTGTTTCCGATTGCGGAGATTTCAGACATTCTTTTTACACCTTTTCTGTGTCGCTGTGCGACTGTTTCCTCTTAAGTCCTAACACTTCCTTTCCCACGAACCCCCTAGCCATGTAGTTGAAGCCACCAAGCAATACAACTAACCGCTACCTTTTTATCGTACAAACCACACGTTTTGCTTTAACTTTATGCAATTTTCCCAAGTTTTCGTAAAGTCCGATAGTAACATGCCTTGTTGTGTTTAATCTGGCTGTTCCAAACATAATACTGGATTGGTACGATAGACAATATGAAGACAGCACGAAACGTATTAGCCCTATTTGCTTCCTTTGCTGTGCTTTTGGGTTGTAATCCAGAGGCCACAACAGGGAATCCCGTAGCCACACCAGCAACTGGTGACATTATGGATACATCTACTTGGGATTCTGGTGTCTCACAAACCAATGGGACGAACGTCCTTACAAGTGCGAAGCGCGCCGACCAGTTCTCTATAGTGGTCGCCACTTTCACTGGGACTGCGAGCAAAGATTCAGCAATCGCTTCCATGCGTGCGCTTGCCCAGCAATATCCAACACTTGGCCGTGGGCTCAATGTCCGAGATCGAGCTCGTGGTACTGCACTTACCTTTGGACTTTACGAGGGATATCAAGATCCTAAAGCCAAAAAAGACATGTCTGTGCTTCGAGCGATGAAAGCAGCAGACGGCAAACGGTTGTTTGGGCAAGTTCTTTTGCTCAAGTTTAAACCCCCGCGCGATTGGAACGCCCTACACCCGCACGATTTATGGACAGTGCGCCGGCAATACCCAACGATGGTTCCATTATTCACACTCGAAGTCGCTGTTTGGGGCGACTTTGAAAGCGGGCAGTTTCCAGAATCTCGTCGGCATGCAGCGGCACAACGGTACGCTGGCGAACTTCGGCAAAGGGGCTTTGAAGCATTTTTCCATCATAATGATGACATTGAGTTAAGTTCAGTGACTGTCGGCCTCTTTGGCCCAAGCGCTATAGACCCAGAAACGGGTTTTTACTCCGCAGAAGTAGAGTCACTCCTTTCGCGTTTTTCAGAACGACTTGTCAATGGGCAACAGATGCGGGTCTATTTTGATCCACACAATCATGCGCTTGGCTCAAGCGTTGAAAAACCTAAACTTGCTGAAATCCCACTTGATTAACAAGTTTGTGGAATAAATAATAACCCCAGGTGTCTGACCCCCAGGGCCAGACACCGTCTTGGCAAATTAGACGTGTAAGATGTTGGTTGGCAAGTTAAGGTCGCTTGGCCCAACATACACTAGCGTGAGTTTGCCGTAATCGCGATTTTTGAGCCAGTTGTTGACGTTTTCGAGTGAAATGCCATCAATTTCACGCATTTTATCAGCAAGAGACCGAGTTTTGCCTAAGGCATATTGATCACTCCAGAGCGAGCTTGCGCGAGCTGTAGTTGATTCACCATGCATAACGGTTCTGCTTTTCATGCGCTGGATCGTTCGGGCAAATTCATCTTGTGTTATTCCATTTTGCAAGATGGAAAGTTGTTCAAGGCAAACTTCAATAGTTTCTTTTGCACGTTCGGGTGTTGTGCCTGCATGTATTCGTATAACCGAACGTTCTTTTGAAGGTGCGAATTGAGCAGAAACACTATAACAAAGTGAGCGACGTTGACGCACTTGTGTAAATAATCGGCCACTTGTAGCACCACCGAAAACAGAAATTGCTACTGCTTCTGACAATACATCTTTTTCTTGAGCACTAGGTCCATCAATCGCAAAACTGATATGAACTTGTGAACTGTCTTGTTCAATCCAGTGAACTCCTCGACCTGGCGTCTCGCCGCTAACCACGGAAGCATTCACCCCGGTCCAACTTTGAACAAGAGTGCTCACCGTTTCAACAACCTCGTCATGCCGCACATCCCCAGCAATCGTGAGAATAGAATTTTCTGGCACGAAAGATTTTGCATGAACATCACGAACTCGCTCGATAGTCGCAGAAGCTATCTCTTTTGCCTCGCCATATGAGGAGCGCCCAAACGGCTTTTTAAAATGGTGCTTGTTGAGCGCGACACTTGCTTTGTGTGAGGGGTTGTCATCAATAGAAAGAATAGATTGCAAGCACAAACTTTTGCAGGGTTCAAGCCCCTCTTCTGGTAATTCTGGATTGAGCAAATATGCACCAAGCAAAGGAATTCCCTGTGTTAAATGGGAACCAAGCATAACAGAAGTAACTCGGAAAAACTCGATGCCACATGAAACCTGTTTGCGTATGCCCAATGATTCAAGGGCATCATTATGCTTTTTTGAAGACATACCATTTGCGCCCCTCAACACAAGTTCAGCGAGTAACGTGCTATCGCCATCGTGTTTGTTCGTCGCGACACCACCCCGAACCCCCCAATTGAGTGCGGCGGTTTTACTTCCAGGAATTGATTCGGTGATAACACAAAGGCCACAATCAAGTTGTTGATGTTGTATTGAATGCATAAGAACGAATAAGGATACAACCCTTATTTATAAAATTGTTACTCATTCAAATTAATATTTACAAACACAAGTAGCATTTTGTTTGTGTTTTTTGTTTTCTAAAAGTTGGTTGCTTTGTAAAAAGGGTTTTTTTTATAAAAAAACAGAAAAAAATAAAAAGCAACACAAATCGTTAAAACTTTTATTAACAACAATCAAAAACATAAAAAACCGTACGCAAAGCAACGCGCACGCCCTTTTTTATACTTATAACTTTTTTAGTTTTGGTAAAACACAACGGTAACGTTTGTTGTTTTAAAAAATTTTTTGTAAAGCATCTACCAAACGGCGCCCGATACGGTTAAAACTCTATTGACGGAACGTCCGTCAGTGGTCCTAACACGCGCATTGTTGAAACAAGGAGGTCAATGATCATGGCCAAGAAGAAAGCAACGAGAAAAAAGGCAACTCGAAAAAAAGCCACTCGCAAGAAAGCTACTCGTAAGAAAGCTACTAAAAAGAAAGTAACCCGTAAGAAGGCTGCTAAGAAGAAGACTACTCGCAAGAAAGCTACTAAGAAGAAAGCTACTCGCAAGAAGGCTACTAAAAAGAAAGCTACTCGCAAGAAAGCTACTAAGAAGAAAGCTACTCGCAAGAAAGCTACTAAGAAGAAAGCTACTCGTAAGAAAGCTGCTAAAAAGAAGACTACTCGCAAGAAAGCTACTAAGAAGAAAGCTACTCGCAAGAAGGCTACTAAAA
>NZFX01000023.1 GCA_002689385.1 Phycisphaerae bacterium
AAAAGGCGGCGGGGTGTATGTTCGACATGGCAATCCCGTTTTTGATCAGTGTTTGTTCTCGTTCAATACAGCACAAGAAGGCGATGGCATTTGGGCAAAACACGCTAAGCCAGAGTTGACGGCGTGCATTTTTGCAGGTGATTCCATTGGTTGGGAAAGCGGTGAAATGGTCACTGTTTGAGACACAAATAGCCCAGCGGGCGCTTGTTGTATTCGAGACGTTTGTGTGCAAACGACATCGGTTGCCTATTGGGAAGCGGGTGGTTTGTATCGAGGCGAGACAACGACATGTGTTTCTGCGTGCGATGCTATTTGCGACGAAGATGTTACTGGCGATGGCGTAGTGAACTTGACCGATGTTTTACGGGTTATTTCTGCATTTGGGTTTTGTCCATAAGCAAGCGAAAGTCAGTTCTGCGGCAGAAAAACTCTTCAATCATAGAAGAAGAACTGAAGTCAAAGATTGATGAATTCATTCTCTATGGAACAGGTTAAGTGGTTAAGACAATTTATTGTCCCGCTTGAGGATGCGGGGTTCGAGTAAATGCTTGCGTGACATTTACGGCTTAGCCAAAATTGATGACGCAATCGATATGGAGTGGCTGCAGAACGAAATTTTTAAGCGTGGGCTTACTCCTCAATTGGAACAAGTTGGAGTTCAACTTTTTGTTTCATCATTTTGAAAAAACAATCCCGCGGGTCGTTTATTGATTTGTATTGAGAAGGTTTACTGCGACGATGGGGCGGTCATTTATTGTCGATGGTTAACCCAGTCGTACCATCGTTGTGCTTGGCAAGCATGTGATTTATATCAATGTCCATTAACTCAAGCACAGCCTTTCCGCGCTTTGATAAATCAGCAACCGACCATGCGGGCTCCCAACATAATGCAACTTTTACATTTGTGACGCCGTCCACCATGGATACTGCTTCAAACACCTGCGTAGGCATCATGTCTGCAACAGGGCAGTTTGGCGTGGTTAATGTCATATCGATATGCACAGCACCTTCATTGATCGAAATGGCACGAATTAATCCTAAGTCATAGATATTGATAGGAAGTTCAGGGTCTTTAACTGTTTTGATAGCAGCGATGATAGGTTTTTCTAATTCATTCATTCGGTCGTTGCCCCTTCATTGCCGTCAAGTGCGGAGATAATTGTGTGCCATGCAAGAGTGGCACACTTAACGCGCATAGGGAATTCGCGAACCCCAGAAAAAACAGCCAGTTTTCTTGGTACTGAATCTGTGTTGCTGTCTTCGGTAAGTAACCCGTGAAAGGTATCAAACAATATTTTTGTTTCTTTGATTGTTTTGCCTACGAGTACTTCAGCCATAAGGTCAGCAGATGCAGTCGAGATTGCGCATCCTTCCCCGTCAAATTTGACGTCTTCGATGACATCTTTATTCGTTAAAACTGTGACGACAAGTTTATCACCGCATAGAGGGTTGTGCCCTGTGCCAATGTGTGAGCACGGGTCTACTTTTCCACGGTTCCGTGGATTCTTCGCGTGGTCTGTGACCATCTCTAAATATAATTCTCGTAGATTCGACATTACCGGAGCATTGTAATCGCTTCTTGGATTGCAGTGCCAAGTGCATCAATATCTTGTGTCGTGTTATACATAGAGAATGAAGCTCGGCATGTTGCATGTAATCCAAAGCGTTTCATAAGTGGCTCTGCGCAGTGGTTTCCAGTGCGAATAGCTACGCCAGCATGGTCAAGAATAGTGCCTGCGTCATGAGGATGCACACCCTCGATAGTGAAGGCTATGACCCCTGCATTGTTTTTTGCAGTTCCGATGATAGTAACTCCTTCGATGGCTTCTAAAACGCTTCTTCCATAGGCAAGAAGTTCTTGTTCTTGGGCATGTATTGTCTTGTAGCCAATCTTGCGAATGAATTGAGCAGCAGCGCTTAATCCAACGGCGCCGGCAATATTCGGTGTACCCGCTTCAAATTTAAAAGGCACTTCGTTCCAAACAGTTTCTTCAAAGGAGACTGTCAGGATCATATCACCCCCGCCTTGCCACGGTTCCATTTCTTGCAGAAGTGTGTATTTACCAATGAGACAACCGATGCCAGTTGGCCCAAACATCTTATGACCAGAGACAGCATAAAAATCGCAATCTATTTTAGAGAAATCAACGTGCATATGACCTGTTGCTTGCGCGCCGTCAACAACCGTTGTGGCACCTACAGATTTAGCAAGAGCGCAAAGTTCTTCGACTGGATTTACAGTGCCGATAGCATTCGATACATGTGCGACTGAAACAAGAACGGTATCTTGCGAAAGCATCTCTTTGAACGAATCAATATCGAGCGATCCATCGTCTTTAATCTTTGCTACTTTTAATGAAGCACCTGTCTGTTCGCAAACGAGTTGCCATGGAACAATATTGGAGTGGTGTTCCATTTCTGTGATAAGAATTTCATCGCCTTTACAAAGTCGAGGCCGTGCCCAAGCTTGTGCAACAAGGTTGATTGCTTCGGTTGCACCGCGAACGAAGATGACTTCTTCTGCACGCGATGCACCAAGTAGATCGGCGATGTCTTTGCGTGCTTGTTCATATGCTTTGGTAGCGCGCTGGCTTAAGGTGTGGACGCCTCGATGGATGTTGGCGTTGTCAAGCTCGTAATAATTAGTTACTGCATCAATAACACTTTGCGGTTTTTGCGTAGTTGCTGCACTGTCTAAATAGACAAGTTTTTTATCGCCGATTTTTTGATGCAGGGCGGGGAAGTTATCAACAGTAGCTGTATCGGTCATTACAGTGTTAATTTTACAGGTACAGGGCACGAATGAATTCGCCGCCAGGCAAGTTAGAAAGTAATTCTTCTACAAGAACAGAGCGGAACGAATCGTCGGTTAACTCATCGAGTGATTCATTAAGGAATGCATAAATCAAAAGTGTTCGAGCGGCATCTTTTGGGATGCCACGAGTCCGAAGATACAGCATTGCCTCTTCATCAATCTCACCGGTCGTTGCACCATGTGTGCACAAGACATCGTCTGCATAAATTTCCAGTTGTGGCCTTGCTGAAACATCTGCGTCATCACTAAGCAGAATATTCTGGTTTGTTTGTTTTGCATCGGTTTGGTGCGCATCTTCTTTTACATAAATACGACCAGTAAAAACAGAACGTGCGTTTTCATCAAGCACGCCTTTGTAAAATTCACGACTGTTGCCGTTTGGCTCGTTGTGCTCGACACGCAAATGATTGTCAACAAGTTGGTCTTTGCCGAGCATGTACATGCCGTCGAAGTTCGATTCACAGTGTTCGCCATCAAGGTATGCGTACACTTCATTGCGAACACGTTTTCCACCAAGGGTTATGGTATGTGTCTGGACAGTGCTTGACTCGTGTTGCGTGACATGCAGGGAGCCGAGGTGATACGCTTCTTTGCTTCCGCGGATAGAGCGAACGATGGTGACGTTACTCTTTTGTTCTGCAACAACTTCGGTACAAGGCATGAAGACATGGTTTTGGTCTGTAACAGCAATATGTGTTTCAGCGAGGGATATGGATTCATCTTGTGCTGCATGCACCAGGACATTGCCAAAGCAAGAAGCTGGAGTGTCTCCGGTAATGATTTGAAGTATATGTACTGTTTTATTTTGGTTTCCCGTAATGGTAACGGTATCAGAATCACCGCGTGGTATGAGGGAATCACTTCTGCTTCCAATATCACCGACGGTATCACTGTTTATAGAAATGCCTTCTTCGAGCCTTGAGTACCCTTCTTGGAATGCGCCATTTACAAACACGACGAATGGGTTATCTTGAGCGATGTCGTACTTTTTAATCTCAGTAAAGTCTACTTCAGTTGTTGTAGAAAAGTCGACGTTTGAAAGAGCTGAAACGTTGGTATACATCCAAGCTTCATTCTTATGAAGGGTCTTAAAAATTGAATTATCAATGTTCATTGTCATCATGAACAAGAGCACGCGGACCCGCACGATTCAATGCCGGCGTAGCCTTTTTCTTCTAGTTCAAGTGCAAGCGACTTGTCACCACTTTTTACGATGACGCCATCTTTGAGAACATGCACAAAATCCGGAACAATAAAATCAAGAAGCCGTTGGTAATGCGTGATAACAATGAACCCGCGTTTTTTGGAACGGAGTTTGTTCACGCCTTCTGCGACAATCTTAAGTGCGTCGATATCAAGCCCAGAGTCTGTCTCGTCTAAGACGCCAAGCAGTGGGTCGAGCATTGCCATTTGGAAGACTTCCGCGCGTTTCTTTTCGCCCCCAGAGAAACCTTCATTTACATTTCTGTCTAGAAGGTCAATGCTCAGACTGACGGATTCTGCTTTTTCTTCCACCATGTCTAGGAAGTCCATGGCGTCAAGTTCTTCTTCTCCGCGATATTTACGAATGGCATTAACTGCAGCTTTCAAAAAGAATTTTGTCGATACACCTGGTATTTCAACGGGGTATTGAAATGCTAAGAAAACACCAGCGCACGCACGTTGGTCTGCTTCAAGTTCAAGAAGGTCTATTCCGTTGAAGCGTATCGAGCCATCTGTAACTTCATACGCTTCATGGCCTGCGATAACAGACGCTAGAGTACTTTTGCCAGAGCCGTTTGGCCCCATAATTGAATGCACTTCACCTGGCATAACGGTTAGGTTGACCCCTTTAAGGATCTCCTTACCCTCAATATTCGCGTGCAAATTTGTTATTTCTAATAGTGGTGTTGTCATATGTGCTCTCATTTATCCAACGCTGGATTCTAAACTTACTTCAAGGAGACGCCGTGCTTCCACAGCAAACTCCATTGGTAACTCTCTAAATACTTCTTTGCAGAAACCGTTCACAATCATGTTGATTGCATCTTCCGTCGAGATCCCGCGCTGGTTGCAGTAGAACAATTGGTCTTCGCCAATCTTCGAAGTGGATGCTTCATGTTCTGCTTTAGCGGTTTTGTTTTTTACCTCGATGTACGGGAATGTGTGTGCTCCGCAGCGGTCGCCCATAAGCATGGAGTCGCACTGTGTATAGTTACGCGCATTTTCAGCGCCTTTTTGAATTCGTACAAGCCCCCGGTAAATATTTTGTCCCTGCCCAGCACTGATACCTTTTGAAATAATTGTGCTTCGGGTGTTTTTGCCGATGTGAATCATCTTTGTGCCAGTGTCTGCTTGCTGGTAATTGTTTGTAAGCGCAACAGAATAAAATTCACCCACGCTGTCATCGCCAAGCAATATGCAACTTGGGTATTTCCAAGTAACAGCAGAACCAGTTTCAACTTGCGTCCATGTGATTCGGCTTCGGTCGCCTTGGCATTTGCCGCGTTTCGTGACAAAATTATAAATACCACCTACGCCGTTTTCATCGCCTGGGTACCAGTTTTGTACAGTGGAATATTTTATATCCGCATCATCTAATGCGATGAGTTCCACTACTGCAGCATGCAGTTGATTTTCATCTCGCATTGGAGCTGTGCACCCTTCAAGGTAGCTTACGCTTGCGCCTTCTTCAGCAATAATAAGCGTGCGCTCAAATTGGCCAGAAGATTTCGCATTAATGCGAAAATATGTAGATAAATCCATGGGGCACTTGACGCCTTTTGGAATATATACAAATGAGCCATCTGTAAAAACAGCACTGTTTAGCGTCGCGTAGTAATTATCAGAGTAAGGAACAATTGTCCCCAAGTATTTTTTAACAAGTTCCGGGTGCGAATGCACGGCCTCCGAAATTGGACAGAAGATGATGCCGACCTCTTCGAGCTTGTCCTTGAATGTTGTGCCGACGCTTACGGAGTCAAACACGGCATCGACCGCAACGCCTGCTAGAGCGGCATGTTCCGCTAGAGGTATGCCTAGTTTTTTGTATGTTTCAAGGAGTTCAGGGTCCACTTCATCAAGCGATTTCGGACCATCCGCTAATGACTTAGGTGCCGAGTAAAAAATAATTTCGTCGTAGTTTGGTTTGTTGTATTTGAGATGCGCCCAGTCGGGTTCTTCCATAGTGAGCCAGTGACGATAAGCATTCAATCGCCATTCTAGAAGCCATTCTGGTTCATCCTTTTTCGCAGAAATAAATGCAATGGTGGATTCGTCTAGCCCGGGAGGTGCAGAGTCCGCCTCGATGTCAGTGACAAATCCCCATTTGTATTTTTCCTTGAATGTTTCCTTGAGAAGCGCTGTGTCTTCTTCAACAGGGTTGGAACTGCTAAGAAGCATGCCACCGCCGGGTAGGGCTTCAGCAGCTTCTTTTTTAGGGTCATTAGTGGTGTTTATTTGCTTGTTCATGAGACTTAATTCAATATCAATTACTGAGTTCCGTAGTATAGCAAAAACTCAATATTTTGACACACTTAATTTGGTGTAACAAGCCCTGCGCCTTGATCAAGGATATTATTCACTTTAGTTGCAATAGAGTGCAATGCAAGGAGGTGTAGAGAGTCGCTGAAAGACCAACCATCAACCAATCCGTGGGTATCTGGAACATCAATGGCATATGGTGGTGCGGGGGAGTAAGTTCTTTGCTATTAGCATTTGAGATATTGTAGAGAAAAACGACCCCACGAATTGTTTATATGGAAGCACTTGGTGAAGCAAATGCACATTCCTGTGCGGGCATCTGCAAACGAACAACGGATGTCGTGTTTCTTAAAGAATATTCTAGTACGGTATGTGCCGAACAGTGCATAAATACTGTTCTATTAAAAGCACATTGCTGCCCGAATGTGCAGAATTTGCGGAAAAAATGGAGCCGGGGAGAATCGAACTCCCGTGCCGAAACAGTCAACAATACACGTCTACGCAAGTAGTCAAGTGTTCAATTTCGGTACTGTGTCACTACACCTAACAAACTGACACGTACCACTGCAAACTAAGTTTCTCATTCCTCCGCGGCTTGCTAGCACTTTGGAACCAGCCCGAGTTTTGCACACCGCGCTGTATCAGGCGTCGAGAACGATGTGTCGCAGGTTATGCTGCGAGTGCGTAGTTAGCGTTGCCAACTAAAAATTGTGCATCCTTTTTACGTGGCAAGGATGCTCCACGTTACGCAATGTATTGCCTTCCCTGTCCGGTCGAAACCAGGTCGGCCCCTAAGATGTCAAAGAGCAAAACACAGTATACCCCCGAAGCCCTGAAAGTCCAGAAAACAACAAATTCAATGAACTATTATTTTTTTGATGCGTTGATCGCTGGTACAACTTCTGAAAGTATGCGCAAGAGAACTTCTGCTTGCGTGCCTAGGGCATCAATATTCGAGATGAGCGAATCGTCGTAACACGCAAGGACGGGTGCAGTTTGTTCTTTGTAGACCTCGAATCTACGGCGAATGATTGACTCGTCGGTATCGTCTGGTCGCCCTTGTTCGGTCGCCCGTTTTTGCATTCGCCGGACCATCTCATCAATATCTTTGCAAACGAGGTGGATAACTATGAACGGGTCAATACATTCGCGCATCGACTCAGCCTGTGGCTTACTTCTTGGGATGCCATCTAGGAGCAAAATGTCATTTGCTGGGGAATACAATTCTCGAGAAATAAGTTTCGCTACATGCTGGCGCCAGAGGCGAACAGTCAAAAAATCAGGAACGAGTAATCCCTGTGAGGAATATCGGGTAAATTCAAGCCCAATTTCTGACTCTTTATCGAGCGAGCGGAACATATCGCCTGTTGCAAGGTGAAAAAAGCCAGGAATGGCGCCAAGCATCTTTCCTTGCGTACCTTTCCCGACGCCTGGAGGGCCAATCAAGAGGATAGAAGAGTAGCGATTTTGCGTTAACATTGTGAATGCAGTAACGTGCGAATCATAGCCAAAAATGGCTCATTGCGAGGACTGAAATTAATTCCTCAGAGATATTTAAATATGGGTAGGATGCTGTGATGCAGGGAATGACAAGAAAATGGGAAACGCCACCAGCGACAGACCCAACAAGGCCATTGTTAGCAAGGATTCTTGAAGCACGTGGGCTAAAAGACCGCGAATCGTTGCGTTCATTTCTTGACCCAAAGCTTTCCGCATTAGAAGATCCGAGCGAATTGCCCGGCGCTGTCGAAGCAGGAAAGATTCTTTGCGAGGTATTGCGTGCTGACAAAAAGGTGTTGATTTACGGTGACTACGATGCGGATGGGATTACGGCTTCCGCCGTGCTCTTTCATATCATTGCAGCCGCAACGGGTAAAGAAGGCCCCGCGGTATATATTCCCAATCGCATTGAGGAAGGGTATGGGATCAATGTGGGGGCGATTGAAAAATTCGCTGATCAAGGAAT
>NZFX01000024.1 GCA_002689385.1 Phycisphaerae bacterium
ATTTCTCCGCATGCGCCGTACACGTGTTCGAAGGAAACGTATAAAGCAGCATTTGAAAGTGGCCGCTGTATTGCGACGCATCTTTGTGAAACGCAAGAAGAACTTGTTTATGTAGAATCAAGGACTGGTGAAATTGCTGCGCTTGAAAAACGGTTTGGTGTTTGGGATGAGGCAAAAGAACCATGGGGCGGACATCCATTGGAAATAGTATTGCAGTTAGCAGGGGGCGTTCCATTTATCGGGGTGCATGTAAATTACATCGAAGACCGTCACTTACAAATGATGGCAAATGCGAACATGACAGTTGCATATTGTCCAAGGGCAAGCGAATATTTCGGGCACGTGCATCACCGGTGGAATGAAATGGTTGAGTCAGGGGTGCGCGTTGCATTAGGGACAGATTCATTGCTTTGTTTGGATACACCAGATCGAATCAGCGTGCTTGATGAAATGCGTTTGTTGTTCAAGCGAGATCATGCTTCGCCAAATGTGTTGATGGCAATGGCGACCGTACACGGCGCGAATGCTCTTGGCGTCTCAGAAGCGCTTGTGACGCTGGATTGTGGAGAAACTGCTGGGCTTCTTGGGTTTTCTGGCTGTGACACTCTTGATGCAGTGCTGACTTCAAATGCATTGCCAGAGTGGGTTTATTCACCAAAAGCGCTATAAATTCAGAAAAAACCCTTCAGTCGATGAAAAAATAGCATATTGTGGTGCAATCGCCAAAATCGCCGATATGATGGCGTTCTTCCTATGAGTCAGATATCCATCCCCATCCCACTCGACTTCAATCAAATTGCGATAGGTACTACGTACTCCCCGCAAGCATTTGCTTTTGTTCAAGATGGACTTGGGTATACGACGGAAATGTTTATCGCGGAAGAAGCGAATACATTTGCACATGAAGGTCTCGGCGAGTTAGATCATCACGTCAGTGGCCAGCAACTGTGCATGGGATTGCGTGATTTTGCAATCGCTCGTTTTGGATTACTCGCGCCTGTGGTTTTAAACCACTGGGGCGTTACTCGAACCGAAGATTTTGGCGCCATCGTCTATAAAATGGCGGAGCTGGAACTTCTTCGAACAAGTCCGCACGATTCTGAAGCTGATTTTCGTTGTGTGTTTCAGTTTGATGAAGCGTTTCACCATGGTGAACTAGCCGGCTGTATCGGTTCTAACCTGTAAACTTCATCCTTCTATGGAAGCTGGCGATAACAAACAAAATCACGATCTGACTAAATTGCATCTGTGGCAAATTCAATGGGTGCGGGATTTATTCTTGTTGCTTCTCATTGTTAGTGGCATTTGGCTCGGATATGCAATGCGGGATATTACGATTCCGCTGCTTGTTGCGCTTTTACTTGCGTATCTTTTTGAACCAATGATTTCATGCCTTGCGAATCATTCTGCATTTCCTCTGGGAAGAATTCCAGTTATCTCAGGCATTCTGATTGTTTTGACAACGGGAATTTTAATCACTCTTGCAGTAACAATTCCATTGGTTATCTCGCAGACATCATCGTTGGTGCATGAAGTGCAAGACGGACATTTGCGTGCGAAACTCGAAAAAATTACTGAACAATATGTTCCTGAAGATATTCGAGAAGATGTTAAAAACTCAATATCATTCTTGCCCTCTGGTACCCCCGTGCTTGCACCAGAGGGGGCAAACTCTGGATCTGATTCAGAAGCCATTGTTACGTCTCCAGAGAAAACGGATATGTTAAGTTTTGCAAAGATTACAGGCGGTGTTGCCCTTGGTCTTGCGGGAAAAGTTATTAGTTTTATTATTCTGATCGTATTGATTCCATTTTACTTTTTCTTTTTCAGTTTATGGTTTCCTAAAGTTGTTGAGTTTGCGCGAGGAATTGTGCCAGAACGAGGCAAAAGCGATACAGTAGCCTTGCTCTCAAAGATGGATGCAGCAGTGGCGGGATTTGTTCGTGGACGAATTGTCATTGCATTTATCATGGCGGTCATTCTCGCAATCGGTTGGTTGATTGTTGGTGTGCCGTATGCCATTTTGCTTGGCATAGGTATTGGTGTATTTTGTGCAGTGCCGTTTTTAGGGCTCATTGGTATTCCTCTTTCAGTTGGTCTGTTGTTTTTGGATCAACTTGGGGTTCCAGAAGCGGAGCGCATGGCGTGGTGGGGCATCATCGTGTGGCCGACATTAGTGTTTGCGCTTGTTCAAGCGCTTGATGGATGGATATTGACACCACTCATAGCTGGAAAAGCAACGAATCTGGATCCTGTGACTATTTTTGTAGCCGTTCTTGCAGGTGGTAGTGTCCTTGGTGCGTACGGTATGTTGCTCGCGATTCCAGTTGCTGCTTGTATCAAAATACTCATCCAAGACCGCTTGCTCCCCAAAATTCGAGCCTGGGCTCGCGGCGAAGCCGACGACCCACTCCCTTTCGACGATTAATCTACTCGCGGTAGATTAATTGTTGCATCAACATAATCAAACTGCGGAATCAGAAACGAACCACGGGATTGTTTATTTGCGTTTGCGTTGTTTGAAACGTTTTTTGAGTGATTGCGTTTTTGTTGAATTTTTCGAACCCATGCCAAGCATAGAGGGGTCGAAATCGCCACCAGCATTTTGCATGGCCGCCATTTTTTGCGCCATACCGCCACCCGACATTTGTTTGGACATTTTTTTCATCATTTGGAATTGCTTTACGAAACGATTAACTTCTTGTTGGTTTGTGCCTGAACCGTTTGCAATCCGTTTGATTCGACTTTTGCCCAAAAGTTTGATGTCTTCACGTTCTTTTTTTGTCATCGAACTTGCAATGGCTTCAATGCGGTCAAACTGCTTGTCATCTACATGAATGTTTTTGAGCGCCGCGCCAACGCCAGGAATCATGCCCAATAAAGATTTCATCGAGCCCATTCGTCGAATTGATTTGAGTTGCTTGATGAAGTCATCAACATTCATCTTGCCACCGGCCATTTTGTCGGCAAGCTTCATCGCATCTTCTTCGGAGATTTCTTCTTGCGCTTTTTCAACAAGAGAAAGGACATCGCCCATTCCAAGGATTCTGCTGGCTATTCGGTCAGGATGGAACTCTTCAAAAGCGTCGAATTTTTCGCCTGTACCGATGAATTTGATTGGTACGCCAGTAACTCGTTTGACTGAAAGCGCGGCACCGCCACGAGTGTCAGAATCAAATTTTGTTAAAATAACGCCGTCGGTTGCAAGTTGCTCGTGGAATGTTCCAGCTGCGTTGACTGCGTCTTGACCGATCATCGCGTCAACGACTAGATACACTTGGTGTGGATTCGTGGTCTTTTGAACACCACGGATTTCCTTCATCAAATCTTCATCAATCTGCAAACGGCCAGCGGTATCAAGAATGACAACGTCAACTTTATCCTTGCGTGCTTGTTTAATACCACGTTTGCAGACACCAACCGCCACGCCTGTAGCAGTGCCGTATTCGCCACATTTGTCTGGTTCAGCGTAACATGAAACTTCACCAACACCCTTAGCATTGTCGTTAACATCTTGTGCAGTGACTTGTAATTGTTCGACAGCAGCAGGCCTTTGGAGGTCAGCTGCGACGAGTGAAACGCTTTTGCCCCGACTTTTTAGGTACGCCGCAAGCTTTCCACATGTAGTAGTTTTACCTGAACCTTGAAGACCGCACATCATGATGATGGTTGGGCCAGGGTCGACCATCATGACGTGGCTGTCGACTGGACCCATGAAATCGATGAGCCGTTGGTTGACAATACCAATCATCTCTTCGCCTGGTTTCAGTGAAGTAGTTACTTGGGAGCCGAGTGCATCTTGCACTACCTCTTCGCAAAATTCACTGACTACGTCAACGTGTACATCTGCTTCCAAAAGGGCTCGGCGGACTTCTTCCATTGCCTCGCGGACGTTAGATTCGCTGATTTTTCCTCGACCAGAAAGGTTTCGGATAGCAGACGTAAGTTTTCCTGAAAGTGAGTCAAACATAAGTAAGTGAGTATTCTAGCAATTACGGACAAGCCAAGTTTGCAAAGCGTCGTGCTCGAGACAATTGATGCAATTTTTCGGTGTTAGCCAACCACGTCTGCCCGTGAGAATGCCGTATTGAAGTTGATCAAAATCCTCAGCTCGGTGCGCATCGGTGTTTATAGCAAGCATGCCACCGGCCTCAACCGTGGCTCGAACGTGGATGTCTCGAAGGTCAAGTCGGTAGCTGTTGGCATTAATCTCAAGCGCTGTTTTGTGTTCTTTGGCAGCAGAAATGAGTGTCGGCATGTCGGGTTCTAAACCCTTGCGCTTATTGATGATTCGACCAGTAGGGTGTCCGATGATATGCACAAGGGGGTGCTCAATGGCAAGAAGTAACCGCTTAGTTGATTCCTTTGTTGATTGTGTCAGAGTGGCATGGGGTGAGGCGACAACAATGTCGAGCATAGCAAGCAGATCGTCATCATAATCAAGCGAGCCATCTGGCAAAATATCGACTTCGCTGCCTGCAAGAATGGTGATATCCTTCATCGATTCGTTTACTGCTCGAATGGATTCAATGTGTTCGAGCATACGGTCCGGTTTTAATCCATTTGCTTGCGGCTGAGACTGGCTATGGTCTGTTACAGCAATCGTGTGATACCCACGGCGTAAAGCTTCTTGTGCAAGTTCCTTAATGGTCATTTTGCCATCACTTGCAAGGGTGTGGCAATGCAAGTCGCACTGAATGTCCTCTGTCGTAACAAGCGTGGGCGTGTTTTTGCATTCGCCTTCGCCTCGATCTTCTCGGATTTCTGGCGGGAGGTAAGGTAGACCAAGGTCAGCGTAAATCGCTTCTTCAGTTTCGCTAATGTTTCTTGGTTCAAGGCCATACTCATTTAATTTTTTATCTTGCGAAATTGCTATTTCGCGAAGTAAAACGCAGTGTTCTTTGCTTCCCGTGAAGTACAACAGGGCGGAACCAAATTTGTTGTCGTCAACTACGCGCAAATCAACTTGCATGCCTGAAGAAAGTCGAACGCTGCATTTTGTTTCACCATGTGAAAAAACGGTGGCGACATCTTCAAGCTCGCAAAACGATTTAGCAAGCAGTTCTGGTTCAAAGGTAGAGGCAAGAATGTCAATGTCGCCGATTGTTTCTTTGCCTCTGCGAATCGATCCTGCAATTGAGATGTTCGTCACGCCGCTTACTTGTTCGAGTGTTCCTCGAATAGATTCTGCAATCGGAAGCGCAATGCCAATTCTAGTCCTGTTGCCAGTTGTTTCAATAAAATTGAGTGATTCAGAAATGTTTTCAATCGTTTTCTTTCCCATTCGTGGTAGGTTGTCGAGCTTTCCAGTATCAATTGCGTTTCGCAATGAAGCAATGTCTACAACATCCGCTTCTTGCCAAAGTTGCCGCACTTTTTTGGGCCCGAGTCCTTGGACGCGCATGACTTCAAGCAAGCCCTGTGGTATTGAAGCTCGAAGTTCTTCGTACGAAGAAATTGAACCCGTATCTATAAATTCCTGAATTTTTGTTGCGCTTGATTTTCCAACACCCGTTATGTCAGTAATTTTATCGACTGTTGCTATGTCTTCGACTAAGTTTTCAAGCACACGAGCAACTTTGACAGTGGCGTTCACTTTGAAGCCACTCTCGCCTTTAATCTCGAGGATTGTTGCCATTGCAGTAAATATTTTTGCTAGTTCTGTGTTCGTTGACATTATGCAACGTCTCCAAGGCCAAGTGCTTCCCCATGGGCGTGCATCAATCTCGATTTAAGTAGTGGCGAGCGTTCTAACGTAGGGTCTCGTTTTATCCATTCGACGGCGCTTCTTCTTGCTAGGCGCAATAGTTCTAAGTCTCTTGGTAAACGGGCAACTTTGAATGGTGCAATACCGCTTTGTTTCGCGCCAAACAATTCACCAGGGCCACGGATTTCTAAATCACGTTCGGCAATTCTAAAACCATCCGTTGTTTCAACAATAGCTTCCAATCGAAGTTGTGCGTCTTCAGTTGTTGGGCTTGCTATTAGTGCACAAACTCCAGGAAGTGTTCCCCGCCCAACACGGCCTCGAAGTTGATGGAGTTGCGCTAACCCAAATCGATCTGCGTGCTCGATGACCATCATTGATGCATTTGCGACATCAACTCCAACTTCGATTACGGTTGTGGCAACGAGGACATCAACAGTGCCGTTGCGGAATTGTTCCATGGTCAATTCGCGTTCTTCGGATTTCATTCTGCCATGCACAATGCCTACTTTTGCATTCTTCAGGAATCCATTTTGCAAAGATTCCGCGTGTGCAACAGCTGATTTTAACTCTGATTGTGTTTCTTCTACAAGGGGGACTACAACATATCCTTGCTGCCCCTTAGCGATAAGTTCCATAAGGTAGTAATAGACCTTGTTTGCTTCGCTTGGTTGCACGAGTCGAGTGGTAATCGGTGACCTGCCAGGAGGCAGCCCTTTGATTGTAGATACATCAAGGTCGCCAAAGATTGTCAATGATAGAGTTCTTGGGATTGGAGTCGCGGTCATGACGAGTGTGTGGGGTATTGCGTACGCGTCGTCGCTTTTGTTTCGAAGCAAGGCGCGTTGTTGGACGCCAAACCTGTGCTGTTCATCGGTGATGGCAATCGCGATGTTCGAAAAGATTACATCGTCC
This sequence comes from Phycisphaerae bacterium, assembly GCA_002689385.1. Lineage (GTDB taxonomy): Bacteria > Planctomycetota > Phycisphaerae > Phycisphaerales > SM1A02. The sequence continues at coordinate 6,623 of NZFX01000024.1, forward strand.
GTTAGCAGCGCATGGGTGCCCACGACGAGATCAATTTCACCAGTACTGATCTTTTTAATGAGTGCTTTTCGTTCTTTGCCAGTGAGTGAACTTGTAAGCAACGCCGTTTTTACTTGCGAACCTTTGAGTTGGTTTGAAATTGTTTTGAAGTGTTGTTCAGCAAGTAACTCAGTGGGCGCCATCATCGCCGCTTGGGCATTACATGTTACAGCCATGAGCATAGCGTGCAGTGCGACAACTGTTTTTCCTGAGCCAACGTCGCCTTGAAGCAGGCGGTTCATAGGAGTGTTTGAAGTGACATCGTTTGCAATTTCTTCGATGACATTCTGTTGTGATTCTGTCAACGCGAAAGGGATTCGTGCTTCAATTCTGTTTTTGATATCTTCGTTCCACTCTAGTTGTGGTGCATGCATAGTCTCTCTTCGGTGGTGGCGTTTCATCATAACACCAAGTTGCAGAATCAATAATTCGTCGTAAGCGATTCGCCTTCGGCCTTCTCTTGCTTGGTCTTCAGTTTCGGGTTTGTGACACATAGCGTACGCATCTGCAAGTTTTGGCATGGATAAGTCGTGCAACATTTCGTCACTGAGATGGTCATCTATTTCTGGCAGTGCGTCTTCAATGACATCTGCAATGAGTGACGCAATAACACTTGAAGAAATAAGCTCGCTTGCTCGATAAACAGGGCGAAGATCACCTTCGATGGCGACAGTTGGTTCGTCCTCATCTATTTCTTCCCAGCGCGGGTTATTCATTTGCAAGAAACCCTTATGCATAGAAATCGCACCATGCAAACGAATTCGCATGTCGGGATGCAGCGCACGAGCTACCCACGGTTGGTTGAACCAGTTAGCATGCATACGGCTGGTCTCGTCTTCAACTGCAACTTCAAGTTTGCTTTTTCGACCTCGTCGCCAGCCTGGACTAACTTTACAAATAGTAACTTCAATGGTTACGAGTTCTGGCGAGGATTCTCGATCCCCTAAAAGTTGCTCTGCTGACTCAATGGTCATACCACCATGATGCGTTTCGTATCGTGTTGGAAGATGTTTCAATAAATTAGAAACTCGGTATATCCCAAGTTCATGCAAGGCATCTATCCGTGCTTGCGTCATTTTGGGCAAGTCCGAAATAGTTGTAAGAAGGTGTTTTTTTTCGCCGGTGTTCTGCATAACTTGACTTGAGCAGGATACCATCACACTCGTGTCAAATCTATTTTCAAATTTAGAAAACCCAGAACAGCCCTCGAAATTAACTACGCCCACGCCAGTGAGCGTTTCTGCTTTGAGCAAACAAATACACAATGCACTCGAGGGTGGTATCGGGCGTGTCGATGTTGTCGGGCAGATTAATTCCCCTAAACTTGGAAATCATTGGTATTTCACGCTTGCTGATGGCGAAGCAAAAATTGATTGTGCAATGTGGGCTTCGCGAGTATCTGCCATTAAAAGCGGAGAGTTTGATGGCGGGAAACCAAAGCAAGGCGATCTGGTCATCGTTCGCGGAACGGTAGGGCACTACGCTAAATATGGCAAAACACAAATGTACGTAGAGCGCATGAAGTCTGCTGGCGATGAAAAGGGTTCTTTGCAGCAAGAGTTCGATGCACTCATCAAAGAACTCCGTGACAAAGGTTGGTTTGATCAAGCACATAAAAAGGCGTTGCCTATGTATCCACGGAAAATCGCCGTCATCACGAGTGCAAGTTCCGCTGCTGTGCGCGATGTGATAGAAACGGCAAGGCGGCGCTGGACTGCGGTGGAACTGATAATCGTGAACGTTCCTGTGCAAGGAAAAACTGCAGCTTCTTCGATTGTGAAAGCGCTAAAACGCGTCGATGCTGTGGCCCAAAAATCACATATTGATGCAATTATTGTGACTCGTGGTGGTGGTTCCCTTGAGGAACTTTGGTCGTTTAATGATCACGAAGTTGTGGAAGCAGCATTTCATTGCACTACGCCGATTGTAGCAGCGATCGGGCATGAATCAGACACTTCCATTATTGAACTTGTTGCAGATCACCGTGCATCAACCCCAACGCAAGCGGCAATGGTTTTGGTTCCCGATAGCGATGAACTCACTCAGATGGTTGATCATTACTACATTAGGCTCTTGAGCGTTGTGCAACGCGTAGTTGAACTAGGCACCGCCCGAATTCGCCATGCTGAGTCTCAGCTAGCATCGTGCGCGCTTTCGCAGGTACATAGAAAACGTGCAAGACTCTCAGCGCTTTCGGAAGCACTTACTGCACGGCGGCCAGATGCTCTTGTGCAAAAACGCCACAAAACAGTACTTTCTTTAGGGTCTGCCTTGCAATCACATGCACGAAGGCTGGTTGCTCAATCAAAAGCAACAATTGACACGTTGCAGGGTAAATTAGATGCAATCGACCCAGCCATTGTCTTAAAACGTGGTTTTTCTTTAACGGAAGATGTAGATGGCAACCTGATTCGCTGCGTAGCAGAGGTGAAAGAAGGGCAACAAATTCGTACAGTGGTTGCTGACGGAGCTATCGAGTCCACGGTAGAGTGCACAATATGAGTGACAAATTGAAAAAGCCAGAATCCATGACGTTTGAAGAAGCATCAGAAGAACTCGATGGAATTGTGAAACGAATCGATGCCGGCGAAGCCGATTTAGAAGCCATGATTAAAGAACACGCGCGGGGTCAGTTACTCGTGAAACGTTGCAGATTTTTGCTTGAAGAAGCAGAACAACAATTGAAGACGATGGAAGTGCAAGAACTCGAATAATAATCTACTTGGGAAAGGACTCCCCTGATTTTGCTTGTAGCAACACAACAAACTATTGATCAACTCATGTTCAAAGCACAGATGCTTGAACATCTTCCTGCAGCCCTTTTTGTTTTTGTATTTGGCGCCTGTGTCGGTAGTTTTTTGAATGTTCTCGTGTATCGATTGCCTCGGAACATTCCTTTGTTAACACCACCAAGCTGTTGTCCTAAGTGTAATCATAAATTGCGTTTCTTTAGGGAAAACCTCCCGGTTGTTGGATGGATTGCAATCGGTGGAAAGTGTCGATACTGCAAAACGCCTGTTTCAATTGAGTATCCTTTTATAGAGTTACTAACAGCGGTGTTGTTTCTACTCTGTTATATGTTGTGTTATTGGGTTTCG
>NZFX01000025.1 GCA_002689385.1 Phycisphaerae bacterium
CATTTGCAATTTCTGCCGTCCTATCATCTGAAGCATCGTCTGCCACAATGATTTCAAGATCGTACGCTTGCGCAGATTGCTGAATTGACTTAATAGTTGCGCCAAGTAATTTTTCTTCATTCCATGCTGGAATAACAAAGGATATTTTCATAGAAGAGCTATGTTATAGGACAATGGTACTATTACTGCAAAAATGAGGCAATTAACTTGCTCTACATATCGTTAAGAGTATACTAACAAACGAAGATGTATCGACGACGAGGAATACTAACTAACCTACTTGCAGTGGTGCTCACATTCACCATGCCTCTTTGCTGTTGTCTTGTCAACACTACCACTGGGGCAGAAACCACTTGTTGTGCTATAGAGGTTGTTGAAGTTGAAGCCTGCTGCCAACAAAAAAGTTGTTGTAATGATGCACCAGCAGGGCAAGAAAAAGACCACTCGTCATGCTGCGATGAGTGTGGATGCATTATTGTTGGCGCAACCTTTACAACTGAGTGGGTCCCGCCCATGGATGCTTTCGGCGTTGATGCTCCAATCCCATTCTTTGTTACTGACATTTCCCTCTCTTTGAAACAGTATGTTGCAAATGCAGCGCATGGCCCACCCAAATTCAAACCCCACATTTTAGGTTTCAGTAGCGCGCCGCCAATTCGCGGATCGCTCATCTTACAAGTCTAGAACACCATAGATTTTCCTTCTTCTCACTTCCCACTTTTGGGAGTGTGTTTGTTGTCTATGTGTAAAGGACCTTTCGATGTTTACTACTGTATGCAGTGTTTTGCTGCAAAGAATAACTCAAATTAGCTTGCTCTTCATCTTCGCTGGTTGTGCATCTTCGATTGATGCGACAAATGATGTACAAGCCGCGCGTGCACTTGCAACCAAACATCTTCCTATTGATGTTGACCCTACTCAAATGTGGTATGCAAGCGAACCACTTACTGTCGAGAAAGCAATCGCATACGCTATCTCACATGATGCGCTTCTGCAACGTGATTTATCCATCATAGTGCAACGCAGGGCCGAGATCGCGCAAGCAGAACTTCCTACAAACCCAACAATAAATGGCGCATTCGGCGTTGCAGTTGATGGGCTAACTGGAGCACCATTGATTCTTCAGGGAATGCAACGTTTAAGTTGGCTTTGGACTAGACCAGAAAGGATTATTTCTGCAGAGCAATCACTGCAACAAGCAATTTTAACCGCAGCAAACAGGACTATCGAAATAGCATCGATTGTCAGGATAAAACATGTTAGTGCTTCTAAACAAGGCAGAGCGCAAAAACTCGCCCACGAAGATGCTTCGCTCGCAGCTCAAACTCTACAAATAACTACTGAACACGCTGCAGTTGGCGAAGCGTCTAAACTTGAAGTCGATCATGCTCGTATATCTTTGCTCCAAGCAAATCACGCCTTGCAACATGCAACTAAAACCCTTGCCGTTACGAAGTTGGAATTGCTGCATGCAATGGGTTGCCCAGAAATGGAGAGTGCGTTTGAAGTCGTACCAATGCAGATAGCACACTTTTATGATTATAGTGACGCAACCCTTCTTTCGCACGCAATTGAACAGCGACTTGACCTTGCAATAAAACGAGCTCTCATAGCAAAGCGTTCTGCAGAAATAGGCATTGCAAACCCGCCTATAATTTCTGCAAGTTTTGCGTTTAACGAAAGCTTTTCTAACAGACAAGCAATTCTCCCTGGCGCTTCATTCACTGTAGCTCTTGACGGAGATGCAAAAGAAACGGTTGCAGATTCTAAACTTCAACAAGCAGAGTTTGAGTACATAGATTTAATTCGAAACGTTGTAAAAGAAGTCCGAATACTTCACGAATTATTTTTATCTTCTACTTTCGAATATGAAATTAACAAACAAATTGTGTCTACAGGTGAAGACGCTCTGCAGCGTGCAGACGCTGCTTATAAACGAGGCGAGTTTCACCCACTACAGCTTATACCTATTCAGCGAGATCTAATCAAAGCCAAACTACACATGTTGCAATATTCACTTACCGTTTCCACCAACCTCATTGCCCTCGAACGCGCTATTGGTGGAACATTTCGGGGTTTAAAAGGAATGAAACAATGAATACATCAATACCCGAACCAAACAAACGATTCATGACGAGAATAGGAATACCACTAGCAATTCTTGTCATCACTGCTTGTATTCTAACATACGCTAGTTGGGAATCTATCAGGAGCGCGATACCCGTCAAAGCCGTTACCGTCGTCATCCGAAGCGTTGAAACAGACTCACCGCAAGAATCTACGCTAGCAGAGGGCGTAATAATACAAGCTCCGGGCTGGGTTGAAGCTGAACCATTTTCAGTCTATGCCGGTGCATTGACCGAAGGAATAGTTGAGTCCATTCTCGTACTTGAAGGTGACACTGTTGTAAAAGGCCAAGCAGTCGCAAAACTCGTGTCAGAGGACAGCGAGTTAGCTGTAAAAGCAACTAGTGCGAACGAAAAAATGTGGAAAAGCAAGTTGCAAGTTGCTCAAGCACAATTGGATGAACTTGCAGATGAATATCGTCGCAAAGAACCACTTGTTCATTCTGGCGCGCTTGCAGAAGGCCCCGTTGAGCGATTGCGTTTACGTCTTCTAACGGCTGAGGCAAGTATTGCTAATACACAAGCATCATTAAATGAAGCGATTGTTGCAAGAGAAATTGCACAACTTTCGCTCTCTCGGTGCACCGTTGTCGCACCAATTGATGGAGTTGTCATGGAACGCCTAACCTCACCTGGCTCAGTTATAGGATTTGGCAACGGCGAACATTCTTCACACATTGTCCACTTGTATGATCCAACGCAACTTCAAGTGCGTGCAGATATACCGCTTGCATATGCTTCTAAGGTTGAAGTTGAGCACCCAGCAAAAATTGTCGTGGACGTTTTACCAGATATTGTTTTTAGTGGCGAAGTGTTACGGTTCGTGCACAGGGCTGATCAACAAAAAAATACAATTGAAGCAAAAGTAAAAATACTTAATCCCTCCCCGCTTTTAAAACCAGATATGCTTGCGCGTGTAAAAATCCAGCAACCAAAACAAGCAATGGGAAACAAAAGGACATGGACGGAACAACACGTATTCGTTCCGCGGGCTGTCATTCACGAAATGACTAATCCTGTTGTTTGGGTGATTTCTGACCTAACAAATGGATTTGGCAAAGCCGAACAACGAGGACTTGAACTTGGCAAACAAGAGTTCGATGGTTGGATTGAAGTTTTATCAGGTCTCTCAACGGGGGATAAAGTTATAACGAGCGAAATCAATTTTACCGATGGCGACATCGTCCAATTAGACGGAGGGCATTAACATGACACTCATTGCATGTAAACAACTTACAAAACACTATTACCGAGGAACCGAGCAGATTACTCCATTGAAAAATCTCGATCTAATCATAGAGCGCGGCTCATTTGTCGCGCTCATGGGTCCTTCGGGATCAGGAAAAACAACGTTACTCAACTTGATTGCTGGGATCGATCGTCCCAGTGAAGGCGAACTAATTATTGATGGTGCACCAATTCACACACTTGGAAGAAATTCCCTTGCTCAGTGGCGCGCCGATCATATCGGATATATTTTTCAACTCTACAATCTTATACCTGTCCTGACCGCGTACGAAAATGTTGAACTTCCTTTATTGCTCCACAATCTATCTCGCAAGGAGCGGCACCAAAGAGTTGCACACGCGCTCGATGTTGTTGGTATCAGCGATAGACACGCTCATTTTCCTCGACAACTTTCAGGTGGACAAGAACAACGTGTTGCAATTGCCAGAGCTATTGTGACAGAGCCAACTATTTTGCTTGCAGATGAACCAACCGGCGACCTTGACCGAGAAACCGGAACAGCAATTATGGACTTACTGAAAGAATTGCAAAAGGAGCAAGGACAAACAATCGTCATGGTCACGCACGATCCACGCACGACTGAGTGGGCAAACACGTTACTTCACCTTGAAAAAGGAAAACTTATTGAGCAGGTGGCGACATGAGAATCATACGAGTAATCCCAACTGTACTGAAACAAATCAAACGTTCACCAATTCGTTCTACGCTCACACTGGGAGGTATTGCTGTTGCAATGTTTCTGTTTGTCATGGTTGAATCCATGCGTACAGGTGTAAAAGAGGCAACAGAAGTTACTGCTGGCGAAACTGCATTGGTGGTCTATCGCGAAAATCGATATTGCCCATTCTCAAGTCGATTGCCACAGTTTTATGAAGATCGCATCGAACAAGTTGATGGTGTTGCAAGTGTTGTTCCAATACAAATATATGTTTCAAATTGCGGGGCATCTCTTGATGTCGTTACTTTTCGTGGAGTACCTCGGGATTCCATTCAACATGCAATAGCGAAAGATGGCGTCATTGATGATAGCACAATTTCTGATTGGAAAAAACGCGGTGATGCTGCCATTGTCGGTTCCGGATTAGCAAAACGCCGTGGAATAAGAGTAGGTGACCGTTTTACCGCCGCCGGAATAGATGTCTTCGTTGCAGGCATTCAAAAAACCGGTCAAGCTCAAGATAAAAACGCAGCAATCGTGCAACTCCCATTCTTGCAAGAAGCCGCAAGAAAAGGTGGCACCGGAACAATCGTTACGCAGTTCAACGTGCATGTTGATAATCCGAATAATCTAGAGGCCGTTGCTTCATCTATTGACGAGGCATTTGCGCACGATGAATATCCTACCTCCACATTTCCTGAAAAAGCATTTGTTGGCCGTGCCGCTCGTGACATTGTGCACTTAGCTGAAGTGGCTGGCATTCTTGCATGGGGTGCGCTTGCTGCGGTTTTTGCACTCGTTGCAAATGCTGTTGTGCTTGCGATGCGTGACCGAGTTCGCGACCATGCTGTTCTGCAAACACTCGGCTATAACGGCTGGCTCATTGGCTGTATGGTGTTGCTTGAAGGCGCAACCCTTGCCCTGTTAGGTGGAGTCATTGGTGGCATTGCTGCGTTTATCACTGTGTATGTTGGCCAATTCACCATGACAATGGAAGGAGTCAATATCGAAATGTCGACTGGCCCATCTGCCGCGATAATCGGTATTGTGCTTGCCCTTGGTCTTGGCATGTTTGCGGCACTTCTTCCAGCGCTCCGACTCGCTCGAACTGACATCGTCACTTGTTTTAGGGCGGTGTAAAAATGTCTATGAAATTACTCCCATTTGAATATGCAACACGGAACCTTGGCCGATCCCCTGTGCGACTTATGCTCACTGTCTTTGGAAGTGGGCTTGTGGTATTACTCATAATGATCGCAGGAAGTTTTATGGTTGGAATGCAAACAACGCTTGCCGTGAGTGGCTCACCGGATAACATCATATTGCTCGGTTCTGGCAGTGTTGAAAGTGTAGAGCGTAGCGAAGTTAGTATGGACGCTGCAAGCATAGTTGCTGCTAGTATCAACGGTTTTCGAACTCGAGCGGGCGTTGAAGCTGTTTCTCCTGAAATTCATATTCAAATGCCTTTAGATGTAGACGGCGAAGATCGACTTATGCTTATCCGAGGTGTTCGGCCAGAAGCGTTTCTTGTACATGACCAAGTAATCGTCGTTGATGGAATCGCACCCCGTAATGGAAGAAATGAAATCCTTGTTGGAAAACTTGCCGCTCATACACTTGGATTTCCCAACCCAAGCGATGCAATTGGCTCTTCCTTAATTCTTGACAAAGATGTATACACCGTCTCTGGCGTACTCGCTGCTGATGGAGGAATCATTGAAAGTGAAATTTGGACTTCACTGACAGACCTGCAAATCACGAGCCAGCGTGACACGCTTTCATGTGTTGTTGTTGCAATTGATACAGCAAAAGCCAGTGATCTTGCTATGTTCGCAGCAAGCAGGATCGACCTTGAACTTGCTTCAATCTCAGAAGATGAGTATTTTTCTGCGCTTTCTAAGTTTTACAAACCAATTGAAATGATGGTCGTTTTAACCTGCATAATGATCGCAATAGGCGGGATGCTTGGTGGTTTTAACTCTACGTATGCTGCATTCGCTAGCCGGGTGCGTGAAGTGGGGACTCTTCAAACACTTGGATACAAACGAAGTTCCATCGCGTTCTCGCTTGTACAAGAATCTATTCTCTCTGCCTCTGTTGGTGCTATCATTGCATGTGTCATTGCTATTTTTGTACTTGATGGTTTTTCAGTTCGCTTTTCGATGGGGACATTCACTCTCACAATGACCGCAGGAATCATTGCACTAGGAATAGGTTCTGGCTTGTTGCTAGGAATCATCGGTGCAATCACACCTGGATTACGCTGTTTACGATTACCAATCCCTGAAGCACTACGCGCTTCAGAATAATAAAGGAAAAAATATGAAATTTCTACTAATCACACTTACTGCACTTGCTCTGACTGGTTGCTCTGCAGAAGAAGCAAATCAAAAAACAAACGTCCCCACTGTCGCGACTTCGTTACCAAATTCATTCTTTACTTTGGGGAGACCTTTAAATGTTAAAGATCTTGTCGATGTGAAAACGACTGCAAAGAAAGGTGATGAAGTCACTTTTTTAGCAAGAATTGGTGGAAGAAAAAACGCTTCATTTGTTTCATCGCTTTCGATGATGATTGTTGCTGACCCTGCGCTTCTTTCTTGTGAACTTATGGGCGAAGAAGATCACTGTGCTACTCCAGAAGATTATTGTTGCGAAAATCCTGAGAAACTAAATCGTGGTCTCGCAACAGTGCGATTCTTAGACCGCTCTGGTGAAGTATTCCCATTTTCAATTGATGGGGACCACAGTTTAGAAACACTCAAGTACGTCGTTGTTAGTGGAAATGTTGTCGACAACAACGACAAGGGAGTCTTTATCATTGACGCAACGAAGGTCTGGGTAGGCGGAAAACCCTCTTACAACGACGAGAGAGCCGGCAGCGGCGAATAAAATTACTCTGAGGATTTTTTTACTTTTACTGTCTCTACTAAGTTGATACGACAATAGTTATGCCATTTCAGTGCGTAAATATCCCTCTAGGATTTTTACATGTTTTCCACTCGCCATACTTTGCCAACTAGGGGTATTTAGGCTCTTTTAAACCTAATAATAGTCTCTAAGGAATAAAAAACTAGAAAGTGAGGTGAGCACTGGATTGTTACTTTTGTTTATCACCCCCTCCATGTTAGGATAGGCACCATGGCAGGATATAGAGAAACCAATGGCTTACGCAGTTTTAGCCAATTGATACGACCCTGGAGTGGGCAGATCACGATGGTCGTCATTCTAGTTGGCATGCTAGCGCTAGCCGACATGGTTTTGCCGTGGGCACTTGCACTGCTAGTTGATGATGTTTTTCCGGCACTTGCTGACAAGACTGGTGGATGGGAAATGCTCACAATTATTCTGGTTTCACTTTGCTCAATTTATGTGTTGCGCAACGTGCTTTTTTTTGTAAGCCGCATGATTTCAGTTCGAGTTAGTGAGCACGTCTGTTTTAATCTACGCCAACGCTTGTTTGACCACATGCAACAACTTGGAATGGATTTTTACAAATCAAATCGAGCTGGGAAAATTAGTTCCCGTGTTATGGATGACACTTTTAGAATTCAAACTTTCATTCAAGATAAATTGCCCACACTTCTTCGGTACACCATTGAATTTCAGATACTTTTAATTCTGTTGTATGTTGTAAACTGGAAACTTGCACTTGCAAGCACCCTTGTTTTACCATTGCATCTTTGGACGTACAAAAAGTTTTACCTGCCAATTCGTGATAGCCACAACCGTGCACAAGAACATTTAGCAGAAGCACATGGAAGTCTTGTTGAGTCATTCATGGGAGCACAAGTTATCAAGGGTTTTTCTGCTGAAGAACGTGAATCAGAATCATTCCTGCAAACGATTCGGGCTGGTCGTGAAGATCAAATTAAAACAAAGCGTTTTCAGTTTGCTCAAAAAGTTATCGCTGACTTACTTGTTGGTGCGGGCACTGTTCTGCTTCTGGGATACGGAGCATGGGAAGTGTATGCAGGAAGCATGACCATTGGACTCTTCCTTATGTTCTTCTGGTACGTCCGAATGCTGTACCCAGCGGTTCTCGAAATCATCAGCGGGACAGGTCACTTCTCGCAAACTTCTGCAAGTGTTGACCGTGTGTTAGAAATGCTCGATGAACCGGTCGATGAGATTGCATACGATATGCGAACACGAACACAAACCATTCACCTCGTTGGGCCAATTGAATTTCAAAATGTGTCATTTGCTTTCGATGAAAACACCAATGTTCTTGAACATATAAACTTAAGCATTGATGCTGGCGAACATATTGCAATTACTGGGCCAAGCGGCGGAGGCAAAAGCACACTCATTAGTCTAATGCCCCGCTTTAATGACCCGACTTTAGGCATGATTACAGTTGGCGGGCACGACATTAAAAACATGCGATTGCAAGATGTACGAGGCATGTTCGGAGTGGCATTCCAAGATGCATTTTTGTTTAACTCGACTATTCTTGACAACCTCCGCTACGCTCGACCCACTGCAACCGCAGAAGAAATCATTGAAGCATGCAAGCTTACCGGTGCTCATGATGTCATCGATCGACTCCCAAAAGGATACGACACAAGAATTGGCGACCAAGGCATTGAACTTTCACATGGGCAAAAACACCGAATCAACCTTGCAAGAGCACTTGTTCGTAAACCGCAAACGCTCATTATTGATGAAATAACTGCTTCTATTGAAGCTTCCGCAGCAATAGAGATTATTAAAGCAGTCCTTAACCATATGACTGGCAGAACAGTCATAATAGTAACGCACGACCAAGCAATACTTCGATTAGTGCATAGAGTTGTGATACTTGACAACAAAACAATTACAAATGATAAACATAAAGAACCCGTCGCTATGAAACATCCCGCTGCAAAACTTGGCGCCCTCTTTCTCACAATGGCAATGTTCTTCGGCTGTTCAACCGAAACAAAAACAACCAACTCTATATCAATTGAAAACCCAAAAAGCACTGGAATAGTTTTTGAAGAAGATGAATCCGTGGATTTAGTCGCACTCGCAGATGCCTTTGACGAAATGATGACTAAAGGAGTTAAGCCCGTCATCTACGCTGAGTCAAAAAAACCAATTGCTCCTACACCGCCTAGTCCAGCAGATATTGCAGACCTTGTCGAGACGCAAAAGATAGTTGATTGCATATCTCTACTTGTCGATTTACCACGGCTTAACGAAACGGAATTAAACGAAGTTATCCAACGGCTTACGGATTCGTACAGGCTAGACCACGGGTACATCATCGGCAGTGAATTGCTCGACTCCATGTTGCCGGCCACAAAAAGAGGCGTCGATTCACTCCTCATACTCACAAAGAAAATCGGTGAAAGCACAAAAATTATTCGTCTTGCTCACCAAAAATTCTTATCTCAGCCAAACCAACTCTGGGTTGAAGGGTATGAAATAGCAACTGATGGTTTCTCTGGCAACAATGATGCCGAGTTTGCCAAAGCATATGCAACAGACCTTATACAAGCACTCGAATCGATGCGTGCAAGCTTAAGTGTCCTTGACTTGGAAAAGAAAATTATTCAATTGAGTTATGTCGATGCAACAAGTGCAATCACAATGCTTAATGGACTGGGTGTAACTACATTTTCAAATGCAAACGAAGTTCCAGATGAAGTAAACTGGGATGCGCTACCGTATGTAGTTCAAATTCCCGAACCAACAAGTAAAGCGACTGGGCTTGTGGGCGGTTCTGCCGTTAAACAAGGTTCGTTTGGACTTACGATGGTGCCCTCTGCTGCAGGCGAGCTTAGTGAAAACACCATTTCATCACCTATGACTCAAATCATGGTCTTCTTTGATCCCGCCCGCCCCGAATCATTTAGCGATGTTAAAACGATGATTACACAACTTGTTGACCGCGCTGCCCGTCAAATATTTATTGAGGGCATGGTGCTCGAAATCAATGAAGATGGGATTAAAGACATGGGTATCAACTGGAGGATGTTCGACGCAAATTCAGATCCATCATTCCTGGACATCAATGCAGGAAAAGCAAATGCTGGCACTGATGGCGATACATTCAATCTTACGCTTCTTGATCTAAACCTTGAACGTGCGTTTACTCGGTTCAATGAGTGGTGGTTTGATGTTGATATTCGGGCGATGGTTCGAGACGGTAAAGCAGAAATCTTATCTCGACCAAGCATCCTCACGTTAAACAATCGACAAGCGACGATACGTGTCGGAGAAGATATTCCAATTGCAACGAGTACCGCAGGTATGAGCAACGCAGACATGCTTTCTTTTAACTTTAAATATTTACCAACTGGCATCATGCTGAACATTCGGCCACGAATTGCTGAAGATGGTAAAGAAGTCAGCATGATGATTGATACTATTGTTTCTTCCGCTGTTCCGGGCGCTGACTTGGTCATTCGAGACACTGCAGGCGTAGCACTTGCTTCAGCACCCACCATCGCGAGTAGACGTGTGCAAACCTACGGCATCATCCCAAACAACACACCGTTTATTATTGGTGGCCTTGTAAATAAAGAACATCAAACCGTAGAAGACAAAGTACCCTTTCTTGGTGACCTCCCACTCATTGGCGGCCTGTTCCGTGCGAATCGCACAACTTCAAATAAAACGGAAGTCATCATCGTACTCACGCCTCACGTAGTTCCAACAAGCGGCGAGCTGCTAAGCGCAATGCCAAAAGATGACCCTCGATTTGATGACTTTGGTAATGAGTTGTTCCGCGATTCCTATCGAATCAAAAATGAAGATGTGCTTGATCTTGCGTTCATTGATAACAATGAACGCTTGACGCTTTATCGTGACATTGTCGCGGAAGCCATTGCGAACAACTTTCGGCTTGCAACAAACCCTGCATTTTCACCTTTTGCAAACGGCCATTTTCCTGGCGAAACAGTACTCGTCACAAGGATGGTTTATGAACTCATCAAACGGTTGCATATCTATGACGAAATTCAGCCCGCACGACTTGCCTTTTTTAAAGAAGAAACTCAAGGCGGAATGACTGTGCAATTCCTTGACCGCGCGCTTGCAAAATCTGTCAATGAACTCACTATGGAAGGATTCTTTCGAGATGCTCGAAACCAAGCAATGGCTGTCATTTTTGAAGATGGAAAAGACATTCCTACTGTCACAACCGTTTCATGTCCAGACAGAGAAACATGGCGAGAACTTGTGTGGGAACTAAACCAACCAACGCCTACTGGTATTGGAAGGCAATCATTTGTTATACAAAACGAATCCGATTTACTGCGTTTGCGAAGAGCCGTCGCCTTGAAACATTTCCTTAAGTTAAATAACGGTAACCAAGCACTTCGGCTTGATAGTTTCCAAGTTGGTCAATACGTACTTGTACCTGACCTTGACCCTAAGCAAGTGCACATTGTTGATGCTGATGTTGCAAATTACTTCTATCAAACAGAACATTACTACCACGCAACGCTTGATGCCATTCAAGAAGCAACGGACTGGATCGACACATACATCCAAGAATCCGAATTGCAAGCAAGGTAAGGCAACCTAAAACACGCTCGTTTTTTCTCAACTAGTTTAGGGCAATCTAATGGTTATCTCTGCAGTGTAGTAATCTTTTGGATCGCGTAGTGTTTTACGAATAACTTCTCTGCTTCGTACTGCTTGCATTGTGCCGATTTTTTTATCCTTAAACATTACGACAATTGGTTTATCAATTGCAAGCATTGCATCGTTTAAGTAAATGGTCATTTTGTCAACGTCCGATTCTTGGATAGTGATCGTTTGCCCAGCAATTGAAGCAACAATTTTTGCCCGATCTTTCGGTTCATCAACACCAAGCCAATAAAACTGGTTGTGTAATACGTCATCTTGCACCCAAACAATTTTTTTCGGGTTTGGGTTGCGTTCAAATTGATCAAGCCAATCTAATGCACTCGCTTCTTCTCTGTCCATCCAGTGACCCTTGCCCTCATGAACCACTGCTTGGTGAATGTAGCCCTCTGGATCGTCTTTTTGTAGAGCTGCAAGTTTCTTCTTCCACTCACGTGCGATTTTGTTTCGATCATACGCACCGTCTTCACCCCCAACGTGTAAGGCAAATGGGATGTTTCTTAAGCCATCTGGCTGTGTTTCATTCGGATGGCCGGCCATCATGCCAGCGCCGGCAAAACGATCTGCCATGCGTGGTGCAAGTTGGTACACACCGTCACCGCCTGCGCTGTACCCAACTATGAATACCTTGTTTGGATCCACACCTTCATTTTTCACCATGAATGCAATTAATTTGTCGAACATTGGATCGATGTGCGATTGGTGCCAAAGGTTCCACGTGTCAGTTGGCGCGCGTGGTGCAACATAGACACCCTCTTCAAGCGCGTACAAATGTTTTTGATTTTCCCATTGCCCTGTGTTTACTTTTTCTGGGGCGCCACCGCCACCGTGCATAGAAATCCAAAGGGATTTATCGCCTAAAGGAGCATTGCCATACGTGGTGAACCAAAAAGGCATTTTCTTCCCATTATGTTCGATGACGTTGTCTTCTATGTTTATGTCCTTTTGTTTCCACAGCTGAGCTGCATGGTGTGCCGAGGCGCGCTGCGTAAGACTTCCATTTTTCAAATTAATTATTGACTCGGAGTCAATAACTACTTCAACAAAATCGTTTTTGGATTGCACAAAAAACGTCTCTCCTTTGGGCAACATGAACGTCAAATGATCATTAGCATCTGCGCTTTCATTTTTCGTGCTTCCATCTACAAGTAACTCGCCTTTTGCATTTGATACAACAACGCGAACTATTTGTCGTTCCCCAGTTTTGTTTGTTGCTCGAACGCGAACTGGTATAAGTACTGATTCTTTTTCTTCTACATACCTATCGGTCACATCCACGGCACCGTATGTTGTTACTTCTGGCAACCAAACAAGTGGAAAATGTTTTTCGCTTTCATTCCACGTGACCGCAAAAATAGCATGCTTCGGATGCCCCTTTGTTGCTTTTGCCGCAGAATCATCAAACCACGCGACGTCTACGTCGTCTCCCGTTGGTTCAGCTCCACCTGTGTAGTGCCAACCATTGTCCCAAAATTCGATCCACGAATGATTTCCGCTTTCGTTGTACCAAAGTGGCGTTCCAACAAATCGTGCTGGCACGCCAACGCTACGACATGCATCCACGAGAAGAATACTCAAGCCAGAACAAGAGGCCATGCCTGCTTCGATACTTTCAAATGGTGACTGATCCGCTTTGGGACGCTTTGTTGAGTAATGCACATCGACTAGGTCAAATATCTTTTTGTTTAGTAAAACGGTTGCTTCCGTCGGAGTGGTTGCTTCAGTGACGATCCCAGCAAACCGATGTTGAAAATCCTCGCGCCACTCGTCTCGATGCTCGTTCACATTTGCGTACGGCAGGATGCAATCGAAAAATATTTCTTCTGTAATTTGTTCTTTCCAAGGAGCATTGTTCCACGCTTTGTACGCAAGGTCGCAATTCGTCAACAAAAACGCTCCAGTGAGCGTTTTTAAATCATCTTTTGGCATGTGTCTCAGCAACCAAGCCATTCCAGCGGACTGAGACTCAGGTACCTCCCGTATCGCCTGCTCAATTTCAAGTCGATTTTCGCCTGCAAGCTCAAGTTGCACCTGAAAATCTGCACCGCCTACCATGAAAAACATTACAAGTGAAACTAGCATTCGACCACTATACACCTCCAGGTACTTTTTTGCTTTCAAAGTGACCGTCGCAATTGCATCCATTTGCTGTCAATAGACTTAAGCGCAATTGCTTTTGCTTTTTCAAAGTGACCGTCACTTTGAAATGAGTCCTGGACACTAGCGCCAGGCCAAGTTGCGGAATTGGTACAATGCTCCTCTTCAAAGGAGATTTGAC
>NZFX01000026.1 GCA_002689385.1 Phycisphaerae bacterium
ATGAATACACCAAAAATCAACATAAAAATAGCGAGCCATGCTTTTGAGCTGTTGAACAATTGCATGGATGGCGTGACTGCATTCTGCGCATCGCACCATGATGAGGCATCACCTTGGTTATCAATCGCACAGACGCGGTAATCGTATGTCCAACCCAGGTTAACACTTCGGTCTGTCCAGTGCGATTCACCTGCGCCAGCTTCAGAAACTTTTCGCCAGTGGGTATCTTCATCGCTGACATCTGCGCCGTGACCGTTCAATACTTTTCGTTCGATGGCGTATGTTGCAACAATTACTTCAGGGCTTGTTTCTTTAGCGTTTGTATTGAGCGGATTAAAAATGTCCGTCCCAGAAAGTGACCAATCGACTTCGACGGATTGCCCCGCATCATCTGGGGTATCAGAAACAACCAAATCTGTTGGTGGCTCTGGGGTTTGCGCATGTACAACGCTCGCCATAGCGAGCATTGCAAAAACGGTAAGGAACGGTGTACGTATTCTCATATATTAGTATTCCAAGGATTTAGGCTTCAATAAGTTCCACATTTGCTCTGGGCACAATAACCGATTCGCCGGAGTTTAGTTTTACTTCAAGAACACGGGCTTTTGATCCAGAACCGAGTACGTGCGGTTCTGCGGGGAGCCCACTAACGGTTCCGATGATGCCAAAGTATGGGTCTCGGATAATCCGAAGAGGCAATCCGATTTTGAGTTGCCCTCCAACATCGTCACCTTCTTCTTCGCAATCCCCTGCCTCTAAAGGGATTATGATTTCTGGACGCATCACACCAGCGCGAATTTGAGTCGCGCCGTTCACCGATGCTTCGTGTCCCTCGAACTGTTTGAGTAGGTCAAAAGTACGGGCAGCCATTGCAATATCGCCAAAGCCCTCCGTCACAATGACCGTAATACCTTTCTTTTCACTACCTGTGATTGCAACTCCAAGGTCGTAACCAAGGAATTCTTTAAGGTCTTGATCGTCCATGCCACCGCCGATGAGTGCTGCAACACCTGCTTTGCGTGCAGCTTCAATACCCTCATCCGTAAGACGAGCACCGCCAATGACAATGCAACCTTTCATATCTGCAGTAATGTTGGTTGCTGTTAATGTTTCATCGTAATTTTGTACTGCGAATTTAACTGGCCCACAAGTTTCGCCGCCGATACCGAAGATGCCCTGAATAAACGCAACATCTGTTTCGATTGTGCACCCAATTTCTGGATTCACTTCTGTCACGGTTCCGGTGACGTACGCTTTTACTTCAACAGGAATGTCCGGACCTCGAAGAATGACTTGTCCAGTTACTTCAGAAATGGTCTCAATTGTTCCTGCGTAAGGCGAATTGTATTTCTTTTTAAACTTGCCAAAGATGCCCGCAGTTTCGGCAATAGGTTCGCCTTCGACCACCTTCCCACCTTCTTTATGCAACATCAAGCTCCCTACATCTTTTGGCGGAACAGCGAGCATGTTTGCCATGTTAAGCGGATAGACGTCGCCGGGCATATAGGTCGCTGCGACAATGGCATCTGCGTTTACTTTGTCGCCAACCTTCACCATCACGTCGCCTTTGATTGGCAACATTCGCACAATCTTGTGCGGCATTCGGTTTGTTACTTTTAGTCCTGGGGTATATGCGTTTGCCATACTAATTATGCAGTTACTACTGCTTCCTCCATCTCTTCGTATAGAGCCATGTTTTCTACCCATGTTTTCATGGACATTTGGCATTGTTGTCTGTCTTCTGGAAGACCAAGTGGTCGACCACGGCCGTCGATAATGAGACCAACTGTTCCGCCGCGAACTTCGTGTGTTACTTTCTTTCCGTTGCCTGCGCCGAGGTCGAAACCACGAGCTGGCTCACAGGTTATTGTTGCTTTCTGATCTGCGCCGAGTTCAATGAGTTCAATGTCACCAAAGTTGCAACTGCCAGATGCATTCACATCGCCAGAGAGCGTCCAGCTAAAGCATGGCTTTCCTTCTTTGCCGAGGCCTTTTGCTGCTATGCAAGTGCCAAGGTACACCAAGCAATCGCGTTGGAATACTTGCGCCGCAGCTTCGGGATGCACCGCTGAAAGCACGCCAAGGTGCGGCATCATAAAGATTGAATCCTTGGCCAAATTCGTACAACCTTCTGGCTCGAACGCATCGACAAGCATCATCGCCGTTTGGTTCATGCTCGGCGCGTGCGAAAGAACGCCACCAGAAGCGACTAGCAAGTTTAGTTTCATGTTATCAACGATTGTGCTGCCAGCGGTTTGCTGACTGAATGTATCGCCCACAGTTCGCTGTTGTTGGACGCCTTTGAGTGTTGTCGCAAATGCTTTGTGTTGCTTATACGCAAGCCGCAAAGCTTCGCGAGCGACCGCTTGTTCAAAGATGAGCGATTCAAGCGACTGCGGAATCGTTGTTGGGCGAATCATTTTGTTTTTGACACGGTTACGAAGTTCCCGTTCGTCCATATCAAAATGCACCCAACGCAAAACATAGGGCATCGTTGCTTCTGCACACACATTTGAGATTGAATAACTCATGCCTAGGTTTGCAGAAACAGTCCGGTTGAATGTTTCATCAAAGACACTAAAGACATCCGTTGTTGCTCCGCCGATATCAACACCAACAACGTTAATGTTTTCTTTCTTTGCAATAGTTTGGAGAATGTCGCCGACCGCGCCTGGAGTTGGCATGATGTCTGCGTCTGTCCAATCCATCAACATGTCGTATCCGGGGGCGTGCGCCATCACATGTTCAAGAAAGACGTCATGGATTTTATCGCGTGCTGGTCCGAGGTTTTCTTGCTCAAGTTTTGGTCGAAGATTTTCAACAACAGCAAGGTCAATCCAATCTTCTTGCAACGTTGCTTCAACTTCATCTGCCGCTTCTTTATTACCTGCAAAAATGATTGGCATTTCGTACTCACTACCAAAACGCGGCTGTGGTTTAGCAGGCGCAATGAGCTCTGCTAATTGCACCACTTTTTCAGTCGTACCACCATCGGTTCCGCCTGAAATCAAAATCATGTCAGGGCGAAGTTCGCGGATACGTTGAATTTGCTCGTGCGGTCGACGTTTATCGTTGGATGAAATCACATCCATCACAATCGCTCCAGCGCCAAGTGCTGCGCGCTTTGCAGATGCCGCAGTCATTTCTGCGATAACACCTGCGACCATCATTTGAAGTCCACCGCCTGCACTTGATGTGGAAATGTATAAATCACAACCATCGGTTCCCGAAGCAGGCGATTTGATCGTACCGTCGTCATTCGTGAGTTGCCTGCCGGCAAGTTCGCCGACTTCTGTCACTGCATTTGTGACCCCAATAGTCACGTTCGCAAATGGTTTTTCCACCGTTGTTGGTGCTTCTCCACGATAGGTCTGACGGTATTCGCCGTCGACCTTTTCGATGAGAATTGCTTTTGTTGTCGTACTTCCGCAATCCGTTGCGAGAATGACATTAATGTTTACTAAGTCGATTGTCATGGTGTAAGTTTCTCTTGCTTGTCCTGATCGTCTGCTTGATTCTCTAACTCTTCGATGCGGTTTCGGATCCAATCAACCGAACCGCGGTGTTCTAAAAACTCTGCTACAGCGTTCCAACTTTCTACTGGAACGAACGCTGAAATCAGCGGAGTAAAAAAATGCATTGTCTGCGACCCCAAAAAATTGAGGGGGCGCCCCATTTCCACGCCAATGATGGCAGGAGTGGTTAATCCACGGCGAATGATACCCTTACAGAGCTTGTCTAGGGCATTTTTTTGTGTTTCATTGGGCTCAATCGGTGAATCGTCGTCCACATGAAAGGCATTTTTGAACCAGCCCTTTTTCATATCGCTGTCCCCTCAAGAAGATGCGATTTGATTGCAGCGATGACCTCATCTTGTTTATCACCATACATCACAGTAATACCCGACCAGCCATCCATATTTGAAGGTTTTGTCCGTGTAAACAGGAAGCACGCTTCTTTGAAAAACTTCACTCGGCGAACTTGTTCCCAGGTGTATTGTTTCTTGCGGATTGGAAACTTTGCAAAGAGTCCCTTCGCGTTAATCGTATATGTTGTTGTGAAGAAGAATATTGACTGCGTTCCGACAAGAACTGCGCCCAGGGCTAATCCCAATACAAATCCAGAAGATGCAATTGCAAAACCGATGGCAAAAATAAATACCGCCGCCCAAAGCGCCTTTTTTGGGTACAACTTCGCAGGGCACACTTTCCATTGCATCTCAATTGGCGCTTTCGCTTCCATAGCCCCACATTCTAGCAAAACTATACCGCAGGTCGTTTATTGAAATCGAGCGAATAAAAGACCCCCTCGTCCAAAAAACTTCAGAGATCATGTTTTATTGTCTCTGAGGAATCTTATGTTACTTGCTAGAAAAGAGTTACGATTGTGGAGGTTGCGGCGGGCAGTTCGAGAATAGCATCAGCAGTTTCAAGAATAAGGTTATTACATGGGTCGATACTGAGCACAATTCCCTCGAACGTGTTGTCACCAGAGCGGACTCTTTGTGTTGTGCCCACAAGAACATCGCGCTTGCGCCACTGGCTAACTGCTGTGTCCTCACCGAGTTGCACAGCATCAAATACGCTCGCAATAGCCAAATCTGCAACTACAGAGACAGAAATCTCGGCGCCGCATTCCTTTAGGCATGTTGCGGTTGGGATTGGCGATTCGAGCACATTAACACCAACTCCAACTAAACAACGACCTTCACGCTGTTCAATGAGGATTCCAGCTATTTTTTTCCCCTCCACAAAAAGGTCGTTCGGCCATTTAATACCTACGCGTTGCTCAGGAATACAATTATTCAATTGCGCAGCGAGCGTCGCAGCAAGAGCAATTGGCAAATGAGCAGTTAGCTCCTCGATTACGACCGTCACTGCCACACCGCCGTTGGCATTCCATTGATTTCCGCGCCGACCTCTCCCTGCTGTTTGATTGTAAGAAACGCAAGCGTCACCAAATTGCAAGTTTAATTCGACCGCAGCGTCCTGCGTCGAAGTCACCTCGTCAAGAAACAGAACACGCGAGTCAGCCATCTATTGCATCCAAGCCAACATCGATCCACGTAGCTTCGTGAATCAATCCGCCAATCGAAACTCTATCCACGCCTGTTTCTGCAATTGCACGAACTGTTTCTAAACTGACCCCTCCTGAAGCTTCAAGTAACACGGAAGTGCCAGAAGCATCACGAAGTGAAACAGCTGAAGTTAACTGCTCAGTGTTCATATTGTCTAGCAAAACAATATCGACTGGCAACGTCATAACTGTTTCGAGTTGTTCAATGGTATCGACTTCGACTTCAATAAATTTCAAAGCACTATCTACTTTTACACTAGCAATTGCTGCTTTAAGTTCTTCATGCAAATTTTCAAATGACGCTAGGTGATTATCCTTAAACAATGCTGCATCATGCAAACCCATCCGGTGTGCTGTTCCACCGCCACATTGCACTGCATATTTGTCAAGCAAGCGCAACCCTGGCGTAGTCTTTCGAGTGTCGCACACTTTACAATTCGTCCCCGAAACTGCATCGACAAACAACTTTGCTCGCGTTGCAATGCCCGAAGCATGACCAAGAATGTTAAGGATAGTTCGTTCTGCAACAAGAATCGATTGCACTTCTCCTGTAAGTATCGCAATGTTTTCATCTTGCACGAATGCACCGTCGTTATGCAATTGATTCATTTCTACATTGCCAAAAATATCTAAAGCCGATGCGATTGGATCAAGACAAGCGATGACTCCAGCGCCACGCACATTTATTGCAAAATCACCGCAAACCCCGTCCATACCCAATGCATTCGTAGTGACATCGCAATAAAGCCCACCGTCTTCTGAAAGACAACGTTCTAAAAGAGAACGCATATAGTTATCGCATATCATTTGTGGTGTATGGCTAATCATTGAAAGTATTCGTATTTGTCATTCTACTACTTCGAGACAAGCCATCCATAAGGTGTATTGCTGAACCACCTCCGCCAATTGATAGCATATAGCCATCGCTCGAAACATCTATACAACTCACAGATTGACGAGAGGGGAACGATGCAATCAACACGAGGGTGTTCGTGTCCCAAATACTCACTGTTCCATCAGAAAGAACCGTCGCAAAACGTTTGCCGTCTGGGAACAACACAAGATCTCGCAACAAGTCACCTGCATACTCACCCTCTTTCAGCACCTCACCAGTTACCGCATGGAGTAGTTCTACAACATTTGCTGTTTTCGCTGCAAGTACAGCATTTAACGATTCGACAAACTCCAAGCCAACAACATCTAATTTGTTTTGGTTCCGCCAAAGTTCAGTACCTGAATCAACATCTATTGCCACGACAGCATCCCTACTGATCGAAACAAACAATGTTTTTCCTGATTCTCCAAACGCAAGCGAAAGCAGATTGGAATCTGTAAAATCTAACTGAAGAACCATCAAGTTATTTCTACAATTCCAAACAGCTATCTCGCCCTTCAGCGTACCTGCTGCAACAAAATTTCCGTTAGCCGAAACTGTAAGCGAAGAAATTTGCCCCTCGCAGTCACCAAGCAAATCGCCCGCTTGATGCGATTCCACATCCCACAATCGAACACCGCCGGCAACATCGCCAGTAACAAGAAACGACGTATTGGGTACATGTTGAATTGCAGTCAACTCATCTTTGCTTGAAGATGGAATCGTTTTACTTGCCGCAGTAATGACATCAATCACCTGTACTTCTGTTTCGAATCCTGAAACCACTGCGACAATGTCATTCGAAACAAATGCCATATCTGATGCCGGCAATTTATCTGAGGTTCGAAGTGACACAGGTGTTGATTGTGCAATCGTCCACCAAAGGATTTGCCCGTCACGAGAAACACTTGCGAGCCGTTCATCATCAATCGAGCCAAGCGACCAAATCCAATCATCATGACCACGCAGTGTATCTGTCAATGTAAAGTCATCTGTTGACCACACATGAATAACCCCGTCTTGCCCAGCTGTAGCAACCGTGCTTCCCACAAGAACTACGCTATATATTGCGGCGTTACTCGCCTTTATCTTTTTAATCTTTTCATTTAGTTGGTCATCCCAAACCCGCATAAACCCGTCGCCACCAACCGAAACAAGTAACCCGTTTTGTAAGAAAAGCAAATCGTAAACTGCGTCTTCGTGTGCATTATTATGTGTGACAAAATGCTGACCACTAGCGTTCCACAGTTGCACTTCTCCATTCGATTTCCCTACTGCAATTGAATCACTAGACAAGTCGAAAGCTAGAGATACTATTGTGCCTTTGCCCGTTTTTATAGTTTGCAATGCAGTACCGTCAACATTCCAAAACTGAACCGTTCCGTCACTGTGCCCCGTCAAAAAAATAGACTCATTCTTCGATGTTATTGATTCAACTGATGCATTTGTGTCATCAAAAAGAAGGAGCGTATCTTCCTCTGTATTAATAATTGCAATTTGCCCCCCATCCATACCAATAATGAGCGAAGTGTCGCCATTAGAAAACTCCATTGCATTCACACGTTCGGGCATTTGAATCGTGCGCAAGACGTCACGTTGTTCATCAATTATTCCAACACGAACACCTTCAAAAGCAACTGCGACCGACTCGCCGCCTTCTGAAGTTACTAGTGAATTTGGTCGATATCCAACCGGCCATCCTCCTACAGACTGATCAACCAAGCCATGCAAGTAATACCATTCCCAACCACGATGCTCAAGGCCTGTTGAAGCAAGATGGCCACGAGCCATTTGCCATGACTTGTTTGCAATTGCAACTTGCACCGTTGCGATTGTCGAAGTGTATGCATGTTGCTCTGCTGCCTTTGTTGCAGAACGAGCGGTGGCGTAGAGTTCTCGCAATTCATTTGATCTTTTTTCTGACTCGACAAGTCCCCAAATCAATCCCGTTAGTCCAAGAACAATAGCGACAAACGCAACTATGCCTGCTTTAAACATTAACTGGTTCCGTTTTGCATACAACCTCAACCGTTGTACGGATGAAGGTGGCTTAGCCATAATAGGTTCATGATTAAGGAATCGCCGAATGTCCGTTGCAAAATCAGCGACTGATTCATAACGTGAAGACCGATCTTTACGTAACGATTTTGCAAGTATTTGTTCAATCTCAATTGGGATTGTTGGATTAACTGAGCGAGGAGGAATTGGTTTTATTTCTCGAACAATAATTGGCGCTCGGTATAGCGGAATGCCCTTCAGTGAATAGGGCAATTCATCCACCATTAGTTGATACATGATAACACCAAGCGAATACACATCCGTACGAACATCCACATCGTGAGGATCATCGCCACACTGCTCTGGGCTTGCCCACTGCAATGTGCCAATAAATCGCCCTGTAAGAGTAACAGTGTTTTCAACTTCATCTGATCCCGCTATCAAAGCAATACCAAAGTCAATAACTTTTGGCCGCCCTGCCGAGTTAATCAAAATGTTGGATGGTTTTAAATCACGATGAATAATGCCACGGCCATGACCGTACTGCACAGCATTGCAAACAAGAAGAAACAGTTCTAAACGACCTTCTCGGGAAAGATGCTCATTTTGCGCATAATCTGTAATCGATCTACTTCCCGGGACATATTCCATTGCAAAAAATGGCAACAATGTTTCACCTTGCATTTGATGTCCAGAGTCATACACTTGCGCAATGCCGGGGTGCTGAAGTCGTGCAAGCATTTCGCTTTCCATTTCAAAACGATGCAGTGTTACCGGCGAAGCCGCTGCGGACTTCACAATTTTTAGTGCGACTGAACGGTGCGGCTGTAGTTGACGTGCTTCATATACATTCCCCATGCCTCCTGTACCAATAATTTGAATAATCTCAAATTGCCCAATTGTTTTCCCTACCCACTCGTCTATGCGAGGTGAAACATTTGAGTCGAGCCAATCCTTACTCGCCTTCTCTCCGTCAAACGTAGCGCCATTCGGGTCAAATTCACCCTCTCTGCTATCGTCGTGATGTGTCGTTGCATCATCCACCATGCACGCATGATACGGCGAAGAAGGGAAGACAGTTCAGTTTTAAAACGCTTCTTGAATCTCTTTTGCAAGCACTTCGCCGTTAGCAAGTTCTTTAGGGATCCAGTCGAGTACAAGCCCATCTTCTGCTGTGTACGTTGGGATGATGTGAAAATGCACTTGGAACACTGCTTGATGCGCCATTTTGCCATTATTTTGCAAAATATTGTAGGAAGTTGCGCCGGTAGCTTTAAGCACTGCTTTTGACACTCGAACGAGAGCGATACCCAATGCGGAGGCCGAGTCTTCAGAAAGTTCGTGTAATGAAGATGCTATCTGTTTTGGTATCAAAAGTGTGTGCCCATTGCTTAATGGTGACACATCGAGAAAAGCTAACACCTGTTCGTCTTCGTATACCTTGTGGCAAGGTATTTCGCCATCAATGATTTTTGCAAAAACAGTTGACATTTTATGAATGCTTAATGACCGCCTGCGCAGCTGCAAGGCGCGCTGTAGGAACCCTAAACGGGGAACAACTTACATAGTCCAAACCTACTGCGTCACAGAATTCCACAGACATTGGATCGCCACCATGTTCACCACAAATACCAATCTTTAACTTCGACTTGATACTTCGGCCACCCTTTACGCCCATTTCTACGAGCTTCCCAACGCCATCAAAATCGATGGTTTGAAACGGGTCGCGAGCAAGTATGCCATCTTCAAGATAATGAGGCAGGAAGGAGTTGATGTCATCTCGACTAAAACCGTATGTCAACTGTGTCAAGTCATTTGTTCCAAAACTAAAGAAGTCTGCAACTTCTGCGATTTGGTCTGCAACAATTGCTGCACGAGGAATCTCAATCATGGTGCCAATTGGGATCGTTAGTTTTCCTTTGAACCGTTCTTTTTTCACTACATCTTTAATTGTTTTTGCTGTTAGCTCTCGCAATTGCGCGAGCTCCTCGCGTGTTCCAACAAGTGGAATCATAATTTCAGGCTTTGCGTCGACGCGTTTCTTTTTACATTTAATAACTGCTTCAACAATTGCAGTCACTTGCATCACTAGTATTTCTGGATAGGTGACAGCAAGTCGACAACCACGATGACCAAGCATTGGGTTGAACTCATGGAGTTGTTCTACTCTGCGTTTAACAAGGGCTGGCTTCACGCCGAGCACGCTCGCAACTTCCTTTTGCCCTGCATTATCATGCGGCAAGAACTCATGTAGGGGCGGGTCGAGCAAACGAACTGTAACTGGATACCCCTTCATTGCTGTGAATATACCTACAAAATCGTCGCACTGGTATGGCATTAATTTATCTAATGCTTCTACTCTTGCTTCTTTAGTTTCAGCAAGAATCATTTGGCGCATTGCTAGAATTCGGTCGCCTTCAAAGAACATATGTTCCGTTCGAGTTAGGCCGATGCCTTCTGCGCCGAATGACCGAGCGCGTTTTGCGTCTGCTGGCGAATCTGCGTTGGTCCTAATTTTCATACGGCGTTTTTTGTCTGCCCATTTCATAATGGTGTCAAAATCGCCACTAAGTTTTGGCTCATGCCGTTGGGCAGCACCAAGCATCACTTCACCGGTGCCGCCGTCAATCGACAACACATCTTTTTCGCCGTATGTTTTGCCGTCGATTGTTACTTTCTTCCGCTTCGCATCAATATGTAAAGCAGAAACGCCCGCAACACAACACTTGCCCCAGCCACGAGCAACAACCGCTGCATGACTCGTCATACCGCCCGTTGATGTCAAAATGCCAACCGCATGTTGCATTCCATCAATGTCTTCTGGCGAAGTTTCTTTTCGGACAAGCAAAACATCTTCGCCTGCTTCTGCGCGATCTACTGCGTCTTGCGCTGTAAAAGCAAGTGTGCCGGTCGCTGCACCAGGCGATGCAGGCAAGCCCATCGCTAGCATTGTTACTTCCTTTTTGCTTTTCGCAGTAAAACTCGGCAAAAGCAATTGCACAAGGTCGCCCGCTGGAATGCGCACGAGTGCTTCATCGCGATTTATCAATCGGCTCTTTACCATGTCAACAGCAATTTTTACTGCAGCCGCTGCGGTGCGCTTACCGTTGCGTGTTTGCAACATCCATAGTTTTCCGCGCTCAATAGTGAATTCAATATCTTGAATGTCACGATAGTGGTTTTCAAGAATTTTCTTATTCTTCAGAAGTTCTTTGTAAATTCTATCGTTCCAACGGGTCATTTGCGAAACTGGTTTTGGCGTACGAATGCCTGCAACCACATCTTCGCCTTGCGCGTCAATCAAAAATTCACCAAAGAATGCATCTTCGCCTGTCGAAGGGTTTCGCGTAAATGCAACACCTGTGCCCGAATCTTTCCCCATGTTGCCAAACACCATTGCTTGAACATTTACAGCAGTACCCTTCAGACCAATAATGCCTTCGATTTGTCTGTAACTTTTTGCTCGGTCAGCATTCCACGAACGAAAGACTGCTTCAACAGAAAGAGCAAGTTGCTTGTATGGGTCTTGTGGAAAGTTACTCCCCACATGTTTTTTGTATGCTTTCTTGTACCGTTCGCATACTTCTTCAAGCCCTTCAGCTGAAAGTTCTGTATCGAGAACTACTCCGTGCTTCTTTTTTACGATTTCAAACTCATGTTCAAAATCTTCATGGTCCATGCCCATCACAACATCGCCGAACATGTTAATCAGTCTGCGGTATGCGTCCCAACCGAATCGTGCATTTCCCGTCAGTTCGATCATGCCCCGAACGGCGACATCAGTTAAACCAAGGTTCAAAACTGTATCCATCATGCCTGGCATAGAGACTGCTGCGCCAGAACGCACCGAAACTAGAAGCGGATCTGTTTTTGACCCAAATTTTTTGCCTGTTTCTCGTTCAACCCGGCGAACAGCTTTAACCGTCGCTTCGTCGAGGCCTTTTGGCATGCGTCCGCCTTGATCGTAGTACGCTTCGCATATTGTTGTCGGAATCGTAAACCCTGGAGGCACAGGCAGTCCAATGTTCGTCATTTCAGCAAGGTTTGCACCTTTGCCGCCCAGTAATTGCTTTTTAGACGCATCACCTTCGGTCTTACTTGCTCCCCAGCAGTAAGTCATTTTAGGCGCGCGAGCAGTTTTTTTTGTTGTTGTTTTTCGGCGGGAAGTAGCCATAATAAATGCATCTCCATTTTTTGTGCAAGACAGGCATGATACCCGACCTGTACACTGCGCACAAACCATGCTTCCATCTGACGCAAAACATGTAGATATTTCCAACGCCTCACCGTCTGAAGTTGCCGCTTCTTGGCCTGCGGACGAGCCAATCATTGCACTTATCAGCAATGGAACACAATCAAAATGGTCACGATGGAGCATTATTGCCCCCGCAACTGGAAAACGGCTTACGCTCGATGGTCAAGATGCAATGGTGCAACTTCAAGAAGCATTACAAAAGAGCACGCACAATACCCTCCTACCAAATTGGATTGGTTACTTGAGTTATGAACTGGGAATGGTTATTGAACCTAAAGCGGGCAATATGCCGGAGCAGGCATGGCCACTCGTTGACCTTATATGGTGCGATCGCGCGCTTGTACATGACAGTGAATCAAATACGTGGTGGTCTGTAGGTGATCTTGAACCGCCCGAAATTATAAAAAGAAAACCCTCGAAACTTACTTGTTCTCCAATTGTAGATATCGAAGGAGATGAAGCATTTAAATCCGCCGTTCACAAAACGGTAGATTTCATTCACGCTGGCGATATTTTTCAAGCGAACATAACGAGGCGTTTTTCGGCGGATGTCCGTGGAGACCTTCGCAGCAACTCGCTTAGCTTGCTCGGCGAAGAAGGTGGGTTGTTTGGTTCCTGGATTGAGTTTCCAAACGATGGCAGGTACATACTTTCATTGAGCCCTGAACTTTTTTTGCAAACCGATGGCGAAAGTGGGACAATTCTAACTCGCCCAATGAAAGGTACGCGGCCTGAATCTGAAGAGGCACAAGTCCTTCTTGAATCTGAAAAAGACGCAGCAGAGTTGCATATGATTGTAGATTTGATGCGCAACGATTTAGGGCGAGTGTGTGAGTTTGGAAGTATCGAAGTTCGCGAGTCACGAGCAATTGAAAAACACCCAACCGTATGGCAATGTGTAGGCGAAGTACACGGGATTTTGAGAGATTCATGTTCGATAAGCGATGTGCTTGAGGCAACATTTCCTGCTGGTTCAATTACTGGTGCGCCAAAAATTCGCGCGATGCAGATTATTAACGAACTCGAGACGCTTCCTCGTGGGCCTTATTGTGGCGCGATTGGAATTGTCGGCAATTCATCCATGCTGAATGTTGGCATTCGTACCGCGCTGTTTACAGGCTCTAGTTCCCCAGATGATTTCAAGGGAATACTTCACTATGGCACCGGCTGTGGCATTGTTGCTGAGTCGGACCCTGACGCTGAACTTGCTGAGTCTGAAGTCAAAACCCACATCTTGCGCAATCTCCTCTAACCCCTGATCACGTTTAATTTTTCAAAGTGACAGTCACTTTAAATGAAGAAAAGGAACAGTCATTGCTAGGCTGCGCGGAGTTGTTCTCGTTGCTGGATAGCAACAGCCCGAGTTATTTGTTGAGTAACGAAACGCTTGTGCGATGGGTTGAATGAAAAATCAAACATCATGCCCATATAGGTTGAATTACCTGCCTCAAGGTGTGTGTGCATCAATTTTGCTGTCACGCAAAGCGGCGGACCATCAGAACCTGAAAGAGGAAATTTCAACCAATGCAAACGATGGCGCGCAGTGCCACTGCCTTCGCCGGTTGGAATTTGCAAACCAACACCACCGCCACCGATGTTCACCAATGTCGCAGTAAATGAAGGACCAACGTCCGGCATTATGTCTTTTTCGCCCAGTGCCCTGGGCGAAGTATCCTTAGAAATATGACGCTCCATTCGTAGCTGACACATTCGCTCAGGCAATACCACGGAACGCGGATCGAATAATGGCCACGCGGTTATTTGTGGCAAGGACAAAACATCTGTTGTTATTCGGTAATCTCTTCGGCGCTGGCACCGCTCAACCGTCTTAGGCATTTGTAAACGTAGGGCAATATTGTCACTACTATTAGAACGATACGATGTACGCCCAAGGCAACTTGTACGGAACATCCATCGGTTCTGACCAATTGCAATGATTCCCAGTAACTGCACGCCTTCTTCCAAAGGCAAGGGTACTCCAGCGGCTGTTGGCATTTCCACCAAGATTTCGCCATCGCTAAGTGAGATAAGCTTTGCACGCCAGACAAAATCTCGACCTGCTGGGCCACTAGGGGCAAGTGCTATTTGTAATGATCCTTTATGGTCAACAAGTTGTTGAAGGCAACGACGCCATCCAGTTGTTCGTGATCGATTTGCTGGCATATACAATTCTCCGTAAGTAAAAAGGTAGAGGAATTGCATCCATCGTCCGCCGCCTTCAACAAGGTAACTGCTGTCTGTTAAAACCCTGATTTCAGCCCTGCCTACGCCCGCATGACCAGAATTGCCCCTGTAACCGGTATCTCAGGTGCCGATAATGTTGCTACATTCGCAAGCAACCGCAAAGAACCCATTGTCCAAAGTCGAAGTTGTGTATCGGTTTCCTTCAACTCCCATGAATCCTCATCAACAGAATCGCCTTCGCGGATAGTAAAGACCGCGTCATCAGCAGCCCACACCATTTGCATGGTTCCGTCTTCACTTACACCATTTGCCCAGTTACCTTCTGCAACTTCGCACCACAATTCACCTGGAATATCATCAAAAATTACCACCCCACCCTTTCGAAGTGAACGCTTAAACAGGCACAATGCTTCTAATGCATCATCAATTGCATGCAATAACATAAATGTATGACCACAACAAACAATTGCATCCACCTTATCCGCTAAAGGAAGCAATGAAAATAAACAGCCCGTTTTCAATTGCACAGCAACGCTGGCATCTTTACATACCTTCGATGCCGATTCAACTGCCTGCTTATCTACATCAATACCCAAAACTCGGTGTCCTGCTTGAGCTAGTGGCACGAGCAGTCTGCCATTTCCACAACCAACATCTAGCACATCTTGCGGCGAATTCCCTAGTTCTTCAAGTATTGATGCAACCTGCACAGCAGATTGCTCCTCCCCCATTGGCATCCAATCAGTCATGTTTTTTCCTTTTCTAACAGGCACTCAAATTCATGCACCATCTGCAGCAACTCAAAGCGTGTACTTCTTGCAGGACGGTATCCACCAAATCGTATCCGATAATACACATCGGTAATCCGCTGTGCAGCTTCCTTAGAGCGCGCACTCATTTGCAACTGAGCAATCCAAGTCTGTGCTGGTAAGCATTGCGGTTTTTTATATCCATGGCTTGCTAAAACGCGTTGCATTTTTGCAAAAAACTCAACACTTGCAATTGGGACCAAAGCTTCCGTTTTCTTCGATATGGACAATGATTTTTTTGCTCTTCTCGTTTTCCACCGCAACAATAGTATTGCGACTCCTGAAAGAACCGCAGCACCCATGACTAAATCAATCCAAAGACGACCGCCAGCACCGATGTCAAACCACCGCACAACACCAAAGTATAAAGCACTAAACCATCCCGTAACAGTTTCGACATGCGATCGCCAAAATGGATCAATGGCACCGAGTATTTTTTTCTGGGCTAACGAATCAAAACTAATAACGCTTGACTGCCACGACAATTCCCATTGTTGCCACACAAAACGAATTCTATGAAGAAAGGACATTTCTTTTTGCCAAGTCGGCGCGTCTTGGGTTGAAGGCGTAGGGTCATAGGTCACCCAAGCCATTGGCTCAATCTCAACTTCAACCCATGCGTGCGCATCTCGCTGGAACACAACATATGTTTTGCTCAGTTCATCCCACCTATCTACGTAGTACCCTGTAACGACGCGCGCTGGCAAATTCACCGTGTCACACATCGCCGCCATTGCTGCTGCAAAATATTCACAATGCCCACGTTTGTGGTCCAAAATAAACGCCGCTATGGGATCCTCATCGTTTCCCATTTCAATACGCTCTTCAACTGTAAAAAAAGAAGCATCAAGTGAATATGTAAACTCGTTTGAACGAAGATACGATTCAAATATTCTTGCTACGCGCTCACTTAATTCTGATGAGTAAGGGGCTTCGTCAATTGAAACAGAATATTCCTGCAATAACGATAGTGCCAATTCGTGCACTGCCTTGTTGTAATATCGGTGCCTTCTTTTTGAAACAGGTGATGTCACTGTTTGCGTGTAATCAACCGCCAGTTTGTATCTCTGAATCGGCTCTGCTCCTAGAGTTAATCGTATAGTCGTGTTTGCTAGATTCTGCGTAACTCGAGAGGGCGGCACAGTTTCAATTCCCACTGGTCGATACAACGAATAGATCTGTGTTGAGGGTTGTTGCAACACGACAGTCATAAAAACATTCGCATCCCCATCGCCTGCCATTGTTAAAGGCAACAGCGTGTCATCAACCGTCTCGACCGTGGACTTTAGATGAGAGCCCGAACCCCAGACACCCTTTCCTTTATAGGCATCAAGCACATTACCTCGAAGCCGTAACCCTTGTTGCATTCGAACTGCATTACCCTGCTTATCTTCCAGTGCAACGGTCATTACTTGATTGTTACTCAAGAGTGTATCAACGCCAGGACTTAGTGACATCCGTTCGAGAGCACTCTCGGGTGTACCAGCGAATTTCAGTACCAAATCAATACGCTCTCTTGGTGTTGCGATAAAGAATAATACAGAACCCGCGAGCCCAAGGACTAGAAACAACGATGCAGTTTTCCTAAATGCTTTTCTCGCATGCAATCCGGCAACTGGTCGGGTCCAAGGAGTTGCATGCGATGCAGGAACAGCAGTGAAACGCTCCGCGCGAATTGTTTCCATTCCGTGGTGTAGTTGAAACAACAACAAGACCCAAGCTGCAAAGCCAGACCAAAACACGAGCATAATTCCAAACAAAAAATCGGTTGCGTATAGTGCCCCGACAGTCATTAGAAGGAACCCCAGCAATAAAAGTTGCGCTTCATTTTCAACTGTTCGTTTGCCATACAGTTTTATAACGGTGAGCCAAACGACAAATTGGCCTAGTATCATCGGAAGATGTTCCACTGGTCCAAGCGCGTCAAAAAGTGCATACAAAAAAGCAGTCAATACAAGGAGGCGCGCAATCCACGGCGACAATGATTTGCCTCGGGGGCCCTCTGTGATGTACCAACTTAAGACCGTACCTGTTCCAGCAAGTAACAGGAGTGTAAAATTGCCAAGCGCTACGCATTGTGCAAGAATGGCAAACAACACAAGCGTAAACCTGAGAGTTCGGTATGAACGCAATAACTTCATGCTGACTCGCTTCTTTGGGAGACAGTTTTTAAATCATCAAACTGTGATGCTGTAAAAAACCACGCGTCTTTAAGCGCCCGAATAGGTCGTGCCCGGTCTGGGCGCACTACAACCATTCCCGTCTGTTTCATTTCTGCAATTGAGCGAAGTTGCACGGGCGCACGGTCTTCATCGAGTTTAACTTTGGCAAGTGAAGTAAGTAATCGCTGCACGTGCCGAGGACTTGTATGAAAACTGCCAATCCCTTTCACTGCACTACCAAGAATAGTAAGCCCAACTTCTTGCTCTTGCCGGACAGCTTCAACAAGCAACGACGCGCAAAGAGCGATTGCATCTTCCTCTAACAAACGCGCATCTCCATCAAAATTCAATTCCGTAGTTGGAGTCGTCAAATCAAGCACAATACGGATCCTCGGAAGTGCAGGCTTGGAACGTTGAATACAAACTAGTTCACCTCGTTTTGCTGAAGCTTTCCATGCAATGTCGCTAAGGCGATCTCCGCTTACGAGTTCTCGCAGACCGTAATAATCATCGCCACCTTGACCGCGCCTGTTGCTGCGTTGCCCCAGCGGCCCGCTTGACACGATTGCTTGCAACACAGATGGGCGTATGCGTACTACTTCGGGAAGCACCATGACCTCCATCTTTTGAACAACAACCTTCGAAGAACGAACCATGCCAAATGGAAAACTTGTCGTAACTCGCATTGAACAAAATTGCGCCTCCCCTCTACAAGTAGGCCATAGGATGACTTCGCCATGCACGCTCTCTTGTGGCCCTACTTCCATAATCCAACCTCGTGCTTTTTGAAAATAGTTTTGCCAATTCGCTTTTTCAGTTTGTTGTTCTTCAATCCATAAACTAAAGGCCGCGAACCATTTGGACGCATTGTGTATCTCATAACGAACAACATACGGTTCGCCTATTTTTGCAGGAGCGGAAACTATTCGACGTACTTCAATACCTCGAAGAACCACTTTTGTCCAGAAGAACGTAGTCGCCATCGTGATGGCCATTGCGCCAAACAGCCACATCGGTAAATTTTTACCTTGGAAAAAAGCAGACGGAACAACCAACAATAACAACACCACAAAGACTACCGTCGGGTGAATTGATGTCGCTCGTTTCTTCATCCTCCAAATACTACGTTAGAACGTGAAATTAATC
This sequence comes from Phycisphaerae bacterium, assembly GCA_002689385.1. Classification (GTDB taxonomy): domain Bacteria; phylum Planctomycetota; class Phycisphaerae; order Phycisphaerales; family SM1A02. The sequence continues at coordinate 18,505 of NZFX01000026.1, forward strand.
AGCCGTTTGTTCGGTAACTTCAGCTGATTCAGTGCCCTCGCCGGAAGATGCGTCTGTACTTTTGGTTTCTTTTGCAGCTGTTTCTGCTTCGGGAGTCTCTGCTTGAGGGGTAGCTGGCGACCACGATGGCTCGCGCACAAGGCCTTGTACGTCAGGCAAGTCTTTCAAACTTGCAAGCCCGAAAATAGCCAAAAACTCTTTGGTCGTTCCGTACAGCATAGGTCGACCGAGCTCCTCAGCGCGGCCAACAATCTTGACAAGTCGTCGTTCCATAAGTCCGCGCAATACTTCACCTGAAGCCACCCCTCGAATCACTTCGATTTCGGCGCGCATTACAGGTTGTCTGTAGGCAAGAATTGAAAGCGTTTCAAGCGCGGCTTGCGAAAGTTTTTGTTGTTGTCGCTGTTCGTGCAAACGAGAAACAACTGGCGCGAGTTCTTCGCGGGTCATGACACGAAAACCACCAGCAATGCGATCAATACGAAACGCCCTTGAAGATGCATCGTAGGTTTCGTTTAATGATTCAATTGCTGCTTTAATTTGTTTCGCCGCATCGTCATCTTCAATGCCAAGAACGGTTTTAATTTTTGTTTCCGAAAGCGAACGTTCGCTTGCAAACAAAAGTGCCTCGACTCGTTGTTCGAGGGGCAATGTCGCACAGGGTTCTCCCACGCTTTCGTTATTCCCATTTCCTGGAGCGGGTGCAGATGACATTATTTACTAGCAAGAGCCACTTTAGCGGTTGCGATTTTTTGCGCACGTTCCACTGCTACACGATCTTTTTCATCAGATATCACTCGAGCGTTTGCTTCGGCGAGTTCTGCTTTTGCTTCTTCAAGATTTAGTTCACTTGCAGGAACAGCGCCTTCAGTGACAAGCGAGAGTCCTTCGCCATCTACGTGCGCAAACCCGCCTTCAATGAGGTAGCTTTGAGAATCATTTTCGGTATCAATTCGAAGAGTTCCCGGAGCCAGCGTGGAGAGAAGTGGCGCGAGGCCCTTCTTCATGCCGTACTGGCCATCCCATGCGGGAAAGGAAACATAGGTTGCTTCACCATCGAAGCATTCTTCGGTGGGAGTTACGATTTTGCAAGGGAATGTGTCAGCCACTGTTTTATCCTATAAAAGTAAGAGTGCGTTTGAAGCGCAGTATGATACCGAATTTTAACGGGAATACACACTCATTACTGCATTATCCGCTACAATAGTCCTTTTATCCGACAATCCGGATATATGGATAGATGAACCCCACAAAAGTACCCTCAGGAGACGGAACCGTGATAACCGAAACAGCACCGATGACAACTTTTCTCAATACCAACCTAGACCTCTTTGCCCCTTGCGATTTCAAGGTGGCTGATCTTTCACCAGAAACTGTGGCGTTCGGTCGTAAAGAAATTGAAATAGCTGAATACGAAATGCCTGGGTTAATGGCACTTCGCGAACAATACGGTGAATCTAAACCACTTACAGGTGCTCGAATCACTGGTTCCTTGCACATGACAATTCAAACAGCTGTACTCATCGAAACACTTGTTGCACTTGGTGCTCAAGTGCGCTGGGCAAGTTGCAATATTTTCTCCACGCAAAACCACGCTGCTGCTGCAGTAGCGGTTGGTCCCAATGGCACGCCTGACAATCCACAAGGGGTTCCAGTCTTTGCTTGGAAGGGTGAAACGCTCGAAGAATACTGGTGGTGTACTTTCCAAGCACTAAACTGGGGTGACGGCAATTGCCCAAATCTTATTCTTGATGATGGTGGCGATGCGACTCTCGTTGTGCATAAAGGTGTTGATTACAACAAGTCGGGCACAGTGCCAACGAGCGAAGGTGCTGGAAGCGAAGATGAAAGAATTATTCTCGACATGCTCGCGGACGTGCAAGCATTGAACAACAAATTTTGGGAACAATACGCGGTTGAAGTCAACGGCGTGAGCGAAGAAACAACTACAGGCATTCACCGTATGTACCAAATGGCAAAGGAAAACACCTTGCTTTTCCCCGTCATTAACGTGAACGACTCTGTGACAAAAAGTAAATTCGACAACCTCTATGGCTGCCGACACTCTTGTGTAGATGGCATCATGCGTGCAACTGACGTTATGCTTGCTGGTAAAGTTGCACTCGTTGCTGGTTACGGCGACGTTGGCAAAGGTTGTTGCCAAGCACTCAAGGGACAAGGCTGCCGCGTCATGGTCAGCGAAATTGATCCAATTTGCGCGCTGCAAGCAGCAATGGAAGGCTACGAAGTCGTTCGTATGGACGATGTTGTGAACAACATTGATGTTTTTGTTACCACAACGGGCAACTTCAATGTCATTACTGCCGATCACATGTCCAAGATGAAGCACAACGCGATCGTTGGCAACATTGGCCACTTCGATAACGAAATCGATATGGCTGGCCTTGAAAAACTTGACGGTATCGAAAAAATTACTATTAAACCACAGGTCGACGAATGGAAATTTGCAGATGGTCACTCGGTTATCGTGCTTGCTGAAGGTCGTCTTCTTAATCTTGGTTGTGCAACTGGTCACCCAAGTTTTGTCATGAGCAACTCATTTACCAACCAAGTGCTCGCGCAAATGGAGTTACATGCAAACCATGGCAATTACGAGCACAAGGTCTACACTTTGTCGAAGAAACTTGACGAAATGGTCGCACGATTACATCTCGATCAACTCGGCGTGAAATTGACCCAGCTCACGAAAGAACAAGCTGACTATATCGATGTCCCAGTCGAAGGCCCGTACAAAGCAGAGCATTACCGATATTAAAAAACAACCTCGCGGCTTTTTATCTCTCGAACAGTGGAGCACTTGCGTGGACGCCTTGAATTATCGCAAGGCGACAATTTTGATGGATGCCACCACCGCAAAAACCTTCGAATTGCGTGTATGATTCGCCCTTCACATGAGCGATCGACTCACCCACGAATGCGGCCTTGCCTTTGTACGGCTACGAAAGCCACTGCACTACTACCAAGAGCAGTATGGTGATGCTGCGTGGGGACTACGAAAAACATATTTGCTCATGCAAAAACAATACAACCGCGGACAAGACGGTGCGGGGTTAGCAACGGTCAAATTTGATATGCCCGCTGGTGACAATTTTTTGCTTCGCGTACGATCCGACAAAAACAACGCCATTGAACGCATCTTCGATGTGATCACAGAAGACACCGCACAACTCAATAAAGCCATTTCTGCTGAAACTGAAATGGACGCAAAGCGCGCATGCCGATTCCTCGGCGAAGCCTACCTTGGGCACTTGCGATACGGAACACACGCAGGAAATTCCATGGCGATGTGCCATCCGTTTATTCGCAAAAGCAATATTGCAAGCCGAAACATAGCGCTCGCCGGCAACTTCAATATGACGAACTCGGGCGACCTGTTTAATCGACTCGTCGCGTACGGGCTCGACCCTGTCGGTGACAACGACACACAAGTAATTCTCGAAAAAATCAGCCACTTTCTCAACAATGAACACGAACGTCTCATCAAGCAACATGAAAATCTTGAAGGCCGTGTTCAAGCACAAACAGTTTCCAAAGAGCTCGACCTCGGTCGCATGCTCAAAAAAGCAGCGCAGTATTGGGATGGCGGTTATGTTTTCGCATCGCTCGTTGGCAACGGAGATGCGTTTATCTGCCGTGACCCTGCGGGCATCCGCCCTGCATTTATATATGTCAATGACGATGTTGTTGCATGCGCTTCAGAGCGCGGCGCACTTGCGAATGTGTTCAACGTTGATCCAGATGAAATCGAACAGGTCGCTCCGGGGAATATAGTTGTCATAAAACGGGACGGCTCGATTCATGCTTCTGAATTTACAACACCCCTCGAACAACGTCAATGTTCCTTTGAACGAATCTATTTCAGCAGAGGAAACGATCCGCTTATTTACAAGCAACGCAAACGTTTAGGTGCAAACCTTGCGCCTAGGGTAATGACCGTTCTTGGCAAAGACATTGAACGTGCGTTTTTCAGTTACATTCCAAATACTGCTGAAACTTGTTTCTTGGGATTACTTGAAGCAGTTGGCGGCGCACTTCGCTCACTTGAAGCGGATGTCATTTGGGATAAAATTCAAGACGGTTCAGTGACACGGACTGATTTGACAAAACTTAATCACACCCGTGTACAAGCGGAACTCATTGCACACAAAGACCAACGACTTAGAACATTTATTACGCACGATGCCGCAAGACGCGATTTAGTTTCACATATTTATGACATCACTCGTGGGCTCATCGAAAAAGACGACACACTGGTTGTTGTTGATGATTCCATTGTTCGCGGAACAACACTTCGCGAATCTATCATTACAAGTTTATCGCAACTGAATCCGAAACGCATTGTTGTTGTTAGCTCTGCACCTCCAATTATGTACCCCGATTGTTACGGCATTGACATGAGCCAGATAGGCAAATTCATCGCCTTCGAAGCGGCAGTAGCCCTAACGAAAGACGCTGGAAATGAATCAATTTTTGATGTGATCGCAACGAAGTGCCGGGAACAACTCGAGTTGCCTGTGCCGCAAATGCAAAACCAAGTCAAAGCGCTGTACGAGCAATTTTCGCTTAAAGAGATTTCGTGCAAAATTGCAGAACTCGTTCGGCCAACAGACCTCGACTGGAACGGCAAACTAGATGTCATTTATCAAGATGTTGAAGGGCTTCGCGCTGCAATGCTCGACTACACTGGTGACTGGTACTTTACGGGCGATTACCCTACGCCAGGCGGTAACGCTGTTGTCAACCGTGCATATCTACATTGGCACGAAGGTAACGACGCAAAACGTGCCTACTAATCTACCCTCGGTAGATAAAATCACTTGAAAGTGTTACGCAACTCGGGGTTGATAAGCTTATATGTTAACCGAGGTCTTCGTCGTCAATAACGCTTGTGAATCCGAATTTTTCACGCATTGACTCAATCATGATGTAAAAAATTGGAACGAAAACCAGACTTAAAAACGTCGCTGCAATCATGCCACCAAAAACAGTTGTACCAATAGAGTGACGACTGTTCTCCCCTGCTCCTGTTGCAATAACGAGCGGAACAACGCCTAAGATAAATGCAAGTGCTGTCATAAGAATTGGACGGAGTCGCAACTTTGCCGCGTTCATTGCTGATTCAACAATACCCATGCCTGACTCACGATTTTTCTTAGCAAACTCAACAATGAGTATTGCATTCTTTGAAGCAAGTCCAATCAAAAGTATCAAACCAATTTGCCCGTAAATATCTAAATCCAAACTTCGAACTTTTAATGCAAGCACCGCGCCTAAAATCGCAAGTGGTGCCGTAAGCAAAATCATAAATGGGATTGTCCAACTTTCGTACTGCGCAGAAAGAAACAAAAAGACAACAAGAATTGCTAATCCGAATATGATGGGAATCGCCTTGATTGCAGCGATTTGCTGGTACACAACATCAGTCCAAAGAAAGTCGTAGCCCTGAGGCAAATGCGCGACTTCGGCTCGGATGGCCTTAATGCTGTCGCCCGAACTAAATCCTGGCGAAGAACTTCCGATTACTTGCGCTGAAGTGTACATGTTGTAATGAGACAAATTTTCACTTCCTAGCACTGCCTGCACTTCAACGAGCGCTGACAGGGGAACCGCTTCGCCAAACGTATTCATCACTTCTAAGTTACCGATGTCTTGTGGAGTCCGACGGCTGCTACCTTCAGCTTGAACAATCACCTGGTACACCTTGCCGTATTTGTTAAAGTCGTTGATATATACAGAAGCCAAGTTGTATTGCAACACATCAAACAGTGTGGACAAATCGATATTCAGCATTTTTGCTTTTGTTCGATCAATATCAAGATGGTACATGGGAGCATCACTCGAGAATGAGGACATTGCAAATGCTATTTCATCCAAACCATCAATACGTTCAATAAAATCGTCCGTGACTTTACCAAGGGCCTGTGCACCTTGAGCATTTAAATCACGTATCTGAAATGCAAATCCACCGGTAGAACCAAGCCCCATAATTGCAGGCGCATTGAGCACTGTCGATTGCACCTTTTGCACTGCGTGGAACTTCGATCGCAAACTAGCCATAATGCCCCAGACGCTCAGCTCATCGGTCGTCCGGTCCTCCCAATTAGTTAAAATCGGGATCGCCATACCAGAAGAAGTTTTTGCAGTGAAGCCGCTCAAAAAATCCACACCTGTAATGACAACAACATCCTGAATGCCCGGCTGTGCCATCATGATTTCTGTCAATTCTTTAGCAGCGTCATCCGTTCGTGAAAGTGACATACTTGGCGGGCCTTCGAAACTGACGAAGAAATAGCCCTGGTCTTCTTCTGGGACAAAACCAGTCGACATGTGCAATGTGACATACCCCATTAGTACCGTCAAACCACAGAACACAAGCAACACAATCACCCACGCTTTGGATAATGATTGCACAAGCGAGGCATACCAATCACTGACTTTTTCAAACATCGTGTTAAACCATCTGAAAAACACAAAACGCTCTTCATTTTTTTTAACTCGAAGCAGTACGCCACAGAGTGCTGGGCTTAGTGAAAGTGAATTAATGGTTGAAAGGACCACACTAAATGCAATTGTCAATGAAAACTGGTTATACAGTTGACCACTTATTCCAGGCACAAACGACGCTGGAATAAACACGGCAAGCAATACCAATGAAGTTGCGATAATCGGACCTGTTACTTCCTTCATTGCAATCGCGGTTGCTTTACGTCGGGAAACATTGCCCTTTTCCATTTGCCGCTCAACATTTTCGACCACAACAATTGCATCATCCACAACTAATCCAATTGCTAGGACTAACCCGAGGAGAGTAAGCGTATTGATAGAGAATCCAAATGCCATCATGATCGCAAAAGCGCCAATAAGTGAGACAGGAATTGCGATAACTGGAATAATTGCTGCGCGCCAACTTTGCAAGAATATAAATATGACAAGCACAACAAGCCCCACCGCTTCAAGCAGTGTTACGACAAGTTCGACTAATGAAATGCGAACGAACTCAGAAGTATCGAATGTCATTTGATACGCTAAATCATCTGGAAAATTTTCCGCGAGCCGAGCCATCGCTTCTTTTACGCCTGCTGTAACATCCAAAGCGTTTGCCCCAGGCAATTGATAGATACCCATTGATGTTGCGGGCTTCCCACTAAGCGTGCTGTTTGATGCGTACGTCTGAGCACCAAGCTCAACCGACCCAATATCTCGGATGCGGACAACAGCGCCGCCATCACTGCGTACTATTATGTCGGCGAATTCGTCGACATTTTCTAGGCGACCTTTTGCCGTCAATTGAAACGTTGATGCGGTCGGGTCTTGCAATGGCAATGCCCCAACTTGACCGGCAACGATTTGCAAATTTTGCTTACTAATTGCTGACGCCACAGTCTCTGGTGTAATCCCCATAGCCGTCATCTTTTGTGGATCAAGCCAAACCCGCATCGCGTACTCTTTCAACCCAAAAATCGTAATGCTTCCCACGCCAGGCACACGCTTGAGTTCATCGTACAAATGAATGTCTGCGTAATTCCCCATGAAAACGCTGTCATACGTGTCTTTTTCTGAATACAAACTAACCACGGCGAGCATTGTGGTTGATTGTTTTGTAACTGAAACACCTGATTTTTGCACGATGCTTGGCAGGTTTGCCATTGCCTGGTCGACTCTGTTTTGCACGTCGACTGCAGCGATGTCAAGATCAGTGCCGATGTTGAAAGAAATCGTGAGCGACGAAGCACCATTGTTTGTACTGTTCGAAGACATGTACATCATGTTCTCGACGCCGTTTACTTGCTCTTCAATTGGTGTTGTGATGATATCTGCGACAACTTCTGAGCTTGCACCGGGATAGCCCGCTGTTACTTGCACTTGCGGTGGTGTGATTTCAGGAAACTGTGCAATTGGCAAAAGGAAAACACAAATGCCGCCGACCAACACCATGAGTATTGCAATACTCAAGGCAAAGATTGGTCTTTTGATAAAGAAGATGGGTGACACGAGCGTTATTCTTTCTCACTTGTTGC
>NZFX01000027.1 GCA_002689385.1 Phycisphaerae bacterium
ATTTTCTTGCCGGCACTTACCAGTGCAAGAGATTCAGCGAACACACAGATAACGACTAATCGAATTCATATGGCGCAGACTGCTAGTGAAACATTTAAAGCAGACAATGGTCAATATCCAACCTCGATAAGCCAACTTGAAAATGCCAAACTTCTCCGTCCTGCAGAAACTAAAGATTCTTGGGACAATGCACTGCAATTTGTCGGTGGTGGTGAAACAAAGCCGGTTATTACAAGTTCGGGCCCTGATGGCGAGTTTGCAACTAAAGACGATTTGCCTAAGTCAAGCCTGCCATGAATTTATGCTAAAATCCCCGTTCACGAAACGAAGTTCTGTTGACACTTTTGTTGTCACTTAGGCAGAAATCCCTCTGGACAGGTGGCCGAGCGGCTGAAGGCACCGGTTTGCTAAACCGGCGTACTGGTTATACCGGTACCGCGGGTTCGAATCCCGCCCTGTCCGTTTAAAAGCCCATACGCGAAAGCGTATGGGTTTTTCTTGTTTCTGTAAAATTCGGTTGTATACTTGCATGGGCGAAATATACATGAGTAACTTGAGGTGCCTGTTCCTAACGAGTTCTTAGCTAATTCTTGCGCGCCTGAGGATTGCAAGGAATGGAACGAGAAGGATACCCGCGCATCCAATGAGGATTCCGCCAACAAGCCACTCATGGAAAAGTAATTTTCCAGTGCCAAGTAAAATGCAAAGCAAGAGTGCCATGACTATTATCCACTCATATATACCAGCGGTTAACTCTGCTGGAACAGTAGAAATTGCATTCCAACCAGTACCGCCAATTTGCATTTTATTGTGAAAGGCTATGGCTGCTTTGCTCGGTTGTTTGGATGTTAAAAATGCAACTGGAATCCAAATAGCACTGACGCCAAAGGCCATGACGAGTACTCGTAGGCCAAATAAATCTTTTTCTGTGTCTTGTAGAAAAACTAACACAATTGAGCCAAGCAAAACTGTTGCAATGAGCGACGCAAGTTCAGTGCGCGCATTCACTCTCCACCAGAACCAGCGGGCAATCATAACGGTGCCAATACCTGCAAAGAAGACGGCGATAAATTTAAAGGCGCTTAAGATGTCTGGTATCAGCGTTGTTGCAACGATCGCTGCAGCCATGATGAATACCATGGTGAAGCGTGCAATCCACACGTAATGCCGGGGCGTTGCGTTTGGTTTGATGTAGGGTTCGTATACATCGTTCACGAGATAGGAAGCCCCCCAATTGAGGTGTGTATCAATGGTGGACATAAATGCGGCAAGCATCGCTGCAACCATGATTCCCTTAAGACCCGTTGGTAAAAAGTGATCAATCATCAAGGGGAATACATGCTCGGAGTCTTCGACTTGCGGAAAATAAATTAAAGAGAGAATGCCCACGACGATCCAAGGCCATGGTCGCATCACATAATGCAAAAAAGCGTACCAAAGGAATGCGAGTTTTGCGTCTCTTTCACTTTTTGTAGCGAGCAATCGCTGCACGGAATACCCTTTGCCTGGGGCGGATGCCCACCATAAGACCATGATGTAGACAATAAATGTAAAGAGTGGCCAACTGATTTCATCGTACCGTGGAAAAAATTCTAAAAGTTCTGGTTTGAAATCGGATGAAGCGGCAAGTTTTGCCATCATGCCTTCGCCACTTGATGCATCGATGTATGCAAGAACTGCAAGTCCGATCGAACCAATCATTGCTAGTGAAAATTGGACCATATCAGTATAGACAACACCATACAAGCCTGACATTGCTGAATACAACAATCCTACCAAGCCAAGGACAAGCAGGACAATCCATGTATGTTCTGGTTGGATTCCTAAAAGTACGGTCGTAATTTTGACCATGGCTAGGGTGACCGCTGCCATGACCACGCAGTTCACAAAAACACCCTGAAAGAATGATTTGAAAACACGAAGGAGTTTCGTAATTGGTCCTGGTCCATACCTAAGTTGCACGAATTCAACATCAGTAATGACTTCACTTCGCCGCCAAAGTCTTGCAAAAATTGTTGCCGTTGCAACTTGTCCAATGAGGACACTCCACCAAAACCAGTTGGCCGAGATGCCCTCTGTCCTGCTCATTGCTGAAACAAATACAGGCGTGTCAGCGGCAAAGGTTGTTGCAACAATCGATGTCCCCGCAACAAACCAACCAAGTGAGCGTCCAGCGACAAAGAAATTCGCAGTTCCTTGACTTGCTTTTCGAGTAAACCACGCACCGATTCCAATTGCAGAAGCAACATACAGGCCAACAATCGTCCAATCTATCCAAGTCATTGTTTGGCATCATACCCGCCATCTGTCCCTCTGCTGTACACTGAAAGACGAAATGCCAATGATTCGTTTTACATATAGACTCGGCCGACATGCCGATTGTTCAACATCTGAAGTTGATGGTGAAACGAGCGAGTTACTTGTACTTGGATCAATCATTGGCGTACGCTTGTTTACAAGTCGTGGTGGTAAACATTGGGAAAATGCTTGTTCCCATCGGCCACAAAATTTCGAGGTCCAGATTGTATGAGTAAAGAGAAACCAAACATGTCACGTAGGGGATTGCTTCGCGGCGATTGGATTAAACAGATTCGTAATCGCGGTGCTAAGGAGATTGAAAAAGAACAAGCAGATCAAGAGCCACAATTTTTACTGAAGAAGCCCGAGGGGCAATCAAGGCGAAACGGTGGATTCGTGCACCGGCCGCCGCATGCTGTGCCAGAGTCAGAGTTTGTAGTGGGTTGCACAAAATGCGACGCTTGCATTGAAGCATGTCCGCCGCATGCGATTTTTAGGACACCAGAGAACGAAGGTATATTTGCTGGGCTTCCTATTCTTGACGCAGATTCACAGCCATGCTTAATGTGTGACGATATGCCTTGCGTTCCAGCTTGCGAAGCTGGGGTGCTTCGTTTGGATGCGCCATTAGCAATGGGTGTTGCGAAAATTGACTCGCTTGCCTGCCTTGCGTTCCGCGGAACTGTTTGCACAGTGTGCGCTGAGCACTGTCCCGTCGAAGACGCGATCACGATGGAAGCAGGTAGGCCAAAAATAAACGACGATGTCTGCACAGCTTGCGGGGTCTGTTTATACGTTTGTCCGGCTCCTGACAATGCGATTCACCTAATTCCAAAAAATTAATTCCTCAGAGGACTTTATTGGCTCTGGGCCAGTTTAATGTTAAAAAAACTGAGTGCCACGTTTATCTATTATGATGCTGCAATGACTACAGCAAAACGATTAGAACATTTTGGAGAGACGGTGTTTGCGACGTGGAGTCGCATAGCAGTCGAAAACAATGCGATTAATCTTGGGCAAGGGTTCCCTGACTTTGACGCGCCAGAGTTTGTAAAAGAAGCGGCAATTCAAGCGATTCGTGATGGTGAGAATCAATACTCGCGCTCTGCAGGGCATCCACTCCTCGCTCATGCAATCGCTGATACATTTGAGTTTCCTGTTGATGCAATGGAGGAGGTAACAGTTTCATGCGGAAGCACTGAGTCCATTGCAAATGTTATATTTGGAATAGTAAATCCCGGCGATGAGGTCATTGTTATTGAACCGTTTTACGATTCGTATCTAGCGTGCCTTTCGATGGCAGAGGCGACTCCAAAAATCGTCACCTTGCATTCACCCGACTTCACGCTTAATGAAGCCGAACTCCGTGCAGCATTCAGCAACAAAACAAAAATGATTATTGTAAACTCCCCACACAACCCAACCGGAAGAGTGTTTACGCATGAAGAGCTTTCGCTGATAGCTGAGCTAGCAATAAAATATGACGTCATAGTGCTAAGTGACGAGGTCTATGACAAACTGGTGCTCACGGGGACGCACACGCCAATAGCCACGTTGCCAGAAATGTATGAACGAACGATTACCCTTCGGTCGTTAGGTAAAGTTTTTTCTGTGACGGGTTGGAAAATCGGCTGGGCAGTGGCACCGCCAAAATTCACAACAGCGATTCGCTGTTCGCATCAATTCACGACTTTTTGTGCTGCGACACCATTGCAAGTTGCAGCGGCGACTGCGCTTCGAGCACCCGACTCGTATTTTATTGACTACGCAAATGAGTATCGCAAACGCCGCGATACACTCGTAGATGGACTGCGAAGTGTTGGTTTTCAAGTACATAGCCCTGAAGGAACCTATTTTGTCCTCGCTGATCACTCGCCTTTTGGCTTTGATGATGACATTTCATTCTGCCTTCACCTCGCTAAGAAATGCAGAGTTGTGGGCATTCCTCCCTCTGCGTTCTACCATCAGAGCAAGGAAGGAGCCAGTTTTATCCGATTTGCCTTTTGCAAGGGTTTGGAAACGCTAAAAATGGCTGTTGAACGCCTTCAAGCTATTGGCTGATTAGGATTTGTTTGCTATAATGCTTTGTTCCCCAAAAAGGTAGGAGCCCTCATTATGTATGCAATCGTAGAAGACAGTGGAACACAAATTAAACTCAATACAGGTGATGTGCTTGAGGTGGATATACGAGACTTGGATGGCGATACATTCACGCTTGATAATGTTCTTATGATTGGCGGCGAAGGCGAACCAACAATTGGTACGCCATACGTTGAAGGTGCTTCAGTTGAAGTTGAAGTTCTTGAAGAGTTTAAAGACAAGAAAATTGACGTCATCAAATTCAAAAGGCGTAAAGGGTACCGCCGAAAATCCGGTCACCGTCAACGCTTGTTGAAAGTTCGTATTGGCGAAATTTCCGCTAAGTAACGAACTTGTTTGTTATTGAATAATTCGGTCAGCAGCGTTTGCTATTTGCTTGGCAATAGTTTTGTTGGGCACACTTGAAACTCTCCCCACCATGGTTGCTGGGCTGAGCAAGTCATCAAATTGAGCACGTTGTTCTTCAATTGCAACAGTTGCTTCTTCAATGTTGAGCTGCATGCCATCTTTTGGATTGCCGTATTTCCAGCAGTATCCGCCTCCGCCATAGACACCAACTACACCATCAGAAATAATAATGTGTTTAATTGTGACATTCGTAGAAGTGGATGCAAGTGGAGTTTTGCCCGAAACTGGTGTCCATAAAACTTGAAAGTGAATGATTTGGCCATTTATAAAATCGCCAGAAACAATCTGCTCCATTGGTATGTCAGTCATCCAAATATCACCTTCGTTTGCAAAGCCTTCTGTACAGACGATGGTGGAGCAATCCGCGTACAAAATCGCACGGTCTAAGCCCATGGAATGCACTTCAAGTGAAGTGTTTTGTGTGGAACTACCAACCGAACATGCAGAAAGAAGTAAGGGGATAACGAGAAAAAACTTATGCTTCATGTTGTTGTGCTGTATCTTTGGATGCGATTGACGCAGTGTTTTCTTGGGTGTTTGCAATGGCGGTGTATTCAATGCCAAGGCATGTGAGCGCGTCGCGCTCGACGATTTCTTTTACACGTGCTCTTGGAATTGGGGGGAGCATTGTCCCTTTGGTTGAAGTATTTACACTGTAGAGCGATTCAATGGCAAGTTGCGGAGTCGACATGGGGAAGCCCGAACCAAACAAAAGTCGATCCATGACATCTAAACTCGAAGCAGTTGAAAGCGCGTTGTACACTTGCCATGGTCTTGTCGCTACGCCTGAAACTTCTGCAAACACATGTGCGTGCTTGCCAGCTAGGACGAGCAATTCGTCAATCCATGGATAACCCATCTGCGTAAACATAATGTGCAATTGAGGGAACGTTCTTGCTACCTCGTCCCAGTGAATAGGTCTTGCGAAATCAAGAACTGCTGCTGAAGGAATTGGCTGGGGCATCGTCACGATGATAGGCATGCCGTGGTCACAACACCATTCGTACACGCGCATCGCGGCGGAATGCGTTGGATGGAATCCAGCAAGCGCTGGCGAAACTGCAACTCCAACGAGACCGAGCTCAAGAGCTGTTGCTAGGTCTTTCTCAATGGTATCTGCAAGAGGATCAATCCCCGCAATGCCAAGTCGATGCTGTGGGTCTCTGCCGACAAAATCGGCTATCAATTCATTTGGAACATGCGCACCTACGAGTTCGGCACGGTGGCCGATAACGAGCGACGCATCGATGCAGGACATAGCCCTGCCATGTGAAGACGAGTCGCCTGTTGGTTCTGCCCAACTTGCGGGCGAGCCCTTTGCGAGTTTCTCAGCCGTTTGTTGACCAAGTTGTCTAGCGTCGGACCATAATCGTGTGTGGCAGTCAATAATCATTTGTCTCTCCAAGTGATGATGTCTATTGTAACGGCATACATGCTCTTTGGACTATAGGGGTATCATGTAAGTTATGACTGCTCAAGATGATTTATCGCACGAAACACCGGCCTGGAGCGGGGATGACCTCATGCAAAATCCACATGGGATGGAAGATAAGGCACAGCGTGTAGAAGCGATGTTTACTTCAATAGCACGGCGGTATGACCTGAACAACCGGCTTCACTCGATGTGGCAAGATCAAATTTGGCGTGCTCGAGCCGTAAAAGCCGCGGAACTAGCCGGCAACGAAGATGTGGTTGACGTTGCTTGTGGGACAGGCGATCTTTCGATGGCGTTTTACAAAGCGAAAGTACGCTCTGTAGTTGGTATTGATTTCACTAAAGCGATGCTTGATCTGGCAATCATAAAGGCAAACAATGCAGCTATGTCGATCGATTACCGTCAAGGCGATGCAATGGCATTGCAGTTGGAAGATGCAACTGCTGATGTAGTATCCATCGCATTTGGAATTCGCAATGTTCAAGATCCAAAAAAAGCATTTGAAGAGTTTTATAGAATTTTACGACCTGGCGGCCGGCTAATTGTTTTAGAATTTTCTACGCCTAAAAACGCGTTGCTTCATTGGTGCAATACTCTCTATACAAAACGAATCATGCCGCTAACAGCAACAATTATTTCAGGTGACTCAAGTGGCGCGTATAAATATTTGCCAAAGAGTGTTGAAACTTTTGCAGAGGCAAAAGAAATGGCTGTTCAAATCAAAAGTGTCGGGTTCGCCGAACTTGCACAAGCGCCACAGACGTTCGGCGTTTGTACAATTACAACTGCTGTAAAGCGTTAATCTGATGCTTGCTGTTCTTCTTTTTGGGAATCTTCTTCGGGGTCAAACAGCTCAGCGTTTTTCATACTGTCGCGAATACTGTCGTAGTCTTTGGGTTTGGCTTGGGTCAGCCCTGAGCAACCAAGTTCACCAAGTTCATTTGGTTCAGTGAGTACAAGTAATGCTGCGGTAATTGCGTTTCTGATTTCTTTGGGAAGTTCAGCACGAGCAATCCAAGGTTTAGTGACATTTTCAAAAGAGGCAATAATAGCAAACTCTTCTTGGTCGCAAAGTTTTTTATAGGTGGACAGTTTTAATGCGCCAACATCATGTGTGCCTGTAATTAATGCTTTGGCTACGAGGTCATGTCTTCCCAAATAAGAGAAACTTCCGAGTGTATTCGCAGTAATTCCGTTGTCGATTAAGAGTGACTGCGAAAGGTACCTTCCTATTGTCGAGTTCTTGTCTCCAAAGGCTACGCGTTTTCCCATTACATCAATCAGGCTGTCGATTTTAGAATCAATTCTAGAAACGAGAACTCCATTAAATGTTTTTTTCCCGTTTCGTAGTTCCATAGCGAGAAGTTTGATATTCGGATTTAGTTCTTCAGCAAGAATATAAGAGGATGGTCCAAACCGGACAAAGTCAACCTTTCCTTCAGCAAGTGCTTTGATTCCAGATTCGTAATCTTCAAAAATAGTTAAATGAATGTCGACTTCGCGTTTAAGTTGGTTTTCAATTGGAGCAGTAATCGCTTCTAGAATTGGCGAAAAATTTCGATACATGACGGTAGCGCGATCCGAGGGATAGACACCAAAGTGGAGCCGAAGCGGTTCGTCTTGGTTTGCCTGTACTGATAGACAAGTTATAAAAAGCAGAAGCACACGAAGCATACCTGTAGGATAACTACTAATCAGAGCGAAGCAAGGATTGCGTCAACATTTTCACCAGCATCACCAAACAACATGGAAGTATTTTCATTGAAGAAAAGAGGATTCCCAACTCCCGCATACCCTGTACCCATTGACCGTTTCATGACGATAACGTTCTTTGCATTCCAAACTTCAAGCACTGGCATACCAGCAATGGGACTGTTTGGATCGTCAAGCGCGCTTGGATTTACAATATCGTTTGCGCCGATGACCATCACTACATCAGTAGCACCGAAGGTATGATTGATTTCATCAAGCTCAAGAACGATGTCGTAAGGAATGTTCGCTTCAGCAAGGAGCACGTTCATGTGTCCGGGCAGTCGGCCAGCAACAGGATGGATTGCAAATAACACATTCGTGTTATTCTCGCGAAGTTTCTTTGTGATCTTTGCAACAGTGTGTTGCGCTTGTGCAACAGCCATGCCGTAACCAGGAACAATAATGACGCTCTTTGCAGCTTTGAGGAGTTGCGTTGTGGCATCAGCTTCAATCGAAGTGATGTCGCCTTCTGGTGTTTGCATTGTTCCACCACCGCCAGAGTCGCCTGTGCCAAAGCCCCCAAGAATTACGCTTATGAGCGACCGATTCATGCCGCGACACATGAATAAACTTAAAATCAAACCGCTTGATCCAACGAGTGCGCCGACAATAAGAAGGAGGTTATTGCCAAGCATAAAGCCGGCTGCTGCTGCGGCCCAGCCTGAGTAACTGTTGAGCATTGAGACAACAACAGGCATGTCTGCGCCGCCAATCGCCATAACAAGGTGGACACCAAGAACGCCTGTGATAACCATTGCAACAAGTAATGATGTGGTCGGGTCTGCGATCACGTTATGTGAAACAAATTCCACTCCAAGCCAAACGGTTGCGGTTAGAACGATTAGATTTAATAGATGGCGCGCAGGTAAGAGCAGGGGCGTGCCAGAAATTAATCCTTGTAGTTTACCGAATGCGACGATTGAGCCAGTGAAGGTAATCGAGCCAATGCAAACACCAACATAGATTTCTATGTTGTGGATAACTCCGGCGATACCTTCATGATGAACAGCTGATTTGTCGAGGTGTAAACTCAGACCTACAAGTACGGCTGCTGCGCCAACGAAACTGTGCAAAATGGCAACGAGTTGTGGCATTTCTGTCATCTTGACACGTGCAGCAAGCACGCCGCCGATGAGTACCGCTGGGAATATAGAAACAGCGAGTATGCCGTATGCTGTAACTGTTTCACTCGCGCTGACAGCGATAAGCGCAAGCAACATACCGATGATTCCGAACCAGTTTCCGCGCCGTGCGCTTTCTTGGTTTGATAGTCCGCCAAGGCTCAAGATGAAGAGTACAGCAGCGATGATATAACAAATGAGGATTAAATTATTTGACATGAAATTACTGCCTAAACATTGCAAGCATGCGGTTAGTTACAAGGAAGCCGCCAACAACATTGATGGCAGCAAGGAGAATTGCAGCAGCGCCAAGAATGACGCTGGCATCAATTTCTGGGCGAGAAATTTGCAAGATGCCACCTATAATAATAATACCTGAAATGGCATTTGTGACACTCATAAGTGGAGTGTGTAACGCAGGTTTAACGTTCCAAATTACTTGCCAACCAACGAAACATGCAAGTACAAAGACTGTGAGTTGGTCGATAAATCGTTCGACAAATTCGTCGCTTTCAGGAAGACTATTTCCTGCAATGTATAGCCCGATTGCTAATGCTAGGTATATGGCGTACTTAATAGTACGCATGCCAGTGCATGGTTTTACTTCTGAGCGAGTAGTTTCGGTTTCGGCTTTTCCTTTTTCAGGTCGATCGCCTGTGTCTACGGAATATTTGGGGCCTGGATTTTTTGGCTTTGGTGGCGGCCACATTATGGAGCCATTTTGCAACACAAGTGCACCGCGAATGACTTCGTTTTCTAGGTCAACGTCGTAGTTTTCTGTGCCACCCATTTCATCGATCAGGTGCACAATACCTGCGCTGTACAGTCGACTTGAAAGTGCAGCCATTCGACTTGGTAAATCGGTGTATCCAATAATTGTTACGCCATGATGCACGACTTTTTCATTTGGTTTTGTCAGGGAGCAGTTGCCGCCTTGTTCTGCAGCGAGGTCTACGATGACAGAACCCTCTCGCATGGATTCAACCATGCCAGCGGTGATGAGTTTTGGTGCTTCTTTGCCAGGGATGAGTGCAGTTGTAATTATGATGTCTACATCAATTGCTTGTTCTGCAAAAAGTTTCATTTCTGCTTTGATGAACTCATCGCTCATTGTTTTGGCATACCCGCCTCCACCTTCACCATCTTCATCAAAGTTTAATTCAAGGAATTCACCACCCAAGCTTTCGACTTGTTCTCGAACAGCAAGGCGTGTGTCAAACGCTCGGACGATTGCGCCGAGTCCTTTTGCAGCACCGACAGCTGCAAGTCCTGCAACTCCGCCACCAATGATGAGCACTTTTGCGGGGTCAATTTTACCCGCGGCAGTAATTTGACCAGTGAAAAAATGCGGGAATTCGTGTGCAGCTTCAACAACAGCACGATAACCGGCGATGTTTGCCATGGAACTGAGTGCGTCCATTTTTTGCGCACGGGTAATTCGTGGGATGCAGTCCATTGCAAGAGCGGTTACATTTTTTGTATTGAGGTATTTGAGCAATTCGCTGTTCTTTGAAGGCCAGAAGAAGGAAATCAGGGTCCCGCCTTCTTTCATTAAGCGTGATTCGGCAGTATCTGGTTCCCGAACTTTAATGACTATATCGCTTTGTCCCCAAACTTCATTTGCGCTTTGTGAGACCTTGGCGCCAACTGCTTCGTATTTTGCATTGGAGTAATCTGCGGCATCGCCAGCATTTGTTTCAACGATGACTTCAAATCCCATTTTGATGAGCGCTTCTGCTCCTCGAGGGACAAGTCCTACTCTTCGTTCTTCAGGGTAAATTTCTTTTGGTACGCCAATAATCATAAATATGCTCCAAGTAGGTACAACCCCTTATTGTACCTCAAATTGTGTTTAAATGCATATAAGGGCATATTTAAATGTCTCTGAGGAATGAATTTCTTCGAGTTAACTCCTCAGAGACAACTAGTACAATAGTTAATTTTATGGAAACGATTAAGACACATAAATCAAGAGAATAGCATTCCGGCGTTTAATTGCATTAATGGGAGTGCGTTTGTAGGACGACCATGTTGTGGTATCGATCGCTTCGTGCCATGAGTTCTTCATGGGTTCCAGATTCAATAATTCGCCCTTTGTCGAGTACAAGAATTTGGTTAGCATCACGAATCGTACTCAAGCGATGTGCGATAACGAAGCTGGTTCTATTTTTAAGCAACGTTATTAAACTGCGTTGGATCAATCGTTCCGACTCAGTGTCAAGGTTGCTTGTTGCTTCATCAAGAATAAGAATTCGTGGGTCAGCGAGCAAGGCACGAGCGATAGCAATACGCTGTCTTTGACCACCGCTTAGTTTGACCCCTCGTTCGCCAATCTCTGTGTGGTATCCGTGCTTAAAATTAGATATGAATGAATGTGCTGCAGCTTGCGTTGCTGCAGTTTTAATTTCTTCATCTGTTGCGCCTCGTTTTCCATAGGCAATGTTGCTTGCAATAGAGCCCTCAAACAAAAAAATGTCTTGCTCGACGATCCCAAGTAGCGTTCTGTATGCATCAAGATTAAGTTTTTGCAGAGGCATTTCGTCAAGCGAAATCGTGCCTTTTGAACAATTGTAGAATGCAGCAACTAAATTGCACAGTGTAGTTTTTCCAGAACCGCTTGGGCCAACAAGTGCGATAGTTTCGCCTTCCTTTGCAGTGAACGAAATGTCGTGAAGTACATCAACATCCGTTCCAGGATATTGAAAACAAACATTCTTAAAAGAAACAATCCCGTTGGTCGTTTCTTTAGCAACTATGGTTCCGCCTGTGTGTTCCTCTTGTTCTGTTGTTTCACGGAATAAATCAAGCACTCGATCAAGCGCAGCAAGTGAGTTTTGTAATTGTGTCGCACTTTCAGCAAGCGTGGCAAGTGGACCCATGAGCATTGCAAGATACGTTAAGAACATAACAAGATCGCCGGCGGTTATTGCCTCTGAAGCAGTTATTTCTCCAGCTGCAATGAGTTCACGGTCGTGGAGAACTTGCCAACCACCAAACCAAAGAAGTGCCGCTGTTGCAATCGGAATAAGCACAGACCAAGCAATGTCAATGCCACGCGATAGCCACCAGGCTAACAATTCTTTTCGAACAAGCAAGTGGTTTGAACGAATCCAGTTTCCAGCTTCTGTTCGTTGCCGCGAAAAACTACGAACAACACGCGCACCGCTAAAAGATTCAGTCACCATCGCATCGCAAAATTGCCTTGTTCCACGTATGGAGCGCCAGAGCGGTCGGATGCGGCTTATCCATGTGCGGTGTGTGAAAAAAACAATGGGAAAAAGTACAACAGAGAAGAGAAGCAGCCGCCAGTCCACAAACAATAGGATGATAAGAATACCTACGAGTTGGATGATTGCTCGCCATGGGTTATAGCAAAGTCCAAACACAAGTTCGCCAATAGCTCCCGCATCTTCTCGAACAAGCGAAGCTGCACCGCCTGAACGAAGTTGGTGTACGCGATGCAATGGTAGGGAAGTTGCATGCAAGAACGCCTTACGCCGCAGCAACACTTGAATCCGTTTTGTCGTGCGCGTTGCAATCCAGCGTGCACGAACACTGAAAGCAAGTGCAATCAATGCGAGCGTAACTGTTCCTATAGCGATGATACCTAGTAGCGTGATTTTGTTTTCAAGTGCAGGCAATGACTGAACAATCTCGTTTGGTAGTGGTTGGTCGCCAAGGATGTTGTCAAAAACAATCTTAGTCGCAGCGGGCGGTATAAGGCCCACAGTTGCGCCAATTGTTAGAAAGCCTAGGGACCAGAAAATGTCTTTTCGGTTGTTACCAACGAGTGTGAAAAATTCTCGAACCAGCCCACTGAAAGACCGAGAGCGTTCAGCTACGGCTCTGCCAGTAGAAATCGAAGCATAGTCGCCACTATGAACAGCCTCTTTCAATTGTCTTTTAAAGAGGCGAAAACGAAGTTTACTTGAGCGTTGTTTAGTCATAGAGAATAGGATTGTATACCATGCACGCATGTCACCATTCCATGAATTTGCAATTGTTTTCGCCGCACTCTTCGTTATAACAAATCCTTTAGGAAATATAGGGATATTTGTCTCTATTACAAAAGGGGATACGGAGGCATTCAAAAAACAACAAGCACTAAAAGCTGCTTTTTATTCCTTCTGTTTATTGTTTGTTTTCTTTGTTGGCGGAAAATATATTTTAGAATTCTTTGGAATAACACTTAACGGCATTCAGATTGGTGGTGGGATAATCATTGCCAAAATTGGTTTCAACTTAATGGCTGGTTCTAAAGGTCACAGCTCCTCAAAGGAAGAACACAAAGAAGCAGTCCAGATGGAAGATGTTTCATTTTGCCCACTTGCTATGCCGATTATTGCTGGCCCCGGGGGTCTAGCAGTCGTTCTTTCAGTTGCGCATAAATCGAACATGCAATTTGCTGACTACCTTTCAATAACTTGCGCTATTGCAGCGGCATGCATTGTGATTTGGATTTGTTTTCGCGAATCTACCTTGGTTGCAAAATTGCTTGGTGAAACAGGCATGACTGCCATTACAAAAGTAATGGGCTTCATTTTGATTTGCATTGCCATACAAATGATT
Source organism: Phycisphaerae bacterium (assembly GCA_002689385.1). GTDB lineage: Bacteria > Planctomycetota > Phycisphaerae > Phycisphaerales > SM1A02. The sequence goes on from NZFX01000027.1 coordinate 13,684, forward strand.
ATCACTGGCACAGGCGGTGTGCTTGCCGAGTGGGGAATGGCGACTTTGCCTAAGAGTTAATCGCTTTTTGCATCACTGATTCAAATGAACCAGTAATTGCGCCGTTTGTTGTTACAACATCGCATCCACAAGCGCGTGCTTCTTCTAATTCTTTTGTTGCGACGTGTCCACAAAAAGCAATTATTGGTGCATTCGTTGTTTCTTTAATGGCAAGCACCACTTCGCTAATGACAATATCTTCTTTACCAAGATCAAGTAATACAGCGACTGGAGCATATTCTTCGATTCGGCTGAGCAAGCCAGAAGGGCCAATTGCACCTTTGTATTGATATCCAGCTTGTTC
>NZFX01000028.1 GCA_002689385.1 Phycisphaerae bacterium
ATCCTTTGGGTTATATCGAGCTTTATGAAGAAGTGTAGTAATGTAACTATCATAAAAAGCCGCTGCTTCCTCTTGTGTCATAGGCGTTATCTTCAACAACGCATCTTGCAATTTATGCAAATAGGCAAGGTTGTTTGGCTCTTTATTTGTAGCGCGCCCATACGACTTGTATGCCTTTCGGAACTCGCCGCTAGCCATGTATTCGTCCGCAATCGAAATGTTTCTGATTGCGCTCTTGAGATTCATATAGAACACGCCTGCAAGTGCGCCGCCGCCAATAATGGCTGCAACACAAAGAATTATTATAAGTTTTTTGTTTGCCCTGCTTCCTTTAGCAGGACTTTTTCGTGTCTTGTTCTTTTTATGGATTGACTTGTATTTTTTCTTTGCCATGATCTCACGATTCCTAAGTAGGTATAGGGTTATTCAGTATCTTTTTCATCTACGACTTCTGCCCAATCAGGCAAACATCGCATTATTTCTGGTAGTGCGCTTGATAACAAATCAGAAGCGAGTTTATTAAATTGTTCCATCGTAAACTGGCTGCCCCCACGAGTAGTAAACTGAACCTTGCAATAGTATGCAAATTTTTCCGATGGATCAAATGCAATCATTCTGATTCTCTCTGGGTACGCTGTAGTTTTTCCATTTGCAACGAATAGATATCCTGCGAAAATATGTTCGTCACCTAACTTAGGATGACTAAACTCAGTTGAGCGTAACTCAAAATCTCCGATAGGAAGACGAATTGTTTCCGTTGATTCTCGAAGCGCATCCCAATGTTCAACCACAGGATAAGCCACGCCGTCAAGTGTTTCGATTTCGTCTGTTCCCCACGCGGACATGTCAATCTTCATCGGAAGCGTAATGGGCTCTGCGGTCAGAGGGACATACCCGCCAGCGACCATACATCTGTCTGGAACGTGAGGAACTGCATCCACTTGACCAGTGTAATACGCTAGGTGTAATTGCATCGGAGGATTTGATGTACCTTCCTTGGTGTATGCTCGTGTGAGATACAAATCTGTACCGAGAGCCTCAACACCAGAAGCGTCAAACCGTGCGTCCTCACCGATTCGTTTCCAATCACCGATCGCTGATGGTAGCACTGAAAAATCTTTACGTGGATAAACAGGCACTTTCTTCAAATATACATTTAAAGCACCCACTCCAATCTGTAGAGCAACCGCTGAGACTGAAAGAATTACAACCGCTGTAACAAAACCACGTGTTGCAGAACCGTTGAATTGAACGGCTGGCAATTCTTCGTCTGCACCTGATTCCTCTTGGTCTTCTTCAATGACAAGATTTTTTAGAATCCATACTATGCCAAGGTAAATCAAGAACGCAGGAATCAACCAAAGTGTGCCAACGAACGTATGGAAATCACCCGATGAAAAACCACTGTCAGCAATACTTAGCAAACCGAGCGACATCACTCGAAGAATGTTTACAAACACCGCCGTTGGCAAAGCAAGCACAACCAGTGTGACTCGTTGCCAGAGGTGAGGCAATCCTGTGTATGCCATTGCTACCCCAAGTGCTAAAAATGCCATCAACATCCGCATTCCAGAACAAGCTTCTGCAATATTCAGGGGATAGGAAACATCGTTATAAAAAATTTCAAGCGTGTTCCCCGCGCGAGTCACATCTAAACCCAAAAGCGTAAGACCATAGAAAGAACCCACAGAAGCTACATCTTGCAACTTGAACGTCACGATTTCCATAAAACGATCAGAAATAGATTGTCCAAAAACAAACAAGTACAACAAAGGGAACCAAAGATACCGCATGGAACGCCATCCAAACAGGTAAAGGAATATGCCTGCAATCGACATCGAAACGCCGAACCCCATCAAGTTATGGTGATGCAGAGCGGCGGGGCCGAGTGCACAAATTGAATACCAAACCAAACCAAGAACGAGAAGAAGAATGCCGGATTTTGCACGAGTAAAGGGTTGGCTGAGCAATTTTCCTCGACAAAGCCAAATGAAATAGCCCGAGATAAATGGAATGATGAGCGTGTGCCCCCAATCAGCTTGTTGCTGAATCGCAAACATGACTTGCCTTTGGAGAAAATCCCAAAATATCCATGCAAACGCAACAAAAATGACTATTGACCAAAACAATAGTCTCTGAGGTTGGCAAACCTCGGCATTTTGCGTTTTTACTGTGCTAGACATGGTTCTCTATAATCGGTCATGATTCACGTGCTCTCTATACTAAAAATGAGCATTCTCTCTTGCTCACCATAGGCCTGAACAATACGCCAAAACCTCTAAGATTGTTCAGTAAATCACGATTCTTCTGAGTCACGCGTTTTATGGAGGGCTTCCAAAGACATCATTGCCAAAGTTGCGATCAAGAAGGAATCCAAAACCATATGTGGCTCTAAACCCGTTTCTGATAATCGCCATTGGGGTTGCACCCCAAGTTGTACCAATACTTATATGGTCATTTGGTTTTAAGAAAATGTCAGGCTCTGTGCGCTGAAGAATCGCCGCATAATTAAGCGTGACGGTTGCTTGCACATCTCCAAAACGCCGAGTCAGGCTCACCTTTTCTGGGACCGCAATGGGGCCCAAGTCACCAGCAGACGTAATGAACTCAGAAAGTGTAATTTTTTCGCCCGACCGTGGGTAATCATACACGCCTGGGCGACCAATCTCGCCGCGAATATAGAGGTTGCCCCGTGGAACTTCTTCTACATACACTCTGTCTTTAGGACGGATAACGATGTTATAAGAACTGTCACCCTCTCTAAGAAGCTGCCATGGGATTCGTATGATTCGTTCAAGTACTGCGGGGCCAGCCGTTGATCCATCTAGTGCTGTTTCTTTCTTTTCAATCGTCTTGCTTGTTGAATTCACGCTGACGGGTACCCACGAGTCACTTTCTGGAACATAAATGAATGCAGAGCCCGTTGGAGCAGAAGTTTCGGGTGCAATGAGTTCATCCACATCGACTGGCAACTTTGCTCGCTGATATGGTTGCGGACCCGCATTTCTAGCGGGAACAAGATCATCTATATCAATCAACTCGGGGCTACCCGTTTGAATGATACCTGGCGAAACGTTGTGATTTGCGCTTGTTGCACTATCACCAATATCAAGTTGATTAATAAGATCGTCTATGCTTGCATCGCTTGGGCTTGAATCAGCCGTCGGCACTTGCGAGCTATCTTCACGAGGCATCCCATCCGTTTCACCGACGTTCAACTGTTGAATAAGATCTTCAATAGTTGTTTTTGGTGCCTGCGATGAGTCGTTGGGCGATTCTTTCGGCGGGAGTTGAATTGAGCCGCCAATATTCCTTGCTGCGTTGTCTTTGTTCCATGATGGCAAAACGGTGTCACTAATTTCGAGTTGCCGAATAACATAGATATCTTGTGTCGATAGTGGAACACCGCCGGCGAGCGCAAGCACTTCCACAAGGCGCAAGTCGGGGTTGTGTAAAGTAAATACTCCCCAGCGTGCAAGCCCGCCATAGACGGTGTACGTCAATGCTGTTTGGTCAACAACATCGAGCTGTGCACTCGGGTGTGTCATGACCTTCTTGCCAAGCTCGCGGATAATTAAATCTTGTGCACTTTGTACAGTTAAACCCGCAACAAGCACGTCGCCTAGTTCCGGGACACGAAAATAGCCTGTAATGTCCACACGGCGAGTAACTGGATGATGTTGGTTGGTTTGATACAAACCAAATATTTTTAATTCAAGGATATCACCGGGGTTTATTCTGTACGCCAAGTCTGATGGCATCAAGTCTAACTGCGTGACCTTCGAATATTTTGGCCAAGCTTCCGGCTCTTCAATAATGTCAATTCGGTCCAGAATTGGAATGGTGGTTGGTGTCGGCTTGTAATAGCCCTGTGCACCCGGGTCGCCCATCCACGCATTCGAATTGCAGCCGAGTTGCGCAAAACTTACAAAAATCGCAAGGCAAATGCCCAGGAGTGTCTTTGCGCAACATGTTACTTTTATCTTTTTCCAGTCAATCAAGGTCATACCTTCTTGTGTTCAATAATCCAACTTACAGCCCCCACATGAGTGATATGCGGGATGGTATCGGACTTCATCGACTGATGCACAGTACAAAGTTGAGCGATTACCTTTATGCTCAGTTTGATAGAATATGGAAGTTATGAATAAATCTTCTCCATCTTCTCCCAGGCACCCCAAACCACTCGGTGGTGATACGGCTCGCCATACAAGAAGTTCACTCGTTGTTGACTTGAGTTCGCAAGTACTCAATAACGATGATGGATCGCAATCATTAATGATGCAAAAGAAGCCCTCTTGGATCCGTGCTCAAATTCCTGGCGGTGACGCGTATGTCGCAATGCGCGAAAATATGGAAAAACACAACCTAAACACGGTTTGCCAAGAAGCCTCCTGCCCAAACATTGGTGACTGCTGGACTCGAGGCACTGCAACAATCATGATCCTTGGTGATACATGCACTCGCTCTTGCGGTTTCTGCAATGTAAAAACCGGTCGGCCCAAGGCGCCCGACTACGACGAGCCATTAAATGTTGGTAAATCAATTGCATTAATGGGATTACGCCATATTGTCATAACGTGTGTTGATCGGGATGATTTGCCTGACGGCGGTGCACATATTTGGGCAGAAACCATCCAGGCAGTGCATACAATGGCGCCAGAAACATCTGTGGAAGCGCTTATTGGCGATTTAAAGGGTGACGCAGGTGATTTAGCCACCATAATTCAATCAAAACCCGAAATACTTGCGCATAACCTTGAAACCGTTCCTCGAATGCACGGCGCTGTCCGCCCACAAGCAACTTATGACCGCTCAATGGAGGTGCTTCAGCGTATATCCGAGGCGGGGCTTGTGACTAAAACCGGAATCATGGTTGGTATTGGCGAAACCGATGAGGAAGTGGTCACCATGCTCGCAGATATTAGAGCAAAAACGAATACTGAAATTATTACTATTGGCCAATACCTTCAGCCGAGCAGAAACCACCTGCCTATCGATCGCTGGGTACACCCTGATATCTTTGCAATGTACAAAAAAGAAGGCATTAAACTTGGTTTTCGTGTTGTGGAATCAGGCCCCTTAGTCAGAAGTTCTTACCATGCGGAAGAGCAGGTAAGAGCATTTGAACAAAATCGTAATTAATTCTATTACAAGTAGTTAAGTCGCCTCTGAAACAGGTCGATTCCTATTTTATGATTCACGATTCAAACATCAGCCCTAGCAATTCCACCGCAAACGATAACCGTCGAGATAAAACGAGAACGCAATACAGCGGCGAAGCTGTCCTGCGGTGGAGTCACGATTTTGACACCCCAGTCAGGTACCGTGTTGTTGATCGGAGCGAAGGCGGAATGCGCATAGTTTCCCAATTTCCTCTTTCTGAGGGCATGACAGGCATTATTACTCGCTATTTACCCGAAGGCACTGCCGTCCACCAGCCAATGATGGTTGCCTGGAGCAGCAATACCGCTGATGATGATGGCTACCATTGCGGTATATGGTTCTTCGGTAGTTAACATGTACACAATTTTACGTCACCCGAGACCTAAGTAATTCCTCAGAGACTTTATCTGGTTTTTTGATCGGGCAACCCTGTATTATCAAAGTAGATAAAAACAAATGATGCACATAATCGTCTCTGGGGAACGTTTAGCTCTAAACGCCGCAAGCCCACGCTTGAGGCGTGGGCTTGCGGGGGAGAGAAGAAAGAAAGAGAGAAGAGTTTTTTAGTAAGGGTGGCTTCCGTGCCACCAACTAGACAACTCTGCCAAATGGTGATCTTTTCATTCTTTCTCAATTTTTTTACATTTTGTTTTTTTTGAATGAAACTGAAGCGAGTACCCCTTATCAACTATAGACCCAGCGGAGTGCTGGGCTCATAACAAGACAGGAAGTCGCCCATGATCGCCGACACATCACCAATTGGCCATATTGGACCAAAATCGTTACCCACGAACAAAACAAATAACCTCAGGTTGCAAACCGACCAGTTCAACGACAAACTTGGAACATTTTTTTCCAACCTGTCATGGACTGACCGGCAAGTACTCGCATTGCATTTCGCAGAACGCCTTTCACCTTGGGAAATTCATGTAGTGCTCAATATGTCTATGAGCGATGTACTTTGCAGGATTCAAAACTTGCAAAAAATCGCACGTCAATCCATGCGTGGATCACGCCGCCCTACTACTCCAGAGCTCTCGCTGAAATAACTGCTCGCTAAAGCGACGTAAATTGAGCAAGTACAAATCCGTTTTGAAATGGCAAACGCAATAAGTGCACCCGCCAACATAGGTAACGTTGCATGCACATTATTTGTCATTTCCACCATTATGATGACCGCCGTCACTGGGCTTTGCACTACGCCTGCAAAAAAACACGCCATTGCAACCATCATGATTAATTTTTGATCAACGCCTGCACCCCATTCAAATTGATGTGCCATGTTTGCAATCCATTGACCAAAACCGGCTCCAGCTGAAAGCGAAGGGTCAAATAAACCGCCCGGTATTCCACTTAGTAATGTGAGTGCTGTAGCAACTAAGCGAAGAGGTGCGTAATACCAATCCGACTGCTCTGAATGCATGAGCATACCTTGCGCTTCTAAAAAACCCGTGCCAAGTGTTTGTCCAGAAGACAACCAGCCGAGAAAACCAATCGAAAGGCCAATCAACATCGGCACAAGAATTGGACGCCGAAACATGACGCGCATGACTTGTGGATACACGCGCACGATAAAGTGCGAGAAAACTCCGCCGAGTAGCCCCATGCAAATTGCGACCAAGGGAACAAGTGCCCAGTCAACGTTCGAAACTTTCTGGATATATACATCACCATAAAACCAGTAATTACCAAACAAACCAATGCAAACACAGCAAGCAACCAGCACTGTTGCAATCAGAACAGAAAGGTTGCGCTTGTCAAAGGTTCTTCCTATCTCCTCAATTGAAAACACAATGCCAGCAAGCGGAGCGTTAAATGCCGCGGCAATGCCTGCGGCGCCCCCGGCAATGATGAGCCCGCGTTGAGCCAAATGATGGGGAATTGCAACGAGTTTTCGCAAGTAAAACATGATGCATGCAGCAGCCTGCACCGTCGGCCCTTCCCTTCCCATTGAAGCACCACTAAAAAGAGCCACCGTTGTAAGCAAAATCTTTCCAAACAAAATTTTCGGCGACAACAAATTTTCTTTTTGATATTCATCCTCTATTTGCAACGATGCAATTGTTTGAGGAATTCCAGTACCTTCCGTCCCTTGAAAAAATCGAACTCGTAACAAGGTAATTGCAGTTAAACCGATTGCAGGCAACAAAAATACAATCCATGCCATTCGTTGCATAAGGAATGCACGCGCCTGTTCCGATTGCTCGCCAGCGAACGCAAAGTAGTAAGCAATAAGCCCAACGAAGAACGCGCCTGCTAGTACACCCAACCACCCAACAAAAGAAAGATGTTTATTCGTTGCGCAATTCATGCATCAATGCGCTGGCGCATGGCGGAAAAACCAACCCAACGAAAACAAGTATGAACCACTAAGGAGAAAATTTATTCCCAAAAGCAATCCAATAATTTCAAACGATGTCGGCCATGAAGTGAGCATTATGACTCCGAGCATTATTCCAAGGACACCACTAAAGAAGGCCATGCCCCAGTGGTTGGAGTTTCCCCCTAATGACCGAAGCGCCATCGAAGCAGAAATTTCTGTAAAGCCTGTAAGTAAAAAGAAAATTGCCAAAATAATAGTAATCGTTGCAAGCGCTGGTGCTGGTAATAAAAGGAAAATCATGCCGAAGATTAACGCAACTAAACCACCTCCGAGAGAAGCAGGTTTTCGAGGCCCCGCCTGGGAAGTAATGCCCCCGAATAATGCAATGCCGCCGACAAACAATAGAAGCCACCCTATGAGTGAAACTATCGCTTCAGCAGCGATGCCCGGTCGTGCAATTGCAAAAATACCCAGTGCAATGAGGACGGTGCCTTCAACGATAAACCATTTCCATCTATTCATAGTAAACAATAATACACAGAACTCGCGCCATATGCATACAATCGGTATGTATGACAACGAAACCGATTGATTTACGCAGTGACACGGTCACGCAGCCAACAGCTGCGATGCGAAGTGCAATGATGGATGCGCCACTCGGCGATGATGTTTGGGGAGACGATCCCACTGTCAATGCCCTGCAAGAGCGATGTGCCTCAATGTTTGGGAAAGAAGATGCGTGCTTTGTTCCAACTGGAACGATGGCAAACCAGGTTGCTATTCGAGCACAAACACAGCCCGGTGACGAAATTATTATTCACGGCGAGAGCCACATAGTCCGTTATGAAGGCGGTGGCGCAGCGGCACTGAGTGGCTGTAGTTTTGCTATCGCGCAAGGCGATCGTGGCTTTTTCGCATGTGAAGATGTGCGCAATCTCGTTCGACCTGAAGATTTCCATTTTGGAACAAGTCGGCTACTCTCTCTCGAAAACACGCATAACCGGGGCGGCGGGTCAATCTGGCCGCTTGGTCAACTTCAGGATGTTTGTAACACTGCACATGATTTTGGTTTACACACACATCTCGATGGTGCGCGAATTTGGCACGCCATCGTCGGCTCTGACGTTGACGCCAAAACATGGTGTGCGCCATTCGATTCTATTTCTGCGTGCTTTTCTAAAGGGCTCGGTTGCCCTGCTGGATCAATCGTCGCTGGCAATAAACAGACCATAAACGCGGTACGAAGGTTCAGGAAAATGTATGGTGGCACAATGCGGCAATCCGGCATTCTTGCTGGCGCCGCCCTTTTTGCACTCGACAACCAACTCGAGCGCCTACAGGAAGACCACTACAATGCCAAAAAACTCGCATTAGGCCTTAATTCTATTGAGGGCGTTTCATGTGATGCACAAACAACAGATACTAACCTCGTATTCTTCAATATTGACAAAATGCTTGGAAATGGTGCCTCGTTATGCCGAAAATTAGGGGAGCGCGGCGTTCTTGCTGAAGCACTTGATTCACAACGAATCCGATTCGTCACACACCTTGACGTAACGGCCGATGAAGTTGAAAGGGCTATTCAAATTACAGCCGACATCTGCAAACATGTTTAGAATTAACACCATCCTACTCACTCTCTTTCTCGCAACAACACAAGCCACTGCGATTAGCTCAACGCATACTTCATTTGTATGGAACGACATCAACACAAGAGAAGTGATTCGGTGGGAAGGTGACATTGCTGTCGTGCAACAAGGTACTTCAATGCAAGAACTTTCTTGCAGAATAAAAATCGACGACTCCGACGTAGATTTTGCCATTCATTCTTTTGGAATACCAAAAAGTTGGACATCATTTTCCTACCAAACAGACGAAGAACTTGTGCAAAAACAAAAAGAGTTAAAACAAAACGCAGCGAAGCACGGAATAAGCATGCACGATGACGGCAACCGATTCAGCGTGCACTACGACTGGGTTATTTCAAAAAGCAAGCGTTCGCTTCAAGACGCAGCAAAAACAATTCGTTCAAGCGCAAGACGGAATGGATACAGAAGCAAACGAGAGTTGGTTGGAGCTTTTACAGCGTTTGTGCAATCACTTACCTACAGAATTCCCGCTGATCATCGAATGAACGACGAGGGCGAAAAAATTCTTACTGCTGGTGCCATGATGCCACTTGAAACTTTATCGAAACAATGGGGCGATTGTGATTCGAAGTGCATGCTCTTCGCATCACTCGTTCAATCGATTGACCTTGTGGATGTTTGCTTTATCGTGATAAACGATCATATTTTTGCTGGAGTACAAATGCGTGCACAACAGGACGACCACGTAGTCCGGTACAAAAATAAAGATTGGATTCTTGTTGAGCTTACCGATTCATGGCCAATTGGCCGCGTGCCAACGAATCACCTTAACGGAGTTATCCTTGGCAATTACGAAGTCGTAGAATTACAATAAAGAAAGATTGCACCCCTTGAAGATTTTGCATTATTTTCCAACGACCCTGCTCAGTGAAGGTGGCACTGTTCGAGTTGCAATTGATATGTGCGCCGTACTTGCAAACCGTGGCCACGATGTTACTTGGCTAACGTGCGACTGTACCGACGTGCCAGAATCGTGGAAGCAAGATTCGCCAAACACGCCGACAGTAGTACACCTAGGCGCGTTTGAAAAATCTGGCAAGCGACTCACTAAGGAGCAATGCACAATTGCAAAAGAAACCATTTGCAACATGGACGTTGTGCACGTGCACGCCATGTGGGACCCGTCAAACCCTCAGATTGCGCACGCATGCGACAATACTAACACTCCTTGGGTGCTTAGCGTCCACGGCATGCTTGATGACTGGAGCATGAAACAACGCACACTTAAAAAACGCGTGTACTTATCGACGGTAGGTCGGTGCATGGTGCGAACTCCAGCCGTATTTCACACAACCGCTGAAGCAGAAAACAAGCAAGCTTCAAAATGGTTCAAGCACAGAAACACTGCCGTTGTGCCTTGCATCGTTGATTTAGATCCATACGCTAATGTTCCAAATCCAGCCGAGGCGCTCGAGGTTTATGGTGAATCCGACAAACCAACAGTGCTTTTTCTAAGTCGAGTGCACGAAAAAAAATCTATTGAAACACTCATCGACGCTACGAAAATCCTCAAAGATGCAGAGTCACCTATCAGACTTTTCATAGCTGGAACTGGCGAAGAAGCATATGCTAAAACACTCAAAGCAAGAGCCCAGTCCATTGGCGTAGAAGAGCATGTTTCATTCCTTGGCATGGTTGTTGGCAGTTTGAAACTTTCGCTCTATGCGATGGCTGATATATTTGCCCTGCCCACACAGCAAGAAAATTTTGGGCTCGTCTATGCAGAAGCGATGCTTTGCGAAACAGCTATCATTGGTACAAAGGGTACTGACATCTGGCAGGAACTCGAAGAAGGTGGCGCAATCATTAAAGAAAGAACTCCGGAAGCATTTGCTGGCGCTATCAAAAAACTTACCGAGGACAAAGAGTTGCTTCAAGCAAAGGGCGCCGCTGGAAGAAAACACGTTTTGCATTGGCTAAACACCGACACCGTCGCAAAGGGCTACGAAGCGATGTATAAACAAGCCGTCAGTGGACAGAAATCGTAAAAGAAACTACTTTTGTCGGCGGAGCTTTTTCTTCCCAAGGGCGCTGATACGAAAACATAAGCACTGTCTCACCTTTTCCAATTGCTCGAAGCGTCCAAGTCGTACTACCTCCAACGCCAACTCGACCACTAACATCAGAAATGAATGTATTCGCTACGTTTTTTATGACTGATGAATCGTGCACATCAAGCGACCAGGAATACCCCGTCGTTGGATTACTTGGCAACACAATTTCAAAAGTCCGACCCAAAGAAAGAACAATATTGCGATCGCTGTCAACTGCAGAAAATGGCCGGTTGATAACTACGGTGCCGTCCTTTGTTGCCGCAGTACAAGACGACAGAAGCATGAGTAAAAGAAATGGAATAAGTAGTTTCATGCTTTCAGGATACCACTTTTATAAAAGCGTGTCATCTGGAACCCTCCTTCCATGTGGATCCTTCTTTGCATCTCCAAGCTTTGATTGCATTTCTGGAGTTGTCACATGCTCCAACCGCTCAGCAGCTTGATGTACCTGATGGACATCTTGTGGGTAATGTTCATCAAGATAGACTTCCCACAGACGATGCATTCGAACTAATTTTGTCGCCTTCTCGCGACCCTCTTTCGTAAGCGTCCAATACATCGTCGTTTTTTCAACCGCATTCGTTTTTTGCAAACCAAACAAAGCAATATGAACAAGTAATGAGTGCGCCCCAATAGCTTCAGTTAACTGCGTTGGCACAACTGTCTTTTTACCACGCTCTTCTAATCTCCATAGTACGCCAAGAATATCTTCCCGCAACACGAGTAAACGAACGGAATTACGTTGCCATTGTTTTGCGATGATGCCTTGGCTTGGCGAGCCAACCCAAGCAAGGATAAAGAACGCGCCCGCTGCCACTGCCATGGCACCAGCAGTGCTCGTTCCAGAGAAACCAAACCAAGTAGGAATAGTAATTGCAGAAACATGCCCAACAGCTGCTGATGCTATTGCAATACTAATTGCTAAAACAAACATCATGCCATATCTGTTCGTAAGTAAATACGCTGTTGCTGGTGGAACAATAAACATCGCAACGACAAGAATCGAACCAACTGTTTCAAAAGCAGAAACTGCTGTGGCGGCAGTCATTGTCATCAGTAAATAATGCATAAACGATGGATGTATGCCCTGTGATTTCGCAAATGCTGGGTCGAATGATGTGATTTTAAGTTCTTTATAAAAAAGAAACATAACAAACAGGTTTGCAAGAAGCATGGCGCCATTCACAATCGCCCCGCGCGGGATACCAAAGCCATCAGGGTCTTGGTCAAACCATGCTAATTCAATCGAGCCATACAACACGCAGTCTGGGTCAATGTCAACATGGTCAACCGCTTGACGCATCAGGACTAGACCAAAGGCAAACAAGACCGTGAACACAATCCCCATAGATGCGCCCGCTTCTACATTGCCGAGCGATTGAATAACCTGTACAAGAAATGCCGTGAGTAATCCAACTACTACTGCACCGATTAACATTGCCATTGGATCTCGGCTTCCCGTCAGCAAAAACGCAATTGCAATTCCTGGAAGTACTGTGTGGCTAATCGCATCTCCCATTAAGCTCATTCTTCGCAGAACAAGAACTGTGCCAGGAATTGAACACCCTGCTGCACAAAGTGCGCCAATGATCACGATCCATGTATCGATAATGGACCACGTCATGTTGAAGTACCTACAGCATGAGGGCTCTTTGGTATATCCGTTGCTTTAAGAAGTTCTTCAAGTTGCGAAACAAGATTTCTCCCAAGCACATGCTCAATCATATCTGCATCTCGATCGACATGCGAAGGAGCGATATCAGCGTACGTTATTAAATAGACTTCCCATAAGCGGTGATTCCTTACAACCCGTGACGCTTCTGCAGAACCTTTTTCAGTCAAACGCCACATCGAATTTGGTTCCCGAGTTGCTACGTGCTGTTTTGCGCATCGACGTAGTAATTTTTCAACGGCACGCTTACTCCATGATCGAACATACACAATGTCTTCGATGGTGAAAGATGACGACTGTGTATCTTCACACACTTCCCACATTGCCCGGAGAATATGTTGCAGTGAAATACGGCGCTGTAAACGAATACGAGTCAACTGCCGAATAAACAACCCATTGTTCGGACCAAAAACAAAACTCACAATGAACCAAAATCCACAAATCAAGACAATGACAGGACCTGTTGGCATTCGTGGAACAAGCGCGCTTGCTACCGCGCCAAGCCAACCACTCAAACAACCAATCAGAGCTGCTGCCATCAACATCGTTATTATTTTTGTTGTCCAATACCGAGCGCACGCTGCAGGAATAATAAGCATCGCAACTGCAAGAACAAGACCAACCGATTGCAATGCAATAACTGTCACAATAGCAACCATCGCCATCAAAACAACATCGAGCAAAAGTGTCGGGCAACCTTGCACTGCGCCGAATTTTTCATCGAAACAAAGCAACGTCCACTCTTTATGGAGTGCAATTGTGACAATCACAATCCCTAGGGCGACTCCTGCCATAATTAGCGCATCGGATGCAACCATAGACGATGCTTTGCCAAAAATAAAACCACTTAACCCTGCTGCACTGCCTGTTGGTAACTCTGTTGCCATTCGCAGTAAGCACAGACCAAGCCCAAACAAAACACTCAAGACGATTCCAATAGCGGCATCATCCTTTAATCGCGTAGTTTTTCGAATGCCGAGTATTCCAAGAACGCCAATACAACCAAACACAAACGCACCGAGCAACAAACCCGCAAGCGCCTTGCCATCACTTCCAAATGCAACCATGACCATAAACGCTGCGGCAATGCCTGGCAATGTTGCGTGGCTTAATGCATCGGCTGTGAGCGCACGTTTCCTCAGAAGTAAAAATGTGCCAATCAATCCAGAAGCGGTCCCGAGTGCCATAACACCTAGCACTACAACACGAGTGTTGTAGTCTTCAAGCGAAAATACCCGAACAATTTGTTCGAGTGAAGGCAACGCCATACTTGCATCAGAAATGGAATGCGAAACAATCAATGGCGAGCAAGTCGGTCCACTGCTTCTGACAGAAGCGTCAATCGGCCGCCGTATGTTTTCTTCAAGTTCTCATCTGTGAACACTTCGTCAACAGGCCCATGCGCCACAACGCGCATGTTCAACAAGATTACGTGGTCAAAATATTCACGAACCGTCTGTAGGTCATGATGGACAACGATGACCGTTTTTCCCGTAGACCGCAATTCGGCCAGAACGTTTACAATCGCTTTTTCGGTGGCCGCATCAACACTAGCAAATGGTTCATCCATAAAATAGATGGAAGAGTCTTGCGCGAGTGCTCGTGCAAGAAACACACGCTGTTGCTGCCCACCAGAGAGTTGGCTTATCTGCCGGCGTGCATAGTCTGCCATGCCAACTCGGTCGAGTGCATCCATCGCTATTTGCGCGTCTTGCTTGCGTAACGGCTTGCACCAACCAATACTTCCATACCTTCCCATTGCAACAACGCCGAGTGCGTCAATTGGAAAATCCCAATCGACTGACTCGCGCTGCGGAACGTACGCAACCAATTTGCGTTGTTTCCTAAATGGCTTACCGTAAATCATTACCTTGCCAGATGCTTTTGGCACAAGGTCCATGACTGCTTTTATAAGCGTACTTTTACCTGCGCCATTTGGTCCAACGACGGCAATGAGTTTGCCCTCTGGGATGTCGAGGTCAACATCCCACAACACAGGTTTGCGATGGTAAGCAACCGTTAAATCGTGAATCGAAACAGGCGAAGTTGAAGAGTGTCCTTCCTCCATTCGCATTACTCTTCTCCCGGTGCACTAATTATTTCGGTAAATCCTTGCTCTGGAACCATTCCACCCAGCGCTTGCGCAATAGTGGTGATGTTATGGTCAAGCATGCCGATGTATGTTCCTTCGTACGTACCGCCCTGACCCATCGCATCGGAATACAATCGCCCACCGATTGCAACGGTGTGCCCTTTTGCTTTTGCGCCTTCAATAAGAGCGAGCACATTTCGATCGGAGACACTTGACTCAACGAATACGGCAGTGATTTCTTTGTCAACCAACATTGTCACAAGCCGGTTCACATCTTCAATGCCTGCTTCAGATTCTGTCGACAACCCCTGAATACCAACCACTTCGATGCCATACGCTCGGCCAAAATAATTAAACGCATCGTGCGCAGTAATTAACACACGTTGGTTTTTGGGGACAGACGCAATTGCGCCAATCGCGTACTCGTGCAACGCCATTAACGTTTCGCTGTACGCTTTTGCATTCGACTGGTACTCTTTACAATGCTCAGGGTCTTGTTTGCAAAGCGCTTCTGCTACCGCATCGACCGCTCGGGCCCAAGCCGAAACATCCATCCATACATGCGGATCCCAGTGCCCTTCAAACTCTGGCGGCTCAAGCAAATACGTTTCTTCAATGAGTTCTGTTACAGGGAATACTACTTTTCCTAAACGGGAAGCTTTAAAAAAAGTATCAGTCATTCGACCTTCAAGCATCAAGCCGCTATAAAAAATCATGTCCGCGTTCATTATCTCACGAGCATCTGATGCGGTTGGTTTATACAAATGAGGATCAACGCCCTCGCCCATGAGCGCCGAGACTTTCCCATGCTCACCTACAACTTGCCTTGTAATATCCGCAACCATGCCGGTGGTTGCAACAATAGTTAGTTCAGCAGTAGCTATTCCCGCAAAGGCAAAAAGCATAATCATTGTTTTTAGTAGCATAAAAGACTCCTTTTGATTAGCCAAAAGTTTAATCTGTGGTATGCTATAAGTCAAGCCATGCTTTCAAGTACCGTCGAAAATTATCTCAAATCGCTCTTTCTGCTTGATCCTCGAGGCGAAAAAGAGGTTGCCACAGGCGAACTCGCAAAATCGCTGGAAGTCACCCCTGGTTCTGCTACTTCAATGATTAAAACGCTTGCACAAGCAGGACTCGTTGAGCATCGCCCGCACTACGGCGTTCGGCTTACCAGTCAAGGCAGAACGCTCGCTGTACACGTAGTTCGGAGGCACCGAATTGTCGAGTTGTTTCTAGTAAATGTACTCGGCATGGATTGGAGCGAAGTACATGAAGAAGCAGAGCAACTCGAACATGTAGTCTCTGATGAAGTCATTACACGAATGGATGATTTACTCGGGCACCCAAGTCATGACCCACACGGTGACCCAATTCCCTCTGCGGATGGGACACTGCCAACACGCACGCTGCAAACACTTTCATTCTGTAATGAAGGTGACAATGTATCTATCGCACGTATTGGAAACCAAAATACCGAGTTCTTAAAGTTCGCAGAAGATAATGGACTATTGCTTGGAAGAACGATCACCATTAAAAACAAAAATGAAATTGCAGACTCCATAACAATTACAACTCACGAAAAAGAAGTTGTTCTTGGCTTAGCTGCTGCTGGAAAAATTGAAGTTGAACATGTATAAACGTATTTTAATTGGCCTGTTATTGTCTTGTTCAGCATGTACGACTGCACACAAAAATCCTGTTGCAACCATCACACAACAAAAAATACTTCAAGATGTCACTTGGCTTGCCTCAGACGAAATGCAAGGCAGGCATTACCGATCGTTAGAAGCAAAAAAAGCAGCGCGCTCTATTGCTGACGCATGGAAACGCGCGGGTCTTACACCGTTGCCCTCCAAAACATCGATGTATCTCCCAACCGATGACATGCGAGACGCTCCAAATGTTGCATGTATGCACAAAGGGACTGGCGATTCTTTTGTGCTCATCACTGCGCATTACGATCATCTAAAACCCCGGCGCTCTGGAAAAGATCGAATTTACAACGGCGCAGATGACAATGCTTCTGGTACTGCGGCGCTACTGGCGATTGCAAATGCGCTTGCTCAACTCGAACACCCATTGCAAAGTTCGATTGTGCTCGTTGCTTTCACTGGCGAAGAAGCGGGCCTTGTTGGCTCTGAATATTTCGCAAACAATTCACCAATTCCCCTTAGAAAAATCCGTGGTCTTTTCAATCTAGACATGATCAGTCGCGGTGATGCCAACACCATTTTTCTTGAAGGTGCCCCTGATGCTCCACGTATCAACTTGGCTATTCAAAAAGCAAATAAGAAAATTGGACTGAACATCATCCGAAATGCCCACACGGATTGGCTTTCGCGAGGCGACCAAGCTCCTTTTATTGACAGAGGTGTCCCTTCAGTTTTTCTCAGCGTAGAAGATCACGAAGATTATCACAGAGTTTCAGACCATACCGACAAAATCATTCCAGAACTTGCAGCAAAAACTGCACAACTCACATTCCTTGCTGCAATTGAGCTTGCCCATCCTGTACCCTAATAGAATATGAAACTCACACATTTGACGTCACTTTTCGTATGCGTGCTTTTTGGTTGCAATGATGCTCCAAGCCCACCTACTGAACAAAAAAAGCACGCTTCAATCGCAACTGAAACCGACACTGAAACCGGCAAGGATATGTACATGTTGTACTGCGCACAATGCCACGGTCCTACTGGTGATGGAAAAGGATTTATTGAGCTCGACAGACCCGCACGAAGTTTTATTGACGGAGGTTTTTCGTTCGGCAATACAGTACACGCAATTTCGAAGACTACATCTTCGGGCATACCAGGCACACCCATGCCGCCATTTGCTGACATTTTGAACGCAGAACAAATAGAACGCATCGCAAAGCACGTCCGGTCTTTTGCGCCTACGCTAAAAGAAGCAACAGCATCGGAGACTGAAATGGTTGTCGGGGAATCTCCACTTGTTGTTCGGGGGATGATTCCGCCTGTGCAGGATGGTGAGAAGTTGCACCCTCGAGGTCTTGTCATTGGAAACCCTGATGGATTCAGTTACGAGTACAGAGCGGACGATGTTCGACTGCTCGCCATAAGGCAAGGACGATTTATTAGTAGAGAAGATTGGGGCGACCGCGGTGGTTCGCCGTTAAAATTACTCGGAAAAATTACCGTTCTGGTACAAGGTGGCGACCCTGACTCGATGTTCAAAACGACTGATGGAGAACATTTGCGCGCGCAACTTAAAGCAACAAGTACCGTCAGTGAGTACGGCACCGTTCGATACATACTCTTAAACGAAAGTGGAGAAGTCTTCGCAACTATTTCTGAATATTGCAAGCCAACGACTGGTGCGCGCGCGCTTGTCGAACAACAATTTGCTATCGAAGCCCTGCGACCTTTCACCATGACTCCATTACGGGGCACAGTTATGAATGGGGACCAACTCGTTTCAACAGGCATTTCGAATCGCACAGTTATTCACGCAACAAAAGGGAGTGAATAATGCTCCAATTGATATTCACCACTGCAATCACACTCATCTCCGCTCAACCATGGACCATTGATTATCTAACGCCACCCAGCGGCGCCGTTCTCGAAGTTGGCGGCATAGGATTTATGTCCGACGGTGACCTTGTTGCAAGTACAAGGCGCGGCCAAGTATGGAGAGTCGATAACCCAAACGCAGAAAACCCTAACGATGCAACATTCACCTTGATTTGCGAGGGGCTCCATGAAGGGCTGGGTCTTTCAGTCATTGATGATGCGATTTACGTCATGCAACGAGGTGAAATTTCTCGATTGGTCGATCTTGACAACGACGAAATCATCGATGAGATACATACTGTCACACAAGACTGGGGAATGAGCGGGAATTATCACGAATTTGGTTTTGGACTGCCCACCGACAAAGATGGGAACATGTACTTTTCATTGAACCTTGGCTTTTGGAATCCTCATTGGTGGCATGGCAAATCGCGCGCACCGTTTCGAGGTTGGGTTTTAAAAGCTGCGCCCAATGGCGAAGTTACACCAATTGCCGGCGGGTTACGTAGCCCGGCTGGTCTTGGGCTAATGGAAGATGGAACACTCCTTGTTACGGATAACCAAGGTGACTGGATGGCCGTTTGCCCAGTGTACGCTATCAAAGAAGGTGCGTTCTACGGGCACCCCGCTTCGCTTCGCTGGTATGAGGACCAACCAAATATTGAGCCAAGCGATACGCAACCACATTCAGAAATAAAAAGGGAACATCCCGTTTTATGGCTACCCTATGAATGGTCAAGGTCAACTGGCAACATTATTCAAGACAAAACGGGTGGCCCCTTTGATGGCCAATATTTACTTGCCGAGCTGACCAATGGACAAGTACTTCGAGCTGACTTTGAAGAGATCGATGGCGTTTTGCAAGGCGCTTGCTGGCTCGCGCACACAAGAGTTGGTTCGGCATACCACATTGAATACGGTCCTGACGGAATGCTGTATGTCGGTATGACAAACCGCGGCTGGGGTGGGTTGGCTCCAGGCAATGGTATTGCACGAGTTGCATACAACGGCGAACTGCCGCTTGAAATTAAACGTGCACACCTTGTCGAAGATGGATTTGAAATCTCTTTCACCAAGCCCCTGGATTCGACACCAAGTGTTTCAGGTCAAAAATATGACTATAACTATTGGTGGGAATATGGATCGCCAAAGCAACATGTTGAAGACTTATTTATCCCCAGCGTTGCGCTTTCAGAAGATGGACGCTCGGCAAAAATCTCAATTGGAAACTTAGAATCGGGCAAGTGTATCATGCTGAAATTTGAACATGCAAGAAGCAAGGACGGCCAACAGCTTTTGCACAACGAAATGTCTTACACCATCAACAAAATGCCAGGCGGTGAACTTGTATATGTAGCAAAACAAGTCACGCCACCAATTGAACGTGGGGAGGAAGTCGATGGCTGGCTCTACCTCACATGGGCTGATGCATTTGACATGTGGCATAACCACGGCGTCGAACTCCACGATGCAGAACTCGATGTTGCGACTCCGACACAGTTCAAAACTTCTCCAGGCATGGGCGCACTCGTAGCGCAAGAAGGCGAATCAATGGAAACAATGTTTTCGGTGTTGGGCGGGGAAATAAAGTTAGCATATATGCTTGCCCAAGGAAGCAAAGCCGAGGTACAGTTGCCCAATGGACTCACAGTGCCGCTTGTGGATCACCAAGTCGGTGGGTATTTAGGTGCTGGCATTTGGCATGACCTTCAAATCAATTTCACTTCAACACCGCCATCGATAACAAAGGTTGAGATAAACAGTGTGCCAACAACAGTCTTACATAGCGATGCAAACAGCATCCCAATGCCAGGTCCGATTGCGATTGCTTGCATAAAAGGCAACAGTGCTTTTGGCGATATTCGTTACCGTAAAACTAACAAGCCACCTCTATCCGCTGATTGTTCATCGCTCTCGTTTGAAAGCAGTGATATTCAACAAGAAGGTGACGTACATCTAACCGTTTCTGATGGTGGCGACTTTGTCGTGTCAGGCAACGGCGTGGTGCGCATTCCTCACGAGGAACTTTTTGAGTCAGTGCAATTTGATGCCAAGATAAACGGCCCGGGAGTTGGAAAGATTACTATCGGCGACCTTGATGTTTACGTAGCAACAAAGGGTGATACAAAAACAGGCAGCACAACCTCCCATCCAGTCAAGGCAAATCTAGTTGACCAAAATGAGTGGTGCACGATTAAAATCCAGCAGGAACTTGGCACAACCGTGCTCTTAAACGGAATCCCATTAGTTGTGGGCGAAGCTTCGTCGATCAAAAACGGCGCCCTGAGTATCACTACCAACGATGCTGAACTCTCCCTCCGCAGAATCATCATCAAATAACCAAAACAGCACTTCCCCCCCAGTTGCTTTTCGTTTTTAGGCAAAATATGCACCTTAAACACTAAAGAAACTGAATATTTGCTTGGCGTGTATCATGCTGAACATGATTACCACATGCCTATTTGCGACTGTTTTGTTTGCCCAATCTGCTTCATGGACACCACTGTTTACGGGTAAAAACCTCGATGGCTGGTCTATCGTCAACGGCGACGCATCCACTTGGTGTGCAAAGGATAACATGCTTGTAACAACGGGCAAGCCAATCGGCGTCATTCGTACCGACAAAATGTACGAAAACTTTATCCTTGAACTTGACTGGCGACATATGGTTAAAAATGGAAACGCTGGACTCTTTGTTTGGTCTGATCCAATTCCAGCTAAAGGCGTACCCTTCACTCGATCTATTGAAGTTCAAATCATGGACGGCAAAGAACTTGACTGGTACACAACCCACGGCGACATATTTTCCATATGGGGTGCAAAAATGACGCCAGACAGACCTCACCCGCTTGGCGATCATGTGCAACGATGCCTACCAAGTGAACGAAGATCTAAGCCAGCCCCAGAATGGAATCATTACATCGTTACTTGTATCGATGGCACCATCAAACTTAACGTAAACGGCAAGGTTGTTTCTGGGGGTTTTGATGTCAGCCCTCGAAAGGGCTACATCTGTTTCGAAGCTGAGGGCACACCTGCTCAATTCAAAAACATCCGCATTAAGGAACTACCGAACGCGATACCTGAAGTTCCTGCTGATGAAATTGCCAATGAGGCTATCGGATTCCACACGCTCTTTAATGGATTGAATTTAACTGGGTGGACGACAGAGGATACTACTGCTTGGTCTGCCGGCGGCAATGTTCTGTTTTGCAAAAAAGAAAGTGGTGTGTTAACCACGGCAAATACCCACGATGCATACGAACTCATGTTTGATTACAAGTACAACGATGCATTGAGCACTGCGTACATCGTAGTCAATGGAGATAAAACCGAGTTACCCAAAGGCGAAATTGGCACATGGTCCCGATTCACCATCCAAGGCGAAGGTGCAACCATTGGGCTTGGCGGTTCAGACACAAATTTTACGAACATTTTTGCCCGAAATCTGAAAACTGACGAATGATATTGCATTGTCTACTTTGCAGACATGCCGAATCAACCCGAGATAATCGTCAACACGACAAAACCGCTTTCACTCTCTGAGGAGAATGCGGTTCTTCGCATGCAATTGCACAAAGAGCAAGAAGCACGTATTGAAGCTCAAACCGAACTACTCATGGTCGATTTAGCACAAGAAAACGGCGACCCTCCGCCATCACGCATGGCGATGATTGTCGGGCTTGCAAAACTTGCTGAATCTCGTGATGATGAAACCGGCACCCATCTTGCAAGGATTAAACAATACACAACAATCATTGCCAATACCTTTGCAAAGAAGCATCCCGATTTACTACCCTTAGGCGAAGTATCCATCATTGGCGCGGCATCAATGCTGCATGACATAGGCAAGGTGGGCATAGTAGATGATGTTCTCCTTCACCCTGGCTCATTTAGTGAGGCGCAATTCTCATCGATGAAACAACACACAAACATCGGCGCGGACATCTTGCTTGCACTTTCCGAAGAACTTGGCAGTGACCCCTGGATTAATACTTCTATTCAGATTGCTCTTAGCCACCACGAACGTTGGGACGGCACAGGATACCCCTTTGGGCTCGCTGGCGAAGGCATTAATTTACCTGCTCGAATTGTAGCTGTAGCAGATGTGTACGATGCACTTACTTCGGCACGTGTTTACAAACCCGCAATGTCACACAATGCTGCTATCGAATTGATAAGGAATGATTCCGGCACGCACTTTGACCTAAACGTCGTCAATGCCATGGTTACTCAAGAAGCAACCATGAACAAGGTACGCGACCGCCTTAGTCATTAGACTGATTTTTAGCGTCTGCGAAACACAATAAACACCAACCAAGGAGAAACGCAAGCCATAAACCGTTTGTGATGAGTACTGTTAGCATGCGGGAAATTATACACAATCCCTCGCAGTTTGCGAATATCGGGGTATGATTCGTCTATGGCAGAACGAACTACCCTTAGAATTATAGATGGGCACTGGAGCTGGATTATCCCACTGCTGCTTCTCATCGCACTCATCGCAAACATCCTTGGGCTCGTGCTTCCTTTTTTGGAAATAGATGAGGCCTTTCACGACAAAGTAATCTACAGTTTGCCGCATTCTGTGGAGTTAATGTGGCAACGCAAACTGCATTTCGTCTCCCTCCTGATTCTCGTCTTTTCAATAATTTTCCCATTCGTGAAACTTTTTTCACTCATAGCCGTTTGGTTTTTGCCATGGAAAGCAAAAAATAGAGAACGCTACTTGCATGTCATAGAACTTTTAGGCAAGTGGTCTTACTTGGACATTTTTGTGGTCATCCTGCTTCTTTCGCTTACGAGTGACCAAGCCAATATTGCCTCGACGGTGCACCCTGGTGTCTACTTCTTTATTGGCGCGATTACGTTAAGCATGGTGACTTCAGAAATCATCATGACACTCACAAGAAAGCAATGCGAAGCTGAGTTACCCGAGAGGATTTATTCAGCAAAAAGAAAATGGATGTTGATCGACAATATCTACCTCAGCTGGATTGTGCCAGTCCTCGTGTTCGCTTCCGCCATTGCCCTCATTGAATCACTGCATGCAACGTTTTTGCGAATCAGCCAAATGTTCCTTGTCTCGCACTCATACTCCATTAATCAGATTGGCATTGTCTTACAAGAAGAAAAACATTGGGTTTTGCTTATTGTCTTAGTTTGCACGCTACTGGTCGTCCCAATGTTGCGCCTTGCTCTGCTGCTGGGCGCGTGGACAATTCCACTGCGAGAACAAACACATGTTAAAGTAAAACAAATCCTCGACGTCCTTTCACGTTGGTGCATGCTTGATGTGTTCGGACTCGCACTCTTTCTCATTACAACTGAAGGCAAAGACCTTGTCAAAACTGAAATTCAACCAGGACTATACGTTGTAGTCTCTGCCATCGGTTTAAGTTACATTCTAGGTGTCATGGCTATCATGTTAAATAAAGCAATGATTGCGAAGGCAAATCGTGCTACTCAAGCGTCTTGAGATATGCAAGAACATCGCGAATTTCACGATCGCTTAACAGCACGCCCATAGATGGCATTGCGGAATAATCACCAAAACCCTCAGCTACATCCACATTTGGCAACAACAATGCCTCGAGTAGTTGATTACTATCCAAGCGAAGCGCGACTCCGTCTAAAATTGGACCAGCGACACCGCCCTTGCCATCTACTTTGTGGCAACGTAAACATTCACTGCGACTATTTTCAAACACAACGCGCTTGCCCACCACTGGGTTCCCGCCGACCAACAACCACGGTTGCTGAACATCTGCGTTCATAGCTTCTGCATATTCCAACTGAACTTCATCGCGAAGAACCACTTTGTTTATTTTTGAAAATGCTTGTGGAAAACCGGCGAGTGTTTTTATCGCTTCTTGGGCTTCAAATACTTCGCCATTATTAATCGCTTCAAGTAGCAACTGTTCTGCAACTTGATCATGTTTTTTCATAAGCACATCACGCGCGCCCGCACGCAGTTGCCAATGTGGACTACCTAGTGCAAACTCGTACAAACGTTCGTTTGTACTTTTTTGCAAGGCATACGCTCGTATTTGCATTGACATTGCTTCATCAAGGACTAACTCCTCGCAGAGTGCCTCGGGGATTGTCTTATTGTGCTCGTGTGCAAAACGAAGCACTTCTATTAACAAATCGCCAGTTGCGTTGGATAACAATTCCTTCAACGACTCCTCGATTCCTTCAATGCACACAAGAGTCATATGGCCCAGAGGAATAATTCTCCCCTCAACAATATCTCTATTGCCTTGAACCGAAGGGCTCCAATTTCGCAACGCTTGCATTGCAAGGATACGCATGGATTCTGGCTTGCTTGTGTCCGCTGCAAATTCCGCAACGCGGACACTTTCATCGCAATCATGCTCCATTTTGTTAGCGCTTATTGCACGTTTTTGCCATGGGATTGTTCTTGCTGCTGAAAGCGATTGGGCAAGCCTGTCCATAGATCCTTCGTTGTCGCCAAACCCACTGCTTTTGATTCGGCCGTCGTGAATAGCTCTTGCCGCTTCAGTTGCAACTTGATCGTCTAGATCCTCAAGAAAGTCCGCAATAAATGGCGAATCCATTCTTCGAAGAACAAGCACGGCAGCAAGTCGGACGGCTTGACTTGGATGTGTTTGCAAATTTGCCATTGTTGCCGCGTACTGCGATTTTGCGAGTGCCACGACGCCAGCGTGTCGAAGATATACATCTTCATTATTGTTTCGATCTAGCATTGTGATGATGGCGTCCTTCGCATTGCCAAGATCACCCGTTGCCATAGTTGCGAAGTACGAAACGCGGGAGTTCGCATCGTCAATCAACGATACAATTTTTTCGAACGCTTTTGTATAATGCGCTTCTCCTAAAATTTTGCACGCTTGTGCGCGTATTTCAGGGTCTTCGTCATCAAGCAGTGGAAGTACATGGAGCATTTGAGCACTCGGTGAGTTCCGTTGAATCATCGCCAAGCCCCACATTGCATGAATTCGAGCGAGTTGATTTTTCGAATCCAATTCGCCAGCGAGTTCTTTCCCCGCCATTCGATTTGCTAATTCGTACTGTGCACGAATGCGAACGCGCCTGTCAATGTGCGCCAACATGCCAATCAGTGTTTCTGTCGATTGATTTGCAAATCCATCTTGAAAGATAGCAGACACGTCGCCGTCAGCGAGATGTTTTTCATCCCAAACTGAATACAGCCGGCCTTCTTCATTACCCGTCCAGCCCTCTCCCCAGTCGCTAATGACCATCTTGCCTTCGTAGCTAAAGTCAACATCTGTACACAAAACTTTTTTAACAAATGGGTGTAAGTCAACAAGTTTGAAGTGCGCGCCATCCTGCTCAACTGCAAAAGAAAGTACGTTTGAATACTCCGCGCCACCACGAAAGTCGCACATAAAAAAATGGTCGTTGTACCGTTCTGGAAACCCCGCCCCAGGATATGCAACTAATCCAGAAGGACCCGAACCAATAATGTCTATCGCAGGAAGAATCCAAGCAGGTCTATCTTCTGCATGCGGGTCCCATCCGTTTTCGGTGACCCATGGACCACGTTCATTCGCACCTTCTAACGTTTGGTATTCCATTCGCCAACCAGTTTCGCCACCTTCAACACAGTAGACCAACCGAGCCTTATCTATTGCGTCTGAGTTGTTGTCTCCTGTAAACAAGTTTCCATACGTATCAAAAGCAAGTTCTTGTGGATTGCGCAAACCGTGGTGAAACACTTCAAGGTCAATACCATCGAGTTCGCTACGAAAAACCGCACCTTCGCCCGGACTATGCAGCACTTCCCCATTTTCAAGTTCAATGTGGTACCCACGATCGCCAATCGACCAATACAATCGCCCGTCTAAACCCAGCGCAAGTCCATGCATGTCGTGACCGCGTAACGCTGTACGCACGCCAAAACCGCCGCCAAACATAGATATTTTTTCGCCATTGCTGTCTAACTTCCAGACATGCGGGATGCATGTGTAATACACCGTGTCACTGATTGCTAAAACGCCCGACCCTGTGCCATCGAGTGGTTCATTAAACCCCTCGGCGAAAATGGTTGCCGTTTCAAACACACCATCACCATCAATATCCTGCAACTTGCGAATGCGATCTTCAAACTCGGAGTAATAGTCCATCCCGTTCTTGCGGTACCCTGCAAAATGTTTGTACATTTGCAAGCGACTCTCTACCGATTGCAAACCCAAATCCCAATCAAGCCAAAATGGACTTGAACGATTGTCTTCAACTCCTTGCTCTTGTCGAAATGATTCGGCAACAAGAATATTTCCATCATCATCAAAACAAAACGCAACAGGATCCATAATCTGGGGTTCAGACGCGATTAACTGTTTTGTAAAACCTTCTGGAACTTCCAGAATTTTGAAGGACGAGTCCGGCGAAATTACAAACAATACAAGTGCAATAGAAATTATTCCCATGTCAATCCTTCAGGAAGCGTATTAAAGTTTTCGCAACCGCTTTTTGTTACGAGCACCATATCTTCCACCCGAACACCGCCAATAGCATGGCTATACAAGCCAGGCTCAATGGTGACAACATCACCTATGAGTAGTACCGCTCCATTTCTATCAAGCAGTGGTGGTTCGTGCACATCAAGTCCAATTCCGTGCCCCGTTCCGTGCGGCATGGAGCAAAAAGTTACTGCATCTGTTTCAGCCGGAAGCCCTTCAGTGTAGCCATGGTCTAGCAACACACCCACGGTTGCAAGGTGGACTTCTTCTCCTGAAACGCCGGCCTTTGTCGCGCATATTCCTGCACGCTTTGCAGCAACGACTGCATCGTGCATTTTTTGTATCTCTTCTGGAATTTCTCCGTGCACGACTGTGCGCGTGCAGTCACCGTTGTACATAGAATTTTTATTCAGTGGAAAAATATCGATGATGACTGGCTCCCCAGTGCGAAGCGGTCCACTGCCTAGTTCATGGCAATCACCACCGTCGCTTCCGCCTGCGACAATGCACGGCGGATTAAAAAAGTTTCGTTCTAACAAAAAAGAGTCGATGTCCGTGCGAAGTCGCTCGCTTGTGAGCACTTCATCGTTTACAAAAAGCACACCATCGCGGTCTGCTGTTGCATGCGCAACCATTTCACAAGCCATACGCATAACCTCCTCGGTCACTTTTTGTGCTTGTTTCAAATGTGCAATTTCTTCGAGATCTTTTACTCGCCGGTCCATAACACCCATTTCGTTATCTAGTTCAACAATGATTCCTGATGCTTGCATTTCATCGACATAAATCAGAGGTAACGTCCGGTCCCCTATAACATTTGTAATCCCATTTCGACGAAGGCACTCGGCTGTTGATTGTGCGGCAGCCGTTTCTCTATCTCCTGAAAGCCCAC
Organism: Phycisphaerae bacterium; assembly: GCA_002689385.1. GTDB lineage: Bacteria > Planctomycetota > Phycisphaerae > Phycisphaerales > SM1A02. The sequence continues at coordinate 27,853 of NZFX01000028.1, forward strand.
TGCCTGGAGTGAAATCGGAATAGCCATACACACGGTCCGCACGTGCGTGTTTTTTCGCTCGATCCATTTCAATCTCTCGAAGTATCAGCGATCGTGTTCCGTCTGGCAAATCAATTGCAATCATTGCATCGTGCACCATAAAACGTACTGCTCTGTACAACGATTTATTTGTAAATGGATTCCCCGCCATTACTCGAGCTGTTTTAGTTTGCATTGATGTAGTTTACAGTCCAGGCACGCGTAGAAAAGTTGTCGTCACTCTCAAAATAATGCAAGCAGAGTGGTCGACTACCTTACTTGCGACTCACAGTAGTGACATCCACAATTTTCCGACACACGGTTTCGCGTCTGTTTCGTTAGGGTCAGGCAACACCGCATTGCTCCGCAATGCTTGTGCCAGACCCGTTTCGAAGCAAGTGGAGCCGATCGGGATCGAACCGACGACCTCTTGCATGCCATGCAAGCGCTCTCCCAGCTGAGCTACGGCCCCATGCGCCCCCAAAAAATTATCTACATTGCTGCATCGATTGCTTGTGCAAGTTCATCTTTTGATTTAATGCCAACGAACTTGCTCACCACTTCGCCGTTTTTAAAAATGATGATGCTTGGAATAGATTGGATCCCATACTGAACAGCAGCATCACGATTGTTATCGATGTCAACTTTGCCAACTTTTGCTTTGCCGTCGTACTCTCCAGCGAGTTCGTCAATAACGGGACCGAGCATTTTGCATGGTCCACACCATTCTGCCCAAAAGTCAACAAGGACTGGTTGGTCTGCGTTTAATACTTCATCTTGAAAATTAGCATCTGTAAATTCTAGTGCCACGGGGTCTATCTCCTACTTTCGTGATTGCTCTATTAGTTCGTGTTCTCGTGAGGTTGGGATTGTAGCACTCGAAGATGGCTTGCAACATTATGTACACGAAAAATTTGTGCACCACCGGCTGCCATCCGCTCAGCGACTTCAGCCGATGCCTCATCGCGAAGCGCTGGCTCGTCTATTTCATGCGTAACACCTAGAAACCGCTTCCGGCTTGCACCAGTAAATACAGGGAATCCAAGTTCGACAAACCGAGCTATTTCCTGCACAATCTGCCAATTTTGTTCAACGCTTTTTCCAAAACCAAGCCCTGGGTCAATTGCAATTGCTTCCCGTTGTACTCCCTGCTCAACAGCAATGGCTATTCGCTCAATGAGCCAAGCAGAAATTTCCTGCACAACATCATCAGATGTTGGTTCCACCTTGTACATATCGCAATACGCATCTAATTCAGGCGCAAGACGTCTATGCATAAGAATAAGTCCCGCGCCCGTTTGCGCCGCTACAGAAAACATCGCGGTATCTTCCATCCCCGCTGACACATCGTTAATAATGGTTGCGCCCGCATCTATTGCACCCTGCGCGACTTGTGAACTTGTCGTGTCTATCGAAATCAGTACGCTGCTTTGCTTTCGAATCCCTTCGATGACCGGCAATACCCTGTCGAGTTGTTCTTGAGTGCAAATGCGGCTGGCGCCTGGACGTGTTGATTCTCCGCCAACATCAATAATTTCCGCTCCTTGCGCTTCCATTTCAAGCGACCAGGTAACTGCTTTTTCTTGCGAGAGAAAGTTGCCGCCATCGCTAAAACTATCAGGCGTTGCGTTCAAAATGCCCACAAGCACAGGTGTTTCCAACGATACTACACGTTGTGCGCATTTCCAAGATGTGGCAATTTGATTCATTTGTGAAAGTAGAGTAATCGATGCAAGAACTCGTTATCAATAGTACCGTCCAATACACTTTATTACTGTTTATTCCGCTCTTATTTGCATTTATCTTGAAACAAACCCGAATTCGTAGTTGGGCGATGCTCGGTGGGGTTGTAGGTGGTGTGCTCCTGGGTCCCGCAATTTTCGGAGCAGTCGCTCCTGATTATTGGGAAGATGTTTTTCAAGGAGGCGCCGTTGCCCATGAAAAAGTAATTCGCCTTGAAAGGCAACAACAAGCCGACACACTTGCCGCCACAACGCTTGGCGTCGACGAAACGAGCATTCTTCAAATGCGAGCCGATCAACACGTTGCGCTATCTAAAAAAATCGAGGAATGGGAAACTGCAAAATGGAAATCCCAGGTCACGTTGCGTAATTATGCGATGTTATTCATTGTGCTCATCCTCCTTAGTGGCTCCATGCGGTGCAGAGCAAAGGGCACTGCGCCACCGGCAATGTCACTTTCGGTTGGTGTCTGGGCTTCCATCATCCCAGGTGGCCTGGCGACTTTGATTCTGGTGTTGGTCACAGACATGCCGCTGGCATCGGTCCTCGCGTTAGGTGCATGCTTGGGCACGGGGCCCTGGACGCTTGCCGCTTGGGAACAAAATTCTCCAGATTCTTCTGAACAAGACGGTGCGCTTCTCATGTCACGGTGTGGACGTGTTGCATGGCTTGTTTCGAGTATTGCTGCGGTGTATGCAGCATGGACCGTGCAAGGCATGATGTCGCTTGTCTGGATACTGCCGCTGTTACTTTTGCCATTCCTTTGGCTTTTCCCAGCAAAACCGTGGCGATGGCTACACCTTTTTGTTGATTATGCCGCAATTCCAAGTGTGATGGCAACATCGTTGGTGCTCATACAGCCATTGGAAAATCTGCACGTTTGGGCCATTTTAGTTGTGATTCTTTTTTGTGCTGATGCGAGGTGGCTCGGCGGCATGATCGGCCTTGGGCTTCTAGGCGGGCGGAAGAGTGGCGAAGCGATGCGCCTTGCTATTCCATTGGTCGATGCAGGCGTTTCCCAACTCTGCATGGCTTCGTTACTTATTGGCGCTGGTGTGCTTCCTGCCCCATTCGCTATTGCAGCCCTTGCTGGCGCAGTGTTCCTTGAGTGCACCGCCCCAATTCGCCTCAAAATTTCAAAAAGTAAAAATTAATTCCTCAGAGACCTTTTACATTTGAATATACGTCTCTAGACTTATTTGTCGCCTAAAAATACTATCTATTGACCCTGAGACAATTGAATAAACGTGCTCAGTGTCAGTAAATTTCGCAGCAAAAACGTTTCTGGGGGCAGGGGTAAAAACGACCCGCGGGATTGTTTATTCCACGGTGACTGATTTGGCGAGGTTACGAGGTTTGTCAACATCTTTACCTCGAAGTACCGCAGCGTGATACGCCAAGAGTTGCAGTGGAATCACGGTCAACAGGGGTTGGAGTGGCTCGGGCACATCAGGAACGTAAAACACATCATCGCAGTGTGCTTTGATATTCGTGTCGCCCTCTGTCGCCACAGCAATCACATGACCACCTCGCGAACGTACCTCTTCCATATTACCGATGACTTTTTCGTATTGGCTGCCTTTGGTTGCAACAATAACAACTGGCATGCCCTTATCAATCAAGGCAATTGGTCCATGCTTCATTTCCGCAGCGGGCATACCCTCTGCATGTATATAACTAATTTCTTTTAGCTTCAAGGCGCCTTCAAGCGCAACTGGATAATTTGTGCCTCTTCCAAGGAAGAGCCAGTTGTCCCGATCTACAACACCTTTTGTCACTTCAAGAATATGGTCAGATTGTTCAAGCACAGTCGCAATGTGGTCTGGGATTTGTTCAAGCGATGAGAGTAATTCTGAAACTTCTTCTCTGCTGAGTTGATGTCTTCGACCAATATAGGTTGCAAGCATTGTCAAAACAGCAACTTGCCCAATGAATGCCTTTGTTGAAGCAACGCCGATTTCAGGTCCAACGCGCAAATACACGCCTGCATCGGTCTCACGAGAAATGGTTGAACCAACAACGTTCACAGCGCCAAACGTCAAAGCGCCCCTTCGCTTTGCTTCCTGTACTGCTGCAAGTGTGTCTGCCGTTTCTCCTGATTGACTTACGGCAATGGCAATGGTTCCCTCTTCCACGATTGGATTTCGATAGCGAAACTCACTTGCGAATTCCACTTCCGTAGGGATGCCCGCAAGTTTTTCAAAAAGATATTCGCCGATCATCGCTGCGTGTAATGCCGTTCCTTGGCCGAGTAAAAGAATTCGTTTTGCTTTGACTATTTCATTTTCAAAATCCGTCACGCCACCGAGCACAATTTGCCTGCTCGCTGCATCAATACGACCTTGAATACACGTCCGGAGCGTGTTGGGTTGCTCGTAAATCTCTTTCAGCATGAAGTGGTCGAAATTACCAAGTTCAATTTGCTCAAGAGTGAATTCCAGTTCTTGGATTTCTGGTGTCAATTCAACATTCTCAACGGTGGTCGTTCTAAACGAATCATGAGTTAATCGAGCAACAGTTTCATCGTCTAACAAAAATGCTTGCGTAGTATGAGCAACAATGGCGCTTGAATCTGAAGCAACAACGTACTCGTCTTTGCCTACGCCAACAAGTAATGGCGAGCCCTTCCGTGCCACAACCAAAATGTCTGGTTCTTGTTTACAAACAACTGCAATTGCATACGCACCAGTTACTTCTCGAAGTGCAGACTGCACTGCTCGCTCCAAGTCGCCGTCGTACAATTCGCCAATCAAATGTGCAAGCACCTCGGTGTCTGTGTCGCTTGTGAAAACATGCCCTTTGCCTATCAGATATTTTTTCAACGACACATAATTTTCAATGATGCCATTGTGCACCAACTGAATTCCATGACCGTTCTTTTCGTCATCACTGTGGGGATGTGCATTGCGTTCCGAAGGTTCACCATGCGTTGCCCAGCGAGTATGTGCAATACCAATCGTCCCATCAAAGCCCGCATCTTTCGTCACTATTTCTTCAAGTCCCGCAACCCGTCCCATCGAGCGCGCCACATTGACCTTACCGTTAATAACCGCTAGTCCGGACGAATCATATCCGCGGTATTCCAGTCGCTTCAATCCTTCAAGAAGGAGATCGCGCGCCGGCTTTGTTCCAATATAAGCAACTATTCCACACATATATGGGAAGAATACACCACATCCCCGCCATTGAGAAACAAAAAACCAATTTCAATTTATTATCGGAGCGCCCAGTTGCGTTTACAATCTAATAATGGCCAATCTATTTTCAGAAAAAGCAAAAAAACAACGCGATGGTGTCAGGCCCCTCGCTGACCGTTTTCGCCCAAGCACACTCAATGAGGTCGTCGGACAAACACACATCCTTGGCGAATACGATTTACTACGGCGAATGATAACAAGCGACACGTTACGTTCCGCTATTTTCTGGGGACCTCCAGGGACAGGCAAGACTACATTGGCGCATGTCATTGCGAATGAATCAACGTGTCATGTTGAATCTTTTAACGCTGCGATGATTGGGGTTGCCGACATTCGCCGGATCATCGAAGAAGCACGCAACCGCATAGAACAAAACGCTGAAAGAACTATCTTGTTTCTTGATGAGATTCATCGGTTCAGCCGAAGTCAACAAGACGTGTTGCTTGAGGCGGTTGAACATGGTGTCATAATTTTGATAGGCGCGACAACAGAAAATCCCGCGTATACCGTAAACAACGCACTCATTAGTCGATCCACGCTCTTTCAACTTGAACCGCTTACGAAACAAGAAATAGAAACTGTCTTACGTTCTGCAATTTCAGAAACAAGAGGCCTTGGGTCACTTGATATAACATGCGAGGACGAAGCAATACAACACTGGTCACTCGTTGCAGACGGCGATGCGCGGCGTGCATTAAACGCACTTGAAATTGCCGTTGGCAGCTGCGGAAGCAATTGCATTACACTTGAAGATGCCCAACAATCTATACAGAAAAAAGCTGTTCGATATGACCGTAAAGGCGATGGGCATTACGACCATGCAAGTGCGCTCATTAAATCTATCCGCGTGAACGACACAGACGCCGCACTGTATTGGCTTGCAACTATGCTCGAGGCAGGAGAAGACCCCCGTTTTATCGCACGACGTATGTCGATTTTTGCGAGTGAAGATATTGGCATGGCAGATCCTCGAGCGATAGAACAAGCAGCGTCCGCATGGCTCATTATTGAACGAGTCGGCATGCCTGAATGCCAACTAACGCTCAGTCAACTTGTCATGTATTTAGCAAAAGCAAAAAAGTCTCGAGCTGTCGACAATGCGATTTGGCAAGCACGGGATGCTGTCAAAAATCATCGCACAGTCATCGCGCCAACGGACCATGATCCACAAAAACTTCCAGCCATAACTGCGAAGTATGACGAATGAACAAAGCATCGATGCGCACAACAATCAAACGTGCTGTAAAAAATATGTCGTCTACATGTAAGCAAAAAGCAAGCGGTGCTATCTGCGAGCGTCTCACTTCGATTGCTTCTGTTGCAACTGCTGATTCTGTTTTTGCTTACCTCCCCCTTGCAGATGAAGTGAACTTACTGCCACTACTTTCGTTGTGGATTGATGAATCAAGAACTGTCTGCGTACCCCTCATTGACTGGGAAAACAACACCATGCGAGGTGGTCTGCTTACTTCCCTTGAAGCAGGCGCTTTGAGAGAAACGAGACATTCGATCCAGGAGCCCGTTGCGCGCCACCCTTTGCCATCCGACTGTATCGACGTCATACTTGTGCCTGGTCTTGCGTTTGACAAAGCAGGTGGCCGCCTTGGACGTGGCGGCGGTTTTTATGATCGTTTTCTAGAGCAAACGCGACCACCCATTGTTATTGGCGTCTGCTTTGACGAGCAAATCGTTGATTGCATTCCTCGGGAAGCACATGACCAAGAAATGAATGCCATTGTTACGCCAACTCGCACCTACTTTGAGTAGTCACGGAATCGCATAATCTGTACAATCCCTTACATGGCATTACCAAGTCAAGGCGGATTTTCATCAACACGACGCGGCAGTATGTACCGACGAAAGCGCGGGCGACGAACCTTCTCGTGGTTCATTGTTTTCGTAACCGGTGCTGGAATCACTTGGATGCTCTGGCCAACCGGCGCACCGGATGATGCACTTGAAGAAGTTGCCGAGACAACACCTGTTATTGAAGTGAAAAGTATTGCGATGCCTCCTGCTATCATTGATAACAATGAAAAGCCTGTTGTTGCAAAAGCAGTTCCTGTTACACCAGCTCCAGCGCCGATTGTTACTCCTCGCCAAACCGAAGAAATTATCGCCATTGCAGAGAAGTCTCCTGTTGCAAAACCCATTATGCTTGCTGCAACTACTTCTGTAAATCTCGAAGAAGGACTGCATTTACTTGATAGCGGTCGAAGCGTTGAAGCGAGAGCGCAACTTTCTGCCCTGCTTCGAAGTGGGTCACTGACAGAAACTGAAGCGGCCCAAGCTCGCGGTGTTCTTACAGACATTTCTGACTCTTTAGTGTTCTCCCGCGAAATCGCCAGCGGCGACCCATATGCCATCGAATATATTGTTCGAGGCGGTGACACACTAAGTGGCATTGTGAAAAAAATGGGGCTGAACGTTGACTGGCGATTTATTCAACGAATCAACCACATCAAATCTGCTTCAAGTATTCGACCTGGGCAAAATATCAAACTCGTCACTGGTCCATTTCATGCGAAAGTCGACAAAGCGACGTATCGCATCGACTTGTACGAAGGTGATGGTAATGAACAAGTGTTCGTTCGTTCGTACCGTGTTGGCCTTGGCGAGTTTAACTCCACGCCAACTGGTCTTTTCCGGGTACGGCAAAACTCAAAATTGATGAATCCAACATGGATTAACCCGCGAACTCGTGAGTTTTTCAACGCTGACAATCCTGAAAATCCTATCGGCGAACGTTGGATTGGCCTAGAAGGCATAGAAGAGCGCACAAGCGACCTATCTGGCCTTGGCATCCACGGCACAATTGCACCTGAATCAATCGGCACGCAATCATCAATGGGTTGTGTCCGCATGGGCTCAAACGATGTTGCGCAAGTTTACGAAATGCTCTCAGAGGGTGTTTCCACCATCGAAATCAACTAATTTTTTATACACCCAAAAAGGCTTCCCTTTTGGGGTTGAAATAAAACTACCCCGAGTAATACCCTAAACGCAGCCCGTTGTATCAACCGCAGGTAGATACAACGGTGTGTGTAAAGGGTGTGTTTAAAAGGCAAGTTGGAGTTGTGTTCTGAAGAGCCACTGCGAGTTTTGCTCTGAAGTTGCACGCCAGCCCACCATAAAGTTTTGCATACCAGTACTGATTTCGCCAAAACTCCATCCAATGTCGCTTGTTACCTTGAGCCCCTGCCCATCTAAGTACCAGTTAGCGCCGGTTGTCAAGATATGCACGTCGTCACCACCCACGCTGTTTTGGCGAACACCACCGCCTTCAAATCGCATAAACAGCTCCGTTGTATCCGTCATATAGGTACTCGCTTGGGCAACATAGCCAACCCAGTCTGCGTTTGGAATCGCCGCAGAAACGTTTTTCTGATTGTGTACAGTGCCAGAAAGAAAGAATGACATCCCATCAAAATTCATCGAAAGATCTGCTGTTACGCCATATTGGTCTTGCTTCCGCCCAGTATTGCCTGTGCGTTCGCCTTGTTGTCCATGAACAGCGACACCCACCATCGTTGCGTTTTGGCTGCCAATCGGTGAAGTGAATTGATTAAATTGACTCCAATCACCTTCAAGCAAGAATTCCGAACGCGCTGTGAATGACCATTCGGCATCTTGCGCAAGTCCTCCCCAAGGTGGTGTTGGGTTACTCCTCGCTGCCGGAATGCCGTTTGTTGGGTAGGAACCATTCGATGTGGATAGAAAAACACGCGTGCCTTCACGCGCCCATGTAAACTCTATACCTTGTGACCGTGCAAGACCAAGTCGATAGTCAATAAGGGATCGATCGACTGCCAGTTGGTACTTGTCAGAAACCAGCGATTCACGAGTAAATGGCAACATAAAAACACCCAATTTTGCTGACCATTCTTCGTTAAGTTTGAACTTTATCCATGAATCCCACAACCGAGCGCCGATTCGAAGAAGTGGCGCATTTGAAATCGCATTTGGGTCGAGATAGCCCCAGCCCGCTTGCACAAGGAATGTTGTGTCTTTATCAAAAATATGCCCGCCGATATCAAGACGTGTTCTTGTATTTTCAAGACCGCCTCGCCAGCGATCATCAAGCGAAACAAATCCATCTCGTTGATGGTTCATCAAATAGCGTTCTTGCATAAGGCCGCCAATGGTCAGTTTAAATCGACCGTCGCTACTTGCAAGAAAAAACCCGTTTGACCAACCACCAAGGACACCGTCACCCATAAGAGACGTCCGACTATCCGCATCGGCTAAGACGTTATGCACAAGCAATTGGATTTCGTCCGCGCGTTCTTCCGTCAACCAATCCTCATTTGATTCTGCCCGTAATTCATCAAGAGATTGGCGCATTTCATTCGTATGTTGCTGTACATCATCAAGGCGATTTCGGAGCAAGTCAAGTTGGTGCTGGACATCGTCAGCACGCACTGCCCCCACACATGCAAACATGACCAAGACAACTGCGGTATGGAACGCGATTATTCTTGGTGTAGTTATATGAATGCGTTGTTTCTTCATTACTTCTTTCCTTAAAACATCAACTGTAATTGGGTGCGAAAAACCATCTGATTTCGACGTTCTTGATCACCTATCCAGCCCGTTTCTGTATTCGCCATGAAATTACTTACTTCGCCAAAACTAAAGCCGAGGTCGGCAGTTATTTTCATGTCTTGCCCATCAATGTAGTGGTTCATGCCCACTGTTAAAATATCTAACTGGTCGCCACCGGCGCCTTGCTCATCAGGGCCTCCGCGTTCCCATCGCGCAAACAGTTCTGTTTGGTTCGTTACGTAGGTGCTTCCTTGCACAACTAAAGACAAAAAGTTGATTCGAGGCAACACTGGCGAAAAATCGATCAGCCGTTCATAGATGATGGATGCAAAAAGCGATGCCCCGTCATACTGCATCGTTATATCACCCGTGATTCCCCAAAAAACTACATCAGGAAACCCGCCGACTGGAACGGGTGTATCTCGTTCTGTATTCTGCCTATGACCAGCAAGGCCGATCATGATGCCACGTTCACTTCCTGGGGGACTTGTAAATTGATTAAATTGATCCCAATCGCCAAGGAGTTTCCACTCGTGGCGCATGGTGACGGAATAGAGCGTATCTTTTTCTAAAGCAGGCCATGGAGCAACTGGATCAAACGCTCCCCAAAATGGTGCTTGGAAAATTGCAGGCGAGCCATTTGAAAGAGCAAGTGAAAACCGGCTGTCTTTTTGTTCCCAATCAAATTGCACTGCGGCCGCTCGTTCTAGGCCCATTCGGTATTCAATAACAGAAGGAAACACTGCCATTTGGTACGGCGCTTCAATCAATGCTTCTCGGGTGAAAGGCAACATGAACTGCCCTGCTTTTATGGACATTTCCGAATTCAAACGAAACTTCAGCCATGCATCCCACATGCGTGCTGTGAAGAACGACCCTTGCCCAGTTAAATTATAAGGATCAGCCCTTCCCCAACCCATTTCCATGTAGTACTCAAGTCCAGAACCAAATGCTGTTCCGCCAAAATTCAGTTGTGCCCGAGACATACCAAAGCCCCAACGCCACTGGTCATAGTTATTCCCGCCAACCGTGTTTACGCCCAGCCACCTAGACATTGTTTGGGATTGCACGAGCCCGCCGATGTTCAATCTAAATTGACCGTCTGCACTTGACAGATGAAAACCATCGGACCAGCCCATCATGACACCGTTGCCTCGTAAGTTGTTTCGCGCACTGCTGTCAGCGAGGACATCTTCTACAAGCAGCGCAATCGATGCCGCGCGTTCTTGGTTTAGCCATTCGTCATTAGTAACATTTGCTTTCGCTTCATCAAGTTCAAGGCGAACCGCGTTGTTTGCTGCTTCGGCGCTGTCGAGTTGGCTACGAAGTGCATCAAGTTGTGACTGGACTGTTGCAGGGTTTACATTGCCCGAACGGTTCGAGCTGAGTTGCTCGCTTGAATCAGCACAGACGACAGCGATGTTTGCAAACACTGTTAGTGTCGCAAATGAACGTGCAATCCATTGCTTCATCATATGATCCATCCATAGACCTTTCTATTGCGGAGCATACCATAATGGCATCTATGAAGAATGGGTTTTGATTGCATGCGACGGCAAGAGGATGTCAGACACCCTGAAAATGCATGCATAAAAAAACAGGCCGACTCAAAGAGCCGGCCTGCGATTGTCTAACTAAAGACACTTCGAATGAACTTTAACTTAGAAGTAAAGTTGAATCTGTGAAGTGATAGTTGTTGTATCACCATTATCAGCATCGTTCATATGAAGTTCTGTTGTCCACTTAGCATTTTGACCTGCCCAGTAGTTGTTCACGCCGATTACCCATAGTGGATCATCGCGATCTGAGTCGTCCATGTACTGAACGTAAGCTTCCCAGTCTGCATCAAGATACATACCGTATGCAACATAAGTTGTGTCGCTGTCTTCGCCATCGTCATCGCTGTCTTCAGTGTATGCGAAGTAAAGGTTTGAACCACCAAATTGCATTTGGCCATCAAGAGTCCATGTTGAATCTCCGTCTTCAGCACCATCTGAATTTGTTGTCATGTATGAGAAACCGAGTAAAGTTCCTGCTGCACCGCCGTCAGCACTGGTGAATTGGTCAAATTGACCCCAGTTACCTTCAACCATATATTCAAGACGACCATTGAAGTCGTATTGACTATCGTTACCTGCACCGTCACCGTCGTTGTTAAATATCTGTAACCATGCACGCATGTCATCACTAGCGTAGCCAAGTGTAGCGCCGTTTTCAACATCATAGACTTCATCGTTAATGCCAAGTTGATTTTGGTCATCAATTAATGCAATACGAGATGAAGCAACTTTTTGTGTACCCATGGTCAAATTCCAACCATCAGCGATACCGAAGTGGACGTTTGCCCATTCGAGGTCGCTTGCTTCACCGAGGAAGTTGGTTCCATCCCAGTTATAACGAACGTTATAATGGTAGTCGCCAGCGACAGTACCGGAGAAGTTCATCCAGGAGTTGACTGCATCAAAACCCCAACCGTCAGTGTCTGCTGCTTCATCGTCAACGTTGGACCAGCTTGTTTGAACAAGGCCGTTCATTTTCAATGACCAGTTGCCGTCTGCGCTACCGACTGTGAAACCACCGTTGTAACCAGCTGTTGAGCCTGAGCCCTGCAAGCTAGCACGGTTGTCTGCGTCAGCGAGAACGTCGTGTACGAGGCTACGGATTTCGTCGGAACGAGTATCGTTTAGCCAGTTATTGTTAGTAGCAGCTGAAAGTTCGTTAATACGAGCTTCAGCGGCCTCGAGGCGAGCTTGCAGGTCAGCGTTCGTGTCGCTACCGGCAAAGCCAGCACTTGTGAGCGTCAGTGTTGCGACGCCGAGAAGGTAAAGGTGACTCATTGTGTCATCTCTCCTGTGTTTTTCGAACGCATCAACCGACTCCCGTGGCGTCGCGTTCTAACCATCCATCCGTCCGCTTCATTCCAACCTACACGGTTGGAACGGACGATTGTTCCCTATCGGTCAACGTTGACCAAATAGTTGAAGGCGGAATCATAACCATTTGTGAGAGTTTGGCTACACCGCCTGATAAAAAGAGTAAAAAAAACAGCACATTTTATACGAAATGGCTCGCAAGTGCTTGTAAACACATTACTTATTGCCAATTTATTATCCCTTCTTTTTTGCCGTCCGATAACCTCGTTTTGGACGGTAAAGAATTTGATTTTTTTTGAAAATAACCGTGACAATCCCTAATTGAAGCCATTCCAACAGCATTTTCGCCGGCAACCGACACTTGCGTTATCGGAACCAATATTCTTTTGTAGCCCCTTCGCCTTGCTTGGGCTACTCTTTGCTCGAGTTGCGTAACCGTTCGAAGCTCGCCGCCAAGACCTACTTCGCCGATTGCGCACACGCCCTGCTGTAAAACCTCATCGTTGTACGCACCAATAATAGACAGACAAAGCGCAAGGTCCACCGCCGGTTCAGTCAGTTTCAATCCGCCTACCGTGCTTACATATATATCTTGGTCCGCAAGTTTTAATCCAGCATGTTGTTCAAGCACGGCGGTCAACATAGTAAAACGATTACCGTCCAGCCCCGAAGCGCGCCTTCGCGCTTGCCCAATGTTCCCCTGCGTCACCAATGCTTGCGTTTCGATCAATAAACAGCGCGACCCATGCATGGCGGGGCAAACCACAGCGCCAGCACGGGGCGGTGCATCTGGATCAAGAAACGCCGCTGCATCAACAACTTCTTGTAAACCGTGTTGCCCCATTTCGAATAAACCTATTTCAAGCGTGGTGCCGAAACGATTTTTCACACCACGAAGCCCGCGAAGTGCATAGTGGCGATCGCCCTCGAAGTTTAAAACGACATCAACAAGATGTTCAAGCACACGCGGGCCTGCAAGTTGCCCATCTTTTGTAACGTGCCCAACAATCATGATTGGCATATGCAAATGCCGTGCAAGGTACACCAACTCAAGACAACACCTGCGTATTTGGGAAACACTCCCAGGCACTGATTCCATATCACTTCGATAGACCATTTGAATTGAATCAACCACAAGTAACTCTGGGCGGAGTTCAAGCGCTTGCGCTGTGATTCGTGCTAAATCGGTGTCTGCTAAGACATAGAGCGTGTCGAGACCGTGTTCACCTGATTGCTCACCTTCAAGAAGTCGTTCCGCGCGCAATTTGCATTGATACGCTGATTCTTCGCTTGTGGCATAGAGGACGCGCTTACCGCTTGACGCTGCGCCAATTGCGGATTGCATCATTAATGTTGATTTTCCAATGCCAGGGTCACCACCAACGAGGACGACGCTTCCAAGTACCAGACCACCACCAAGCACGCGATCTAGTTCGCTGATACCTGTTGTCATTCTTCCAATAGCCGGCGTTTCAATGTCAAGGATTTGAATCGCCTCGGA
>NZFX01000029.1 GCA_002689385.1 Phycisphaerae bacterium
ACCGGCGTACTGGTTATACCGGTACCGCGGGTTCGAATCCCGCCCTCTAAACTGCGTTTAGAGTCGCCGCTAACGCGGCTCCCGTCACAAGGATGCACACAGTTGTTGACACTTTTGTTGACATATCCTCCTAGCAATAGGAGGCCTCACATGGCATCTATATATAGACGAGGGAACATCTGGTATGTCACTGTCAGTTTTTTGACTACCGAGTTAGATAGTCCCTTGTGCGTCTACTTAGCCAATACAACAGGTCTACGCCTGATAGTATTCGATCAGCAGAATACTAAAGTTGAACTATGTGCTACGTTCACTTCAGTTAAGTTGCTGTAGGAAATCTCGGTAGCAATCACACCTATAAGTACTACGTGTTGATTTTCTAAGAGGGTGTGTCCAGTTTTGATGTTGCGCAGAACTCCTTCATGCAGCAAAAACCAGGTTTTTGGGTGTGTAACGTAGATGATGAGCATCGATACTTTCGTTCGAAGTCAGGATATTGAGCGCTAAGTGACTTATATGAAGCAGTTTACAAAAAAAGAAAGTTTTACACAAAATTTATCCAACGTAAACGGAATCTTAACATTCGCTCCATAGTATTCCTCAAAGTTAGTTTGATAAAACATTAAGGAGTTTATAGATATGCTAATAACAATACCTGTTTTACTAGTAGGTGTACAGTCAGTTTCACAAGACCCACATGTTCAATCTTTGTCGGATTTAGTTCAAGACTTGCGTGCAGAAGTGGCAGAACTTAAAGAAGAAAAACTAAACGACAATTGGTTACATGAACAGCGAGCTCACGAAGTGCGAGGGCTTGTGCATGACGTTCTTTGTGACGCTGATACTCGCTCTAATCTTCAAGGAAGCAATATGCTTGCGGGTTACGACGGAGGGGCCTACCTTCAATCAGCAGACGGTAACTGGAAGTTAAAAATTGGAGGTCAGATTCAATCTCGCTGGTTGTACAACAAGGCAGATGATCAGACACTTCTTGGCAATGAGGATACGCAGCATGGTTTTGATCAACGCCGAACCAAAGTAAAATTCTCTGGTCATGTTGTTGATCCTTCTTGGCAATACAAGATTACTCAGACTTGGTCTCGTAATGGCGGTTCCAATACGGAAGATGCGTACATTGCAAAAAAGATGGATAATGGAAGTTGGTTAAAATTTGGTCAATTTAAAGGTCGTTTCCTTCGAGAAAACATCGTATCTTCGAGTAAACAACTTACAGTTGAGCGTTCCATGCTTGACAATGCTTTTACCTACGGTTGGACGCAAGGACTCGAACTTGGTTGGAAAAATGATGATGTACGTCTAACAGCGCAGTACACTGATGGTCCAGGCCAATCTAACACGGCTGGCTTAGCAGACCCAACGAATGCGTGGACTGTAAGGGGTGAATTGAGATTCGGCGAAGCAGGTTGGAAAGATTTTGATTATCTGACTTCAAAAAATGGTGCTCAAGAAGGTTTCCTGCTTGGTTTGGCATATCAGAATTTTGATAGGAACACACAAGACAATACTGCAGATATCGAATATGGAAATGCCGACGCATTTCAAAGCAGCGGTTGGACTGTTGATGCTTCATGGAGAGGCGATGGTTGGAACCTCTTTGCATATTATGTTGAAGCAGAAGGTAAAGATTTTACTGGAGCAAATAAGCAGTCATCAGATGGCTGGCTAGTCCAAGCAGGCGTGATGGCAAATGAAAACGTAGAACTTTTTGCCCAGTATCAAAATGGATCGATTAACAATGCTACTTGGGCAAATGGTAGTAATAGCATGGACGCCATACGTGTAGGGTTTAACTATTGGCCTCAATCAGGTAGCAATACAGTGAAGTGGACAACTGATGTAGCTTGGGCAGGAAGTAGCATTGCTGCAGGACAAGCGGACTCTAGTGATTCAGGAATTGCATCTGCAGACTGGGATAGCACTGGCAACGGGTGGCGACAAGACCAGGGCAATAACGATGGGCAAATGTTGTTGCGAACGCAATTGCAATTGCTTTTTTAACTCTTGATTGCGGTGCTCTAGTACGTCTGGAGCACCGCTATTAACAAAAAATGAAAATGATTAAGTAGAATATAGGACAAGATAAAAAGATGACAAACATAAAAATGACAAACAAACAACTACTGTTGACGACTATTTTGACAGCATTTGTTGGTACGAGCGCTATTGCAAATGACAATAGTAAACTCAGAGGATCGGTTAAGATCGATGGTTCTTCTACCGTATACCCAATCACTGAAGCTGTAGCAGAAGAGTTTGCTGAAGAAGCTCCTCGGGTACGTGTTACTGTTGGAATCTCAGGTACTGGTGGAGGATTCAAAAGGTTCTCAGCAGGCGAGATTGATATATCAGACGCTTCAAGGCCAATTAAAGCCACAGAGGAAAAAGTATGCACTGAAGCTGGGCTAGAATTTATCGAAGTGCCAGTTGCTTACGATGGATTGACTATTGTGGTTAACAAGGAGAATGATTGGTGTAATGCCCTGACTGTTGATCAGATTAAAAAAATGTTTCTTGACGGTTCGACCGCAAAAACTTGGCAAGACATAGATTCATCATGGCCAGCAATGCCTCTAAAACTCTATTCTCCTGGCACAGACTCGGGCACGTTTGACTATTTTAAAGAAGTTGTGGCTGGCAAAACAGGCTCAATACGTAGTGATATGTCTGTTTCTGAAGACGACAACGTTTTAGTGAGAGGTGTAGCTGGTGATAAAGGCGGTATTGGTTTTTTTGGCTGTGCATATTTCTTTGAAAACACTGACAAGTTAAAAGCTGTAGCGGTACATAACGGCACGGCTAATGTTATGCCAAACAGTGAGAGTATAGAAAGTGGTGAGTACGCCCCTTTTAGCCGCCCTTTGTTTATATATGTAAATAAAGAAGCATTGGCAAAACCTGCTGTTAAAATATTTGTAGATTACTACATTGATAATGCTGGAGATATGGCAGAAGAAGTTGGGTATGTAAGACTCCCAGAAGATATCTACAACAGAGTACGGTCAAATATTGCAACTATGAAAACAGGTACACAGTTTCTCGATGATGAAGGGGAAAAGGTGCATGGAGCGTTAGCTGCAGTTTATAAATGAATCAAAAAAAACCGTCCATAAAACGTGTAAAAAATACATTTGCACGAATGATTCTTGCTAGTGCCGCAACAATCTCCATTGTTACAACAATTGGGATTGTCTGTGTACTAGGCAATGAAGCTTACAGTTTTTTTGCATTGCCTGAAGTCAGTTTCGTAGAGTTTGTTACAGGTCTCAAATGGTCCCCGTTGTTAGGAAATGAGAAACATTTTGGAATTTGGCCACTCATTTGTGGCACATTGCTAGTTACATGCGTTGCAGCACTCATTGCCATACCTTGTGGAATTGTTACAGCCATTTTTCTAGCAGAATATGCGCCTCTTAAAGTAAGAGCTGTTTTGAAACCAGTGTTAGAAATTCTTGCCGGGATCCCAACTGTTGTGTACGGTTTTTTTGCATTGACAGTTATAACGCCATCTTTGCAATCTATTTTTTCAGGCATCGATGTCTATAACGCGTTAAGTGCTGGAATTGCTGTAGGTATTATGTGCATTCCTATCGTGACATCTATGTCAGAGGATTCGATTCAAAGCGTGCCAAACTCCCTTCGAGAAGGCGCATATGCACTTGGAAGCACAAAGTTGGAGACATCCCTTAAGGTTGTTTTTCCAGCCGCATTATCAGGTGTAATGTCAGCTTGTTTATTGTCCATTGCTAGGGCGGTAGGTGAAACAATGATTGTCGCGCTAGCTGCAGGCAATTTGGCTCAATTGACTTTGAACCCAGGCAATCAAGTACAAACAATGACAGCGTATATGGTTCAGATATTTTTAGGCGATACAGATGCTGTCGGAGTTGAATATAAGTCAAGTTATGCTGTTGCAGCAACATTGTTCATTATGACATTACTGTTAACGTGGATTGGACATAACGTTTCAAAAAAATATAAAGAAGAGTATTCATGAATAGCAAAAAGAAACGTAACCATTCTGCAAAGCAGATTCAAGATAAGTTATTCATATGTTTTTGTGTGGCAGTAACGTTTTTATCTGTTAGTGCTCTCGTTGTCCTTCTAGTTACAATTGCAAAACAGAGCGTAGGCCATCTTGATTTTGATCTTTTAACATCATACCCTTCAAGGCACCCAGAGAAGGCAGGAATAAAAGCAGCCATGTGGGGAACAGTATGGGTATGCACTATATGCGTTCTCATTGCAATTCCCATTGGGACTGCTACTTCAATCTATCTAGAGGAGTTCGCTCGAAAAAACAAACTGACGCGATTTATTGAGTTAAACATTTCAAATCTAGCAGGCGTCCCTTCAATTGTGTATGGAATTCTTGGCTTGACAGTGTTCGCTCGAATGTTCGGCGTTTTCGGAACTGTAAATGACCCATTTGTTGAAGTTGGTGATCCGACTTCCTTTTGGTATTTTAGGCTTCCTCTCGGGAGTAGCATAATCGTTGGTGGTTTGACGCTTGCATTGGTAGTGTTGCCAATCATTATTGTCAGTTCAAGAGAAGCAATTAGGTCAGTTCCAAATTCTCTAAGAGAAGCATCGTTAGCCATCGGTGCTACCAAGTGGGAGACTGTGCGCAAGGTAGTACTCCCTCAAGCAGCCCCTGGAATACTCACAGGAGCAATCTTATCAACGAGCCGCGCAATAGGTGAGGCAGCTCCGCTACTTGTGATAGGTGGCTTTCTTTTCATACGATTTACCCCAGCTAACGTATTTGATGATTTTACCGCGATGCCCCTTCAAATCTACAATTGGGCTAGTAGGCCTCAAGAAGAGTTTCATGCTGTTGCAGCAGCTGCTATCATTGTTTTGTTAATTCTACTATTGCTCTTTAATGGCACTGCAGCCATCATTCGATACAAGTTTCAAAAGGTAAAAATCAAATGAGTAAAGATACAGTACTCGAAGTGCGCGATTTCTGTGCTTGGTATGGTGATTTTCAAGCATTGCTGGATATTCACTTGAAAGTACCTAGCCAAAGTGTAACAGCACTCATTGGTCCTTCTGGATGTGGCAAGTCAACATTTTTGCGTTGGATTAATCGCATGAATGATATGGTTGAAGGTGCAAGAGCGTCAGGTTGCATACAACTAGATGGATCAAATTTACTCACTCGGGAAGTGGATGTAGTTGATTTGCGGAGAAGAGTTGGAATGGTTTTTCAGAAGCCTAATCCGTTTCCAAAATCAATATACGAAAATGTTGCTTTTGGACCAAGGTTACATTACAAGTTGCACAAAGATGAGTTAGATGAAATTGTAGAAACGAGTTTGAAACATGCTGCACTTTGGGATGAAGTTAAAGACAGACTCAAAAAATCAGCGATTGGACTTTCTGGTGGCCAGCAGCAAAGACTCTGTATCGCTAGGGCACTTGCAGTAGAGCCCGAGATTCTGTTGATGGATGAACCTGCATCGGCGCTTGATCCCAGGGCTACAGCAAAGATTGAGGAATTGATTTTTAGGCTTAAAGAGCGATATACAATTGTAATTGTTACTCACAACATGCAGCAGGCCTCAAGGGTGTCAACTCAGACAGCTTTTTTCTGCGATGGTGAGATTGTCGAGGTAGGTGATACTAAAACTATGTTTACGAATCCAAAACGAGAAAAAACTGAAGACTACATTAGTGGGAGATTTGGGTAAAAATGAATACAAAAATAGAAAAAGGCATCTCTAGATTAAGGAAAGATATTCTGTTAATGGCAGGTGAAGTGGAGAGTCAAGTATATCGATCTTTTCAATCATTAGTAGAACAGAACCGTGATTTAGCAAAAGAAGTTCGTGTAGATGACACGAACATAAATTCAATGGAAATGGACTTGGAATCTGAGTGCCTAGAGATTCTAGCACTCGATCATCCCGTGGCATCAGACCTTCGTTTTGTACTTGCAACAATGCGAATAGTAAACAGTTTGGAACGCATGGCAGACCTAGCAGCAGGAGTTGCTAAACGTGGCTCAAAAATATCTAAATCGAAAGATATTGTGGTTATGCCCAGCGCGTTACTTGGAATGATGAACTCGACTACTGCAATGATTAAAAATGTAATAGAATCGCTTGCTTCCGATGATACATTGCTGGCACGGAGAGTACGAGAATCAGATGACGAAGTGGATGAACTGAGAAAAGAAGTGTTGTCTTGGGCTCAAAGCTCTATAGCAGATCTTACAGCAACATCAATTAGTATCATTACAATCGCTACTAAAATTGAGCGAATTGCAGATCTAGCAACAAATATTGCGGAGGATGTTATTTTTGCCGTCGAAGGTGAAAATGTCAGGCATTCTTAAGTTATGACATCGAACGTAGTATTGATTATCGAAGATGAGCGTGAGATTGCAGATTTGCAGAAAATTTTTCTTGAATCTGCAGGTTATACGGTCGTTATCGCAAATGATGGCAAATCGGGATTGCAAAGCTTGGAGCAATTGAAGCCCTCTTTGGTGTTGTTAGATTTGATGTTGCCTGATATGTCAGGTCTAGATATATGTAAATCAATTGCAAAAAATCCTTCTTTGGGCCATGTTCTAATCATCATTATTTCTGCGCTAGGTGAAGAGGGGGACATCGTAAGAGGGCTTGAGTTAGGAGCTATGGATTACATTACTAAGCCATTCAGTTCCAAAGTGCTTGTTGCAAGGGTAAGGGCTGCTTTACGTCGAGGCGAATCTAGTCTCACGCATATTCAATCATTTTTAAATGGGCAAATTATAGTAAATGATGAAATGCATCAAATTTTTATAGATCATAAAGAGGTCGAGTTGACACGAACTGAGTTTGATCTATTGAAGCATCTTGTCAATCGACCAGGTTATGTAAAAACAAGAGCGCAGATAGCCGAGTCGATTCACGGCTCTAGCTATGATTCACAGAGTAGAACTATAGATGTCCACGTGAATTCATTGAGAAAAAAACTTGGCGTATATGGAAAACACATTCAGACAGTCCGAGGGGTTGGGTATAGATTTTCTGAGAGATAAATCTTATGAAGTTATTGTCTCACATTTCATTTTTTAAACTGGCCATTCTGTTAGCAACAGTTGAGTTTCTACTCCTTACGTTGTTCGCAGTGTTGTATCAATTGCAATTGATTAATCAAAGTAGCGGCATTTTTATATTCATTCTGATTGGTTTGTTTCTTATCTGTTTGACATTTGTACTCTTGCTACTAGTTAGGGGCACGATTGTACGAAACTTGCGCTCGATGAAAAATGGCGCTAACGAGATTTCTCAAGGCAACCTGAGTTACCGTTTTGATGAAACCCCCATTAGGGATTTGACAGGTGTAAACAGTGTGTTAAACGAGATGGTTATCCAATTGGAACAAGCCACTCTTGAGCATTCGCTCTGCCAGAGCCAACTAGATGGATTGCTACAATCGATGAATACAGGTGTTGTGTTACTTGATCGAACAAAAAAAATAGTGTTATGTAACTTTTCATTCTTGCAACTGTTTGAAGCGCCTGTTTCTGTTAAACCTCAAGGTAGATTGATCGAAGATTTTGTGCGGCATGTAGAACTTTCGGAATGTATTGAAAACAATGAATCGGATGTTTCGCCACATCATTTTGATTTTGTTTTGTTTGGTAACGATAAAGCAGATAAGAAACTTTTGATAACTACTCGGCCGTTACTTGCTAAAAATGATGTTTGCTTGGGTCATTTGCTTTTGTTTGAAGATGTTACAAACGTCAGTAAGTTAGAAGTAATGCGGAGCAATTTTGCAGCAAATGTATCACATGAGTTGCGAACTCCGATTACATCTATAAAAGGGTACGTAGAAACTCTACAAGAATGCGTATCTAAGGATGCTGCTGCAAGCGATGCGCTTGCAATTATCGAACGGAATGCACTACGTTTAGAAAATATTATTGAAGATCTTTTGAAACTTTCACAGATCGAACATGTGGAGGATTTTCCAATGTTTGTATCTTCAGAAGTTCAACACATTGTCGATGCAGTGTTACAAGACGTTGAGGTTGAGCGAAGCGAAGTGCAGGTCAGAATAGTTGCAGAGGTACAGGATTCTTTGCGCATCAATTGCTCTGAGCAACTTGTGATTCAAGCTCTTTTAAATCTTGTCCAGAATGCAATGAGGTATGGAAAACCTCAGGGTATGGTATCCATCGTCGCGAAGCAAAAAGGCGATCGAATCCTTTTGTCTGTAAAAGATGAAGGACTAGGTATTCCCCAACATCTTCACGATCGTCTTTTTGAGAGATTCTTCAGAGTTGATAGTGGCAGAAGTAGGAACAGTGGAGGAACAGGCCTAGGTTTAGCAATCGTAAAGCATGTGGCTCAGCTTCATCATGGCTCTGTATCGGTTGAAAGCAGCGCAGAGTGTGGGTCAACTTTTACAATGGCATTCCCTGTTTCACACGAATGTTAGAACTATATCGGTTCTTGGGGACCGTGCGAGTAACAGCAAGGGACCCATCCGCACGCACCGTCTGCTTTTTTCCTTCTATGAATCTATGGTAAACTTCCTGTTCACGAAACGAGGATATGTTGACACTTTTGTTGTCACTACTGCAGAAATCCCTCTGGACAGGTGGCCGAGCGGCTGAAGGCACCGGTTTGCTAAACCGGCGTACTGGTTATACCGGTACCGCGGG